>CAZMGD010000165.1:0-6516 GCA_964565705.1 uncultured Ilumatobacteraceae bacterium | reverse complement strand
CCCGCAGGTCACCCGCCGTATTGGACGGGGGTGAAATCCCTCCGTCCATCCTCTGCATTTCCCCTGGTAGATGCCACTTTTTGTGGAGCTGGGGGGAATCGAACCCTCCGAACACGAAGGGCTCCACACCAGGTCAGGGTGCGTGAGGCCAGGTCACGGGCCATTTCCTTGAGTGACACAGGCCGACTGGAGTGACCGTTGTTGACCGGTGTGACACGCCCTTTCCACGCCTCACACGCCCTTTTCACGCCCTCGCAGGGCCGGCGACACCACGTCAGCATTCATCGTTCCATCATCCGCGTGACCGTCACAGGTCACCTCACAAGCCCCGACGTCGGGCAGCTGCTGGGCACTCGCGGCGTCATGCCGGCGTTGGCCGGGCCGCGAGAATTTCGGGGACGCGGCTGAGCTGTTCAAGCCACTCCCGCGCCGGTGCGGAGATCCAACCGACAAGGCTGAGCATGTCGCCGTGGTCGTGGTCGAGCCTCCTCCTGAAGATCGGCTCATGATGAGCGATTCGATTCCGCAGGACGTGAATTCGCTGCATTCGATCCTCGACCCCGCTCCGCGGCGCATTTCCCCCCGGATGCAGCGGAAACACGCTTTGGAGCGCCGGCCAGGCAGTCGTCTGGTAGCGGCGGGCAACGAGATACCGCCAAAACCCGAACGAGAGTTCCGCGATCACCTTGCCTTGCAGCTCGACGCTGCGTCCGCGTCCCGTCGCTCGGTCCCGGGCACTCGCGACGTCCTGTCGGCCCTTCACATCGAGCCACACCCCCGTGTACCACGGACCCACGCCGCCACGGCCGACGTGACGCTCGGTAAGCGCGGCATGGAAAGCGTTGCGCACCAGCACCTCGACCACGCCGAGGGTCTCGAAGATCGCTGCGCTCATAGCCAGGTTCCACTCGTAGAGCGCGACCGCGCCTGTCTCGCTGCCCATCTGCGTCTCGTACGAGCCGAACCGTTCGGCCGACACCAATCGGCGAAGCTCTGCAGGAGAGATTGACTCCTGGCTCATCCCAGGTATCCTGGCAGCCGAAGACCCCGGAACGATCCCTGCCATTGGCACATCGCCGGGGTTTCGCCGTTTCACTGGAGCATCTCACGATCGCGCTGGACGCCGGCTGCGTCGGTCGGCATGGCCAAGGTTCGAGCACCCTGCCCACCTGGGGCGTCGGCAGAGGAGAAGAGAGTGGTCCCTCAGCGACGAACGGTCCTGAATCCTCGTTACACCCACTGATCAAGATGGTCGCCATGGCGCGCAGCGGCTCGGTGGACGGCGACGGGATCGGTCTCGACATCGAGGTGGAGCAGGCGATCCTGTCCGAGCTTGGACCGAGGTTCGGCGATCGCGCGCTTCGTTGTCTGCGGACGGCCGATGCCCTGATGCGCTTGCCCGACGACGTGTCGGGCGATCTTCGTCGCGCGGAGAGCGCGGCGTACAACGTGCGCGAGGCTCGACGCGACGATCGACATCGAGTTCCTCGAACGCCTCCTGATTTCGATCGCCGCGCTCGAGCGTTCCGTGACGATCGTGCTCGACGACTTCCACCTCGCCGGCGGGCAGATCGATCCGCAATTGCGCTTCATGATCGCGCGTAGCGTGCAGCCGCTGACGCTCGTCGTCGGCAGCCGTACCGAACCCGAGATCGGACTGCATCGCCTGCGGATCGACGGCCGGTTGGGTGAGCTGCGCGATGCCGACCTTCGGTTCGACCGGGCCGACGCTGCCGCGCTGATGACCCGATTGGGGGCGATGCTCCCCGACGGCGGTCTCGACGCCGTGATGGAACGCACCGAGGGATGGGCTGCCGGACTGCAGCTCACAGCGATCGCCCTGCGCGAATCCCCCGACCCGCAGGACTTCGTCACGCGCTTAACGGTCACCACTCGAGTCGTCGCCCAGTACCTCTGGGCCGAGGTCTTCGCCCAGCAGTCCCCCGCGGTACAGCGCTTCCTGCTCGACACGTGTGTCGTGGACGAGCTGTCGCCGGAACTGGCGGCCGCGCTCAGCCCGGGTACGCCGGTCAGCCTGTTCGACATCGAGGCAGCCAACCTGTTGCTGCACCGCACTGACCCCGCCGGCCGAGCATTCCGCTACCACCACCTGCTGCGCGACATGCTGCGCCTCGAGCTGCACGCCGCACAACCAGCGGCGGCGACGGCGTTGCACGAACGAGCCGCTGAATGGTACGAGTCGCGTGGCGACGTCGTTGCCGCGTTCGGTCACCACTGGCGGGCCGGGTGCCGCACGGCGGCGCTGCGCTCGATGCACGGCACCGTCCTCGACGTCGCCTATCCGCTCGGGTCGGTGACGTCCGAACGTGAGCGAGCACTGTCCGACGAAGACATCCGCAGCGACCCCGGCCCGGCACTGAGCTTCGCCATCGCCCTGATCCTCAATGGCGACACCACCGAGGCCCATCGCATCGCACGACGCGTACGCCACGGCGGCCTGGACCGGCTCACTTCAACCGACCGGGACCAGCTGACCCTCGTCGAAGCCGTCACTGCCCTGATCCTCGGCGACCATGCCGAGCTCGTCGAGCTCGACAGCCGTCTCCCGTGGGACAGCCCTCCCGTCGGGCCATGGGCAACGACAGCCCGATCGTGTGTCACCCGCGCCTTGGTCTGGCAACGGCAGTTCGACGACGCGGAGCGCAGGTTGGGCCAGCAGCTCAACGATCGACCGACCGCACTCGAACGGATCGAGGCGAGCGGGACGCGTGGACAGCTGCACCTGTTCCGCGGCGAACTCGTCGACGCCGAGCGCACGATACGTGTCGCGTTCCGCGAGCTCGACCGAGACCGCAGCGGCGCGAACACCGACGGAATGCTGCTCGAAGCGGTCCGCGGCGTGGTCCTCGCGGAGACAGGGCGCTTCGCCGAGGCGGACGACACACTCGAACGAGTCCTCGACACCAACGCCGAGTTTCGAGTCCTCGCCTGCGTCCTCGCCTGCGTCACGCTCAGCCGCCTGCGGACGATCGAGGGTGACCTGGACGGCGCGCTGGTCATCGTCAACGACGCCCACCGCCGGCTGCGCGGCCACACGACGCGCAACGGAATCCACGACTTCATCCGCCGGCAACAAGCGCGCGTGCTGTGCCATCGACAGTCCTTCGACAAGGCCGCACGAGTCGCCCAGGGCATCGAGACCGACGTTCGTGCACGGCACTTGGCGCTGCTCGAGGTGGCGCTGGGACGCGCCGACCTCGCCGGGGCCGAAGCGCACCTCGACCTGCTGACCTGCACCGCGGCGGACACAATCCGCGAACGCCTCGACGTCGCGCTCGCCAGGATGGAGCTGGAACTCGCGGCGCAGCAGCCAGCAGCCGAGTACGCCGAGGAGGCGCTGAACACGGCCATCCCCGACGGCTTCATCCTCCCGTTCCTCAAGCTGTCGTCGCAGGGGCTGGCGACGATCCAGCACGCCGTCCGCCGGCTGCCGCGCAACAAGTACATCGAGGATGTCCTCCGCCTGCTGCCGAGGCCCACGATCCCCGACGTCCCGGTCACATCCGTCGACTTCCTGTCGGCACGCGAGCGCGCCGTCCTCCGATACCTCGCGACGTCGCTCTCCTACAAGGAGATCGCCGACGAGCTGTTCGTGTCGCGCAACACGATCAAGACCCACGTCAAGAACATCAGCCAGAAGCTCGGCGTCACCTCACGCGCCGCGGTGATCGAGCGGGCCTCGGCGCTGCGCTACCTCTGACGAGTCGTCACCGACCGCTGGCGCCAGCAGCGTGAGCGACTCGCGCGTGACCGCGACGCCGGCGGGCGACGAGCAGACCTCGGCGCCGGCGCAGGCCGATCCGAGAGGGTCTCCTGGAACATCGCGCCATGCCTGGCGGGCACGCCGGGCGTGCAACACCGAAGTCGGTGGGGGATGCAATCGGCGAGAACCTGAGGTTGGCGGTCGGTGTGGCGTTGAGCCCGATGGCAGTCATCGCCGTGATCCTCATGCTGAGCACGCCGAAGGGGCGATCGAACGGCTCCGCCTTCGCCGTCGGCTGGGTCGTCGGCCTCGTGAGCGCGAGCGTCATCGTGCTGCTCGTCGCCAGCGACGCCGACGATGCCGACTCCGGTTCCTCGACCGCTGTGAACTGGGTCAAGCTGCTCCTGGGTGTGCTGTTCCTCGTCATGGCGCTCGGGCAATGGCGCAAGCGCCCACAGCCCGGCGTCGAGGCGGAGAAGCCGAGGTGGATGGCGGCCATGAACTCGATCACTCCCGGTAAGTCGCTGGCCATCGGTACCTTCCTGTCCCTCGTGAACCCGACAGACCTGGCCCTGGCCGCCGCGGCGAGCATCGCCGAGGCGGGCCTCGACGGCGCCGGCAGCATCGTGGCGACCGGCTTGTTCGTCATCATCGGATCGCTGACCGTGGACGGTCCGGTGGTCATGTACCTGCTGGCCAGTCAGCGGGCCGCGGGGGCTGGCCGAAACGAAGGATTCTTGTCCGCCCACAACGCCGTCATGGTGCTTGGCGCCAAGCTCATCGCCGAAGGCGCTGAGCCGAGCGTGCGCCTCGCAATCTCCCCGACGACGGCCCCTCCGGCATCCTCTGGGGGCACATCTGGACCACCGCCAACGACGGGCTACGGAACACTTGGCGACGTGTGTGTCGGGGTCATGAGGACACACGACACCCGAAACCGACGTGAACGATGTGTCGTCCGCTGACTGCTCTGGGTTGGGCGCGACGGCCGTCGACAAAGTTCCACCGCGGTCGGCGTCGCTCTTGCTCAGAGCCGCGACGTGCGCTGCGTGCTCACCCGGTACGACCAAGCCGCCCGGCGGTGATCAGGGGATGAAGCTGTCGAGCCAGGCCGACGACCTGCAGCTCGTCGGATACGGCGCCGACGTCAGCGCGATGCAGCGCATCGCCGCCGGCGAGCAGCTCGCCGACGTAGCCACCCGATCCGGCGCTCATCGCGTGGAGATGCACCGACCGCCTGCTGCGGTTGTGAAGCAACGTCGGCACTTGTGAACGGCACAGCGTCCAGACTTCAAGGGTCGCGCGTGGTTCAGCGACGGCTCGTTCCGGGCCGAGCATGAGAAGCTCTGAGGCGGCGCGAGCTCACCGATGGCTGCTGTGGGCTGGGCCGGCGACACCACGCGCAGCCCGGGTGACCATCGATCAGGAGGAGAAGTCATGTCGGAAGCACACGGAGGCGGCAGCTACCGCCTCGGTGACCGCACTGTCTCCCGCATGGGATACGGGGCGATGCAGCTCGCCGGTCCGCGCGTGTTCGGACCGCCCGCCGACGAGGCCGCCGCGATCGCGGTGCTGCGCGAGGTCATCGAGCTGGGGATCACCCACATCGACACGAGCGACGACTACTGCCCGCACGTCACGAACGAGATCATCCACAAGGCGTTGCACCCCTATCCCGACGAGCTGACGATCGTGACCAAGGTCGGCGTGCGCCGCGACGCCGAAGGTGGCTGGCCCCCCGCAGCCACACCTTACGACCTGCGCCGGGCAGTGCACGACAACCTCGACCACCTCGGACTGGACGCCCTGGACGTCGTCAACCTCCGGGTGATGGGCCCGGACAACTCGGTCATCGAACCGTTCACAGCGCTCGCCGAGCTTCGCCAGCAGGGTCTGATCAGGCACCTCGGGCTGAGCACGGTGACGCCGGCACAGATCCGCGAGGCCCAGACCGTCGCCCCGGTCGTGTGCGTGCAGAACCTGTACAACATCGCCATCCGCGGCGACGACGGGCTCATCGACGACCTCGCCGCGCAGGGCATCGCCTACGTGCCGTACTTCCCGCTGGGCGGGTTCAACCCGGTGCAGTCCGGCATCATCGACGGCATCGCCGAGCGGCTCGGCACCACGCCGAAGGCGGTGCTGCTGGCGTGGCTGCTGCACCGCTCACCAAACGTCCTGCCGATCCCCGGCACCGCCTCGGTGGCCCACCTGCGCGAGAACGTCGCCGCCGGTTCGGTCGCGCTGCCTGCCGAGGAGCTGGCCCGACTCGATGCGGTGGCGGCGTGAGCGGGCACAGCGACCGAACCGACACGGCAAGGCGCGTCACGCCGACCCGGATCGTGCGTGGCCTCGCAGGCGTGTCCATGGGCGTCACCTATGCCGTGCTCGGGCTCGACGCCGCCCGCAGCCCCGGCCCGCGCGTTGGGATGGCCGCATCCACGCTGGGCACGATCCGCAAGGTCGTGCCGCTGCCCGCCGACGACGAGCAGATCGTGCGAGCCAACGGCGCGCTGCAGGCGGCCGCCGGCATCGCTCTCGCCGCCACCTCGCTCGTCCCCGGCAGGTTCCATCGCTGGGCGGCGCTGGCGGTGATCGGCTCGCTGATCCCGACCACCGTGGCCGGCCACGACTTCTGGAACATCGATGACCCGATGGCCCGCAGGATGCAGCGCACCCAGTTCTGGAAGAACATGGCGATGCTCGGCGGGCTGCTGTTCGCGATCAGCGACGACCGCACGTAGACGACAAGAGCGCCGTCTGAGCTTGCCGTTAAACCTTGGGGCCTGTCT
>CAZMGD010000164.1:0-6522 GCA_964565705.1 uncultured Ilumatobacteraceae bacterium | reverse complement strand
CCAGGCCGGCCGCGGCGCAGTCGTCCTTGTCCCACTGCAACACCGAGCGCCGATCCATGCGCGCCCACTCGACCGGGCAGACCTCGACGATCGGGCGGTCGCAGATCACCATGCCGCCGCTGTGGATGCCGAGGTGGCGGGGCGCGTCCTCGACCTGGGCGGCGAGGTCGAGCACGGGTACGGGGATGCCGTGCTCGGGCTGGGCGGCGGTGGTCGCGACCGTGCCCCAGCCGTCGACGCGCTTGGACCATGCGTCCTGCTGGCCCGGCGCGTAGCCGAGGGCGCGGGCCATGTCGCGCACCGCCGAGCGCGCCCGGTAGGTGATCACGTTGGCCACCTGCGCGGTGTGGTGCCGGCCGTGGAGGCCGTACACGTACTGGATCACCTCCTCGCGGCGGTCGCTCTCGATGTCGATGTCGATGTCGGGTGGCCCGTCGCGCTCGGGTGAGAGGAATCGCTCGAACAGCAGGCCGAGCTTGACCGCGTCGGCGGTCGTGATGCGCAGCGCGTAGCAGACCGCCGAGTTGGCGGCGCTGCCCCGGCCCTGGCAGAGGATGTTCGACTCGCGACAGAAGCGGACGAGGTCCCAGACGACGAGGAAGTAGCCGGGGAAGCCGAGCTGCTCGATGATCGCCAGCTCGCGATCGATCGTGTGCCAGGCCCGCTGGACGAGCTCGCTGCGGCTGTCGCGCGGCCCGTAGAGGTCGATCCCGCCCTGCTCGGTGAGGCGCCGCAGGTACGCCATCTCGGTGAGGCCGTCGGGGCACGGGAACGGTGGGAGCGACGGGGCGACGAGCGACAGGTCGAACGCGAGGCTGCGGCCGATCTCCCCGGCCAGCTCGACCGCGCCCGGGTAGCGGCGGAAGCGGCGTGCCTGCTCGGCGCCAGAGCGGAGGTGAGCGCTGGCCGACGCCGGCAGCCACGGATCGAGCTCGGCCATGCTGCGCCGCGACCGCACTGCAGCGAGCGCGGTGGCCAGGCGGCGCTGGACCGGCGTCGCGTAGTGGGCATTGTTCGTGACCACGGCGCGCACCCCCGAGCGCATGGCCAGCTCGGCGAGCGCGTCGTTGCGCGCCGAGTCGAGTGGGTCGCCGTGATCCCACAGCTCGACGAGCACCCGGTCGCGCCCGAACGCATCGACGAGGCGGCGCAGCTCGCGCCGCGCCGCCGCCGGACCCTCGGCGAGGAGGGCGGTGGGCACCGCGCCCTTGCGACACCCGGTCAGCGCCCAGACCTGACCGGCGGTCGTGTGGGCCACGTCGGCGAGCGAGAACTGCGGCGCCCCCTTCTCCCCCGCCAGGTGCCCGAGGCTGAGCGCCTTGGCCAGGCGGCCGTAGCCAGCCGGACCGTCGGCGAGCAGCACGAGGTGCTGTCCGTGGGGGTCGGGTGCGTAGCTGTCCGGGACGCGCCCGGTGGTGACCTGGGTCGTCGTGTCACCCTCGTCGCGCACGACCCGGGCACCGGGGTCGAGGCCGGGGGTCAGGGTGATCTCGGCGCCGAACACGGTCGGCATCCCGACCGCCCGCGCCGCCTCGGCGAATCGCACCACGCCGTAGAACCCGTGGTGGTCGGTCAACGCCAGCGCATCGAGGCCGAGGTGAGCTGCCTCGACCGCCAGTTCCTCGGGGTGCGAGGCCCCGTCGAGGAACGAGAAGTTCGAGTGGCAGTGCAGCTCGGCGTAGCGCACCGATCCCTCCACCCGCTGCACCCCGTTCGGGTCGAACGGCTGGCGGTGCCGGGTCCACGCCGGGCCGTCGCCACCGGCGTTCCACGACGGCGAGCCCGGCCCCCGACCGTCGCGCCCGAGGTCGTCGGGCGCGACGCCGGTTCCCGAGAGGGCCGCCTCCAGCTGCTGCCACGTCCACGACGGGTTGTTGAAACCCACCCGTACAAGTGTACGCAAACATCCGTACCCCCATCGAACCGCTGTGAGGTGAGCTCGGCGGCGGTCAACCCGCTGTGAACAGCCCGATGGCGCCGCGCCCGGGGAAGTTGAAGGCGTGGTTGACGAAGGCGTAGGTGCCGTCTTCCGCGGTCGTCATCTCGATGACGGCTCCCTGGGCTGGGGCGAGGTCGACGGCCTGGGCACCCCAGTTGCCCTCGTTTCCTGCAGCGAGGCGGACCCCTTCCTTGGTGACGTCGTGGAAGATCGTGCCGACGACGTGGAACGAGGTGCCGATCGATGGGCCGGCGTTGAGGACGAACATCCGAACATCGTCGCCGGTCGTGATGTCGATGGGATGGTCGGCATATTGGTTGGCGACGCCGTTGAACATCTGGAACTGCGGTGCGGGCGCTGCCTGGTTTGCCGCGGCGAACGAGGCCGGCTCGCCTTGCGGGCCGGGGTACCACTCGTGCTGAACGAAGAAGAACTCGTCGTCGACGGGCGGCAGCCCGGCTTCTGGTTCCACGATCACCATGCCGAACATCCCGTTGGCGATGTGGTGCAGCACTGGAGCGGTGCCGCAGTGATACATCCAGACGCCGGCGTAGTCGGTGCTGAACTCGTAGATGAGCTCTTCGCCGGGGGCGATGGAGGCCATCTCGTCCTCCATCGACACCTGTGAGGCGTGGAAGTCGATCGAGTGCGACACGCTCGCGCTGGGAGGGTTGACCAGGTGGACTCGAACGGTGTCGCCGACCCGCGTACGAAGCACGGGACCGGGTACGTCACCACCGAACGTCCACACGAGCTGTTCGATGCCGTCGGCGACGGTCATCAGCTTCTCCTCGATGACGAGCTCCACCTCGATCAGGTCACCGCCGTCGGGGGCGCCGCCGGGGACCAGGGTGACCCCTTCGCCTTCCCCGCGCTGCGGTGGGCGTGGATCGCGAAGCACGTAGGGGGCGGCATCCGGGTTGGGTTCGACCGCCGGGGTTGCGGTGGAGGCGATGTGGTCGTCACCGGTGTGTGAGGCGTAGGCCGTCGAGTCACCTGTGCTCACGAAGCCGGCCATGCCGGCATCTTCGTGTCCGGGGATCGAGCACCAGTAGCGGATGCCTCCCTCGGGAACCGTGAACGCGAACTCGACGGATTCACCGGCCGCGGCAACCACCGGTTCGCCACCTTCGAACGTGATGTCGTGTTCGATGTTGCCGTCGTTGATGAGGACACCGGTGTACGCGCCGGGCTCGGCGACGAGGTCGGTGGGCGCGAACATGAACTCACTGGCGTGGAACGCGACGGTGTCCCCGGGGGAGATGTCGCCAGTCGAGGCGCCGGCAGCAGCGTCGACACCGGCCCGCCCGCCTGCTCGAGGGCCGTCGTCGGAGCACGCTGCTGTTGCGGTCGGGACGAGCACGAGCAGGGCAGCGATCCCGACTCTGCTTCGGAGCCTCAGTTCGAGCTTCATGATCTTTGAATCATGGATTCATGGATCGACCACGAGCTAGGGCCGAACGTCCCAGACATCTGCTGCGGTTGGGTACGGTCACAGCGATGAGCGATGGCGAGCGGGTGCCGTACGACGAGTTCGGGTTGTTCCACGAGAACGCCGCCGAGTACGGGCTGCCCTTCGACGGACCGCCGACGGTGCGCCGCGAGGACGTCGAGGTCGCGCCCGGGCGCACGCTCAGCGCTCTGGTGTGGGGCGACGGCGACCCGGAGATCGTGCTGCTGCACGGTGGATCGCAGAACGCGCACACGTGGGACACCGTGGCGATGGCGCTGCGCCCTCGCCCGCTGGTCGCGATCGACCTGCCCGGCCACGGCCACAGCGACGCGCCCGGGTGGGCACAGCTCGAGACCCGCTCCCCCCTCGCCGCGGCCGAGGACGTCGCCCCGGCGATCCGGGCGCTGGCCCCGAATGCGCGCGGGATCGTCGGGATGTCCTACGGCGGGCTGACGACGATCGCGCTGACCGTCGTCGCCCCCGAGCTGGTCCGCAAGGTGCTGCTCGTCGACGTGCTGCCCGGCCTGAAGCCGGAGCTGGCCCAGCACATCGTCGACTTCGTCAACGGCCCGGCGACGTTCCCGAGCTTCGACGAGCTGCTGGCCCGGACGATGGAGTTCAACCCGACCCGCAGCGAGTCGTCGCTGCGCCGCGGCATCCTCCACAACGCGCTCCAGCTCGAGGACGGCAGCTGGGTGTGGCGCCACTCACGCTGGCGCGTCGACGCGCCCGATGCAGCCGCGTCGCCGACCGACGCGACGCCGATCGTCGACGCCGACGGTCGCTACTTCACCGACCTCGGCGAAGCCCTCGAGAAGATCGAGGTGCCGGTGCTGCTCGCCCGCGGGATGCGGTCCAGCTCCGTGCTGCGCGACGACGACGAGGCCGAGCTGATGCGCCGCCTCCCGACCGCCGAGGTCGAGCGCTTCGAAGAGGCCGGCCACAGCATCCAGGGCGACCAGCCCGTCGAGCTCGCCGCCACGATCCAGCGCTTCATCCCCTGACGCGGCGGCCGCACGCGTAGGTGTCAGAACCTTCCACCGCTGTGAGCCAGCGTGCGATCACCAGGCTTCTGACACCCGGCGAGGAGGGTGCTCGGCGCGCACCCCCGACGATCAGGATGCGCCGCTGGTGAGGGACTGCCAGACGAACGCGAGCTTCTCCACCGCCGGCGGCGAGGGGGCGAACGGGTAGGCGTCTGGAGTGCCCATGCTGCGGTTCAGCTCGTTGAGGGCGACGCTGACCTCGATCCAGCGCTGGTACAGCTTGTCGAAGTCGCCGAACCCGAGCGCGACGGAGGCGCCGCCCACCATGCCCTGCACCGCCGCCGTCTCGAGCGTGTCGGTCAGGTGGAGCAGGTGGGCGAAGGACTCGGCGAAGTCCTCCCACGGGTGCATCGACGCGTAGAAGGAGACGAACTGCCCCTGCCACGACCCGTCGTCGGGCGTGCCGTAGTGCTGCTCGATCGCCGCCTGGTAGTCGAACTGCTCGTCGCCGAACAGCGATCGGAACGAGTCGGTCGAGAACCGGTCGCCGACGTGCGCCGCCCAGTACCAGTGGCCGAGCTCGTGGCGCACGTGGCCCAGGGGGCTGCGGTACGGCTCGCCGAGGCTGGTGCGGACCTCTTCCCGCCGAGCGGGATCCGCTTCCGCGGTGTCGAGCGTGATCACGCCGTCCTGGTGACCGATCGTGACGGGCCCCTCCACGGACCCGTCGCGCAGCTCGAACCGCAGCGCCGGCGCGCGATGCAGGTCGACCCCGAAGCGGACGAGCTGGCGCACCGCCCGGCGCTTGGCCTCCTGGAACGGCACGCGCCGCTCGGTCGCCACGTGATCGATGTCGAGCGCACACGACCGGCAGTACCCCGACTCGGGCACCGACCAGTTGCAGGTCTCGACCGTCGTGCTGGCGAGGCACAGCACAGCGCCGTTCACGAACCGGTCGTGGTCGACGTCGTAGGCCAGCAGTGAGCCGCATTGCACGCATCCGACGTTCTCGAAGTACACGGGCGCGTTGCACACCGGGCAGCTGAACACCTTCACGATCGACCTCCATCAGGACGGCGAACTCGGTATCGGGGTGCATCGAGGAGAAATGTGCACATCTGCGGTTCGCGATGCCTCTACTCTCGCAGCGACACGGACCTGCACCTGCCCGCCGGCGCGATGACTTCGCACGTGCCCGATCGTCCGATGTCCGTGAGCATGGACGCGACCGAGATCACCCTGACCACCGAGCTGCCGGCGCACGACGAGCACACGTTCCACCGGTTGCTGCTGAACACCCTCGTGACCGGTGTGACCAGCTCGTTCCTGTGGTTCGCGCTCACGTTCTGGGTGTATCTCGAGACGAGGTCGGTGGTCGCGACGGGCATCATCGGTGCCGCGTTCAGCATCGCCAGCGCGTTCCTCGGCCCGGCGTTCGGAACCTACGTCGACCGCCACCGCAAGCACACCTCGATGATGGTCGCGACCGCGATCTCCTCGGCCTGCTTCGTCGCCGCGACCGCGATCTTCGCCGCCGTCGACGCCGAGCACATCCTGCGCCTGCGCAGCCCGGCGTTCTGGGTGTTCGTCGCCCTCACCCTGGTCGGGTCGGTTGCCGGCTCGATGCGCGGCATCGCACTGTCGACGTGCGTCACGCTGCTCGTGCCGGACGATCGTCGCGACCGTGCCAACGGCCTCGTCGGCACCGTCACCGGCGTCTCGTTCGCGATCACCTCGGTGTTCAGCGGTCTCGTCATCGGCCGGCTCGGCATGGGCTGGGCGCTGTACGCCGCGGTCGCGCTCACCGTGCTCGCCCTCGTGCACCTCGCCTCGATCCACTTCGCCGAACCCACGCCGTCGGCGCAGCCCGGCGACTCGGCACCGCACCTCGACATCGCGGGGGCGATCGAGGCGATCCGCGCCGTGCCGGGCCTCTCGCTCCTGATCGCCCTCGCTGCGTTCAACAACCTGCTCGGCGGGGTGTTCATGGCGCTGATCGACGCCTACGGGCTGGCCATCGTCTCCGTCGAGACCTGGGGTCTGCTGTGGGGCTTCATCAGTACCGCGTTCATCGTCGGCGGTCTCGTCGTCGCCAAGGTCGGCCTCGGCAGTGCCCCAGTACGGGTGGTGATCATCGGCAACCT
>CAZMGD010000163.1:1651-6566 GCA_964565705.1 uncultured Ilumatobacteraceae bacterium | reverse complement strand
GGCAGGCTGCCGCCGTTGGTGTCGCACAGCACGAGGTGGGTCGCGCCACCGACCACCGCTGCCTCGAGCGCGCGCAGCGCGAACTCCGGGTTGCGCTTGTAGCCGTCGAAGAAGTGCTCGAGGTCGACCATCACCCGCCGCCCGGCACCAGCGAGGAAGCGCACCGAATCGGCGATCATCGCCTCACCCTCGTCGAGCGTCGTCTGCAGCGCGTTGAGCACGTGGTAGTCCCAACTCTTGGCCACGATGCAGACCGAGTCGGTACCGGCCTCGAGCAGGTTGCGGAGGGTCGCGTCGTCGTCCACCTTGCCCTTCGGGCGACGGGTCGAGCCGAAGGCGACGAGCGACGAGGCGGTCAGGTGCAGCTCCGACTTGGCGCGGGCGAAGAACTCGATGTCCTTCGGGTTCGCACCGGGCCAGCCGCCCTCGATGTAGTGCACGCCGAGCAGGTCGAGCTGCTCGGCGATGCGC
The DNA here is from genome assembly GCA_964565705.1 of uncultured Ilumatobacteraceae bacterium. Taxonomy (GTDB): domain Bacteria; phylum Actinomycetota; class Acidimicrobiia; order Acidimicrobiales; family Ilumatobacteraceae; genus CAZMGD01. The sequence goes on along the minus strand of CAZMGD010000163.1, from coordinate 6,095 downwards.
AGCTTGTCCTCGACCGTGGCCGACACGCCCTCGACCTGCATGCCGTCGCGCAACGTCGTGTCGAAGACCTCGACCAGGTTGCTCAGTTCGCTCATTGCGCTACCTCTTCCGGGAAATGAAAGAGCCGCCCGGAGGGGCGGCTCGGAGCGCACGTCGGTCGTCGACGTGCGCTAGGGAATGATGATCGCAGCGGCGGACAGCTGGCTCACGGCGAACCATTCAACCGCCCCGCCGTCGCCGCGTCAACCGTCAACCGTTCTTGCGGACGTCGCGGAACGGCACATCCTTGTCGACGTCGGGTTCGCGCGGCAGGCCGAGCACGCGCTCGCCGATGATGTTGCGCTGGATCTCGCTGGTGCCGCCGGCGATCGACAGCGAGGGTGCGTGCACGAACGCCCGGGCCAGCTCCGAGGCGCCCGCATCGGCGTCGTCGGCCGGCCAGGCGACGGCCGCCGGGCCGCGCTGGTGGAGGTGGGCGGTCGCCGCCCGGCGCACCAGGTCGGACCCGGCCAGCTTGGCGATCGACCCGCCGGGCCCGGGCTCGCGGCCGGCTTCGGTCGCGGCGCGCACGCGGAGGGCGACGAAGCGCTGGACCTCCTCGCACACGTGGAGGTCGGCGAGCACCTGGCGATCGCCGCGTCCGGTCGCCCGGGCGTCGGCGAGTACGGGCGCCGTGGATCCGGACAGCAGCGAGTCGCTGGCCGCGCCGAGCGACACGCGCTCGTTCATCAGCATCGACAGCGTGACCGCCCAACCCCGACCGGGCTCGCCGAGCACGCTCGCCGCCGGGATGCGGGCATCGTCGAAGAACACCTCGTTGAACGCCGCGTCGCCGGTCGCCTGGACGAGTGGACGGATCGTGATGCCGGGGGCGTCCATCGGCACGACGAACATCGTCAGCCCACGGCCTCGTCGGCTCGCAGCATCGGCGCGATGTGGCGGCGCTTGTGGGCTTCGGTGCCGTGCTGCAGCAGCACCGGCACGCACATGCCGAGCGTGATCGTGAACACGCCCGTCGGGAGGTGCATGCCGGCGGCCTCCTCGCCCAACACGCCCTCGTGGTCGGGGGTGAGGCCCTGCCCGCCGTACTCGATGGGGATCGTGATCCCGGCCAACCCGGCGTCGAACAGCCGCCGCTGGAAGGCGACGCCGGTGGCCCAGTTGTCGCCGAGCTGATCGATCGGTCGGGCGAGGAACGTCCGGCACCGGGCGCGGAACTCGTCGAGCCCGATCGTCACCCGCGGCCCGCGATCCGTGAGTGGAAGTCGGGGTCGGCGGTGCAGGCCATCTGGTCGCGCGCCTCCCGCTCCAACGCCTCGGCGAAGGTCTCGTCCGACGAGGCGCGCAGCGACCGCTTGATGCTCGACACGGCGACCGGCGCGTGCGCCGCCAGCCGCGCCGCCCACTCCTCAGCGGTGGCGGCGAGCTCGTCGGTCGGCACCATACGGTTGACGAGTCCGATCCGCTCGGCATCCGCGGCCTCGACCCACTCGCCAAGAAGGGCGAGCTCGGCAGCCCGGCCCGGCCCGACGCGACGGGGCGCGAGCCAGCTCGCGCCACAGTCGAGGGCCAACCCACGGCGCACGAACAGGAGGGCGAAACGGGCCCGGTCGCTGGCGACGATCAGATCGCAGCCCAACGCGAGGCTGAGCCCGGCGCCGGCGGCGACGCCGTCGACGGCGGCGATCACCGGCTTGGGGCAGTCGTGCAGGGCCTGTGCGGTACGGCCGAAGCGTCGCAGCACGGTGAGCGCGTCGTCGCCGCTCGGCTCAGCTGGGGACAGGTCACCGCCTGACGAGAACGCGCCGCCGGCGCCGGTCAGCACGACCACTCCATCCTCGGGCCGCCCGCCGACCTCGACGAACAACGCGCGCAGCGCCTCGAACAGCTCGGCATCGAGCGCGTTGCGACGCTCCGGACGGTTCATCGTCGCCGTCACCACCCCGCCAGCGCGCTCGACCAGCAGCACCGACATCAGATCCTCCGCTCCCGGCCGGCCCAGTAGCGCTCGCGCACGGACCTTCGGGCCAGCTTGCCCGTCTCCGTGCGCGGCAGCTCCCCGTCGAAGTCGACTGCTCGCGGCACCTGGTAGCCGGCCAGGTGGTCACGGCAGTGGGCCAGCAACGTCGCCTCCAGCTCGAGGCCCGACTCGGTAGCTGGCACGGGCTGGACGACGGCCCGCAGCGACTCACCCCACTCGTCGTCGGGCACGCCGACGACACAGCAGTCGGCGACGAGCGGGTGGGCCAGCAGCACCGCCTCGATCTGCGCCGGATACACGTTCACCCCACCGCTGATCACGACATCGGCCCGCCGGTCGCAGAGGAACAGGAAGCCCTCGGCGTCGAGGTAGCCGATGTCGCCGAGCGTGAACCAGCCGGCGCTCACCGCACCTGCGGTCTTCTCCGGGTCGTCCTTGTAGTCGAAGCGACGGCCGTCGTGGAACCACACCTGGCCCTCCACCCCCGCGGGAACCGGCGCGCCGGCCTCGTCGCGGACCTCCAGCCCCAGGCCTTCGCGCGGCTTGCCGACCGAGCCGGGATGGGCGAGCCACGTCGTCGAGTCGATGGTCACGCCGCCGCCCTCGGTGCCGCCGTAGAACTCGTACAGCACCGGGCCGAGCCATTCGATCATCGCCCGCTTGGTGTCCGGCGCGACCGGTGCCGAGCCGTGCACCACCATCCGCAGGCTCGACAGGTCGTAGCGAGCGCGCACCTCGGCCGACAGCCGGAGCAGGCGCACGAACTGCGTCGGCACCATGAAGGTCGACGTGACGCCGTGGGCCTCGATCGAGGCGAGTACCTCCTCCGGATCGAAGCGGTCCAGCAACACCAGGTCGGCGCCGAGCAGCGAAGCACCGTCGGCATAGGCCAGCGGGCCCGAGTGATAGAGCGGTGTGCTGACGAGGTGGCTGCGGTCCGCGGCGTCGCCGAGGCAGGCCCGGAGCATCTGCATCCCGCCGCGGCCGATGTCGCCAGGCGGCGGGCCCTCCGGTGGTGGACGGCGCACGCCCTTCGGGCGGCCGGTCGTTCCCGACGTGTACAACATCGTCGAACCGACCGTCGGCGCCTCCAGGTCGTCGCCGTTCAGGGCGTCGATCTCCGACCAGTCCCGGTAGCCGGGTACGGGTCCACCGATGGCGAAGCGCCGGTGATCGGCCACCAGCCCCGTCGCCTGCGCCACGAGGTGGGCGAAGCGGTCCTCGACGACGAGCACCTCGGCTTCGCAGTTCTCGACGACATAGGCGACCTCGTCGGCGGTCCACCGCCACGACATCGGGGTGAACCGCCGTCCCGACCACGTCGTGCCTCGGTAGGCAGCGAGGTACTCGGGCACATTGCCGGTCAGCACCGCGACACCACCGCGCCGCGGCATGCCCGTGTCGTCGAGCATCCGGGCGAAGCGGTTGCCCGCCGCCGCCAGGTCAGCACTGGTCACGATCACCCCGAGGTCCCCCACGGCGTTGCAGCCTAGGAAAGCGGGCCGATGGACCAGCGGTCCTGGGGATGAGCTGGGGGCGACGGCCGTCTGCCTGTGGGTGAACGGTGGATGACAGGGGTGTTGCTGGGGATGAAGGAGAAAGTTCGGGGGACAACCCTGTGAATTCGTAGATACCGCTTGACCAGGTACTTTGCCGCTGCGAGAGTGATGGCACACCGGTTGGGCCGCACCGCTCGGCTGGTGAGAGGACACAATCCGTCGGTTCGAGTCGGCGGGTGGGGCAACCCATCCGGTGACGACGACTCCGGAAGGGTCAGGGGGTTTCGGGGCACGGCGTTCGCGCCGGGCAGCGAGCTTCCGAGGCGATCCACACCGGGTGGCGTTCGCGTCACACGAGGGGACCGCTGCCGGCTTCGGCCGGGGCGCTTCCGGGCCGGGCAGGTCCACCGGCTTGCCGGGGGAGCTGCTGGGGCCGCCGCCAGTTCGCTGGGGGCGGGCCCGAGCCAGGGTGCCGGTTCGCCGGCCCAGGGCACGGCGACAGCTGCCGCGATCCGGTTCGCCGGAGCGGGGCGGCGACCAGGGTTTCGCCCACACGCGAGGGGCCGGGCAACCGGCGCCGAGCCGACGGACGAAAAGCGAACTCGCCCGCCGGGGGTAACTCCGACGGGCGAGCAGATAGTCGAGCGAAGGGTAACAACCAGAGATCGACGACTGGTGGATGGTCCTCGACCTGACGCCCCGGGGGGCGCACCGAGCAATCGGAGCGCCACCCGGGGCGCTCTATATTTGCTGGCGAGCGGCGCCGGGGGCGCTCGTTCGTGCGGACCCGGGGGCGCCGCCCGCTCTGCGCCTGGACCCGCCGAGCCCGGCTCGCTGCGCTCGCTCCAGCGGCTGCGGCGCAGGATCCGTCTTGCTGGCGAGCGGCGCCGGGGGCGCTCGTTCGTGGCAACCCGGGGGCGCCGCCCGCTCTGCGCCTGGACCCGCCGAGCCCGGCTCGCTGCGC
>CAZMGD010000163.1:0-1551 GCA_964565705.1 uncultured Ilumatobacteraceae bacterium | reverse complement strand
TCGTCAAGCCTCGGCAGAGCACATCGTGCAGCTGTCTCCACCTGTCCCTCTGGTCAGTCGGCGACCAGGCGGCGGAGGCGGGCGATGCGGTGGTCGTCGTGGCCGAGGTAGCGGACCAATGCGCCGAGCACTCGGTCCGCGTCGAGCGTGCCGGCGCTCTTCATCTCCTCGAGGTCGGCCCAGTCCTTGGTCCGGTCGAAGAACGCCTTGAACACGGCGAGGTCGGAGCAGCCGAGGAACGGGATCTCGGCGCCGGCGAACCGCTCGACGACCGCTCGGCCCGCCGCCCCGGCGTGGAAGTCGGTCGTGTTCAAGAAGAGATCGATCGGGGTCACGTCCCACCACAGCCGGACCTGGCCGTCACGCTGCAGCAGTGAGCGCTCGGCATCGGTCCAGCCGACGTCGGCCGGCAGCGCGCCGAGCAGCCGATCGACCTCCTCGACGCCGATGAACACGTTCACGTCGATGTCGATGGTGCCCCGGGCCCGCTCGGTGCACCACGCCAGCGCGAGCGCACCCCCGAACGCGTGCGCCAGCCCCTCCGCGTCGAGCGCCCGATGGAGGGCGACGATCCGGTCGGCGAGGTTCACGGGCGGCCGAACACCGGCGCGTCGAGCACCGCCGAGTGGCGCGCGGGGAACTGCGCGGCGAGCTGGAGCACCTGCGCGAGCTCCTCCCCCCGGGGCAGCCGGGCGTCGCCGCGCATCCGTGGCAGCAACGCGATCTCGGCGCAGAACCCGGCGGCGCGCACGATTCGATCCAGGGTGTCGACGGTCGGGGCAACCCGCCCGGCCTCGTACGAGCTGAGCGTCGAGTGCGAGGTTCCGGCCCGACCGGCCAGCTCGCGAAGTGTCAGCCCAGCGCGCTGGCGGACCAATCGCAGCAGCGGCGCGCTCTTCACGACCTCATGGTATCTGATCCGATACCATGATCACACGGCGAGCTCGCACCAGTCCTTGTAGCGAGGGTCCTGACCGCGCACGGCCTTGGCGTAGGTCTCGGCCACGGTCTGGGTGATCGGGCCCGGGCAGGGCACGGCACGGTCGTCGACGGAGTTGACCGACGACACCTCGGCCGCCGTGCCGCAGACGAAGATCTCGTCGGCCACGTAGAGGTCGCTGCGGGCGATGTTGTCGACGCGCAACTCGTGGCCGAGGTCGGCGAGGATCCGCGACACGCTCGACTGGGTGATGCCCTCGAGCGCCCCGGCCGAGGTCGGAGGGGTCAGCACGACGCCGTTGCGCACGACGAAGATGTTCTCGCCGGTGCACTCGGCGACGAGGCCGTTCGGGGCCAGCATGATCGCCTCGTCGTACCCGGCGTTCAGCGCCTCGACCTTGGCGAGCGACGAGTTCACGTAGTTGCCGGTGGTCTTCGACGCCGGAGGCATCGTGTTGTGGTCGTGGCGCGACCACGAGGAGATCTTCATCCGCACGCCCTTGTTCACGGCGTCGTCGCCCAGGTACGCGCCCCAGGGCCAGCAGGCGATCGAGACGTCGACGCTGCACGGCAGCGTGTTGAGCCCCATCTCGCCGTAGCCGTAGTAGGCCA
>CAZMGD010000162.1:3809-6728 GCA_964565705.1 uncultured Ilumatobacteraceae bacterium | reverse complement strand
CGCAACCGGTCCGCCGCCCGATCCGCCCACACCAACTCCCCCGACGACGCCGACGACACCTCCATCGACACAGCCCGGCCGACCACCGCCACCACATCGAACCCGACTGCCGTCTCCATGCCCCCACGGTAGAGAGGGGGTGTTGTGTAGTTACTCGTGAGCCCGGTTGTTGGATCGCGTTCAGGCTGCTGGTGTGAGCGCGACGTCGTAGCCGAGGCGTTGGAGTTGGTCGACGAGTTGGCGTCGTCGTCGTTCGGGGCTGTCGTGTCCGGCGCGGTAGTCGGGTCCGAGCTCGCGGTAGGGGGTGTTCTCGGTGACCATCCACCAGATGATGGTGAGCAGGCTGTGCGCGATCGCGATCAGGGCGCGCTGCTGACCTCGCCGTTTCGCGATCCGCCAGAACCGGACCTGCAAGTAGCAGCCTTTCGTTCGTGTCGCCGCCCAGGCCGCTTCGACCAGAGCGGACGTCAGCCAGGGGCTGCCGTGACGGGAGGGTGGGGGCCGGTGCTTGCCGGCGGACTCGTTGTTCCCCGGGCACACACCGGCCCACGAGCACAGATGCCCCGGCGTGGGGAATCGGCTCATGTCGACACCGATCTCAGCGATGATGATCTCAGCGGTGCGTTGCTGGATCCCCGGCGCCGTGGCGATCAGGCCCAGCGCCGGGCGGAAAGGGGCCGTCATCTCCTCAACACGTCGATCGAGCCGGACGATCGCCGCGTCGAGATAGTCGATGTGAGCGAGGAGCTCGCGAACCATCCCGGCGTGATGCTCGTTGAAGCGGCCCGGCACACATTGGCGGAGATCGTCGCTCTTGGAGCGCAGTTTGCCCTTGGCCATCTTGGCCAGCACGTCCGGGTCGCGTTCTCCGTCGCAGAGCGCGTCGAGGATCATGCGGCTGGTCACGCCGAGCATCTTCGACGCGACCGACGACAGCTTCACCTTGGCGTCCTCGAGCACCTTCTGCAGGCGTTGCACCTCGCGGGCGCGTTCCTCGGTGAGCTGCCGCCGATAGCGGGTCACTTCGCGCAGCTCACGGATCTCCACGGGCGGCACGAAGCTGCCGTTCAACAGACCACATTCGAGGAGCTGCGCGATCCAGGTCGCGTCGTTCACGTCGGTCTTGCGGCCCGGCACCGCCTTGATGTGAGCCGGGTTCACCAGCAGCATCCCGTCAGACCAGTCGTGCTCGTCGAGGACATGCCACACCGACTTCCAGAACACCCCCGTCGCTTCCATCGCGACCGCCGTCACCCCACGCGAGATCAGCCAGGCTCGCAACGCTTCGAGCTGATGCTGGAACGTCCCGAACGTCGCCACTTCCGACGCCCGCTTCTGGCGGCCCGTCCCTGGCGTGCGGACACAAGCCACGACCGTGCGCTTGTGAACGTCCAGACCAGCGCACCGATCGATGATCACTTCCATCACCAATCCCCTTTCACTCGCAGGTGACGAGGCCTGGTCGGGGCCTCCAACCGAAGAAGGTGTTGTCCGTGCTCGAAGCACAATCGCAGATGCCTGCAAGCCCCGGCGTCATGGTGTCACGCGGGCTTCACCGCGCCATTCCCCAACCGACGTCAGCCAGACCCGGCATCAACTACATCCCCGCAGATGCGAGCCGTCAAGGCTCCCATCGCTGGTGTCACACGGTTACCCGATCCGGTCGAGCGCGCGGGAGAATGTTCCCGTGCCGACCTCGATCGTCCCGTGTCCGGCGTGCGGGAAGCGCAACCGCGTCCCGCTCGCGGCGTCCGGCCACCCCAGGTGCGCGCACTGCCACACAGACCTGCCGTGGCTCATCGATGCCGGTGACGAGCAGTTCGACGCAGCCGTCGACACGTCCGTACTGGTCCTCGTCGACCTGTGGGCAACGTGGTGCGGACCGTGTCGGGTGGTCGCGCCCATCCTCGAACGACTGGCATTGGAGTACGCCGGTCGGCTCAAGGTCGTGAAGGTCGACGTCGATCGCTCCCCGACCATCGCCCAGCGGTACCGAGCGACCAGCATCCCGATGCTGCTGTTCATGCGCGGCGGCGACCTGGTCGACACCGTCGTCGGTGCACAACCCGAGCACGTGTTGCGCGAGAGGATCGAACAGCTGCGGGTGTGATCTGGGCGGACGTCACATCCGATATCCATAGCTTCCTAATCGTTAGGCAGCTATTGTTCTTGACATGACCGATGTGAACCAGAGCGGCCGCCGGCGGCCGGTGCCCGATGACCAGTTCGGCGGCCGCTTGAAGGGCTGCTTCTTGCTCGACCTCGACGTGATCGACGTGCACGACGTGACGCCTCGGCTGCGTTCGATCGGCCTCCGCTCACCCGACCTCGTCGGGTTCGAGTGCCGGCCCGGCCAGGACGTGATGTTCGCCGTGCCCGGCACCGAGCCCCCGCTGCGCCGCCGCTACACGATCCGCCGGGCGGATCCTGCGGCCGGCACGCTCGACATCGAGGTCGTGCTGCACGGCGACGGCCCGTTCGCCCGCTGGGCCCGCACGGTGGCGATCGGCGACCACATCGACGGCATCGGGCCGCGCGGCCTGACCGCGGCACACGCCGAGGCCACCCACCACGTGTTCGTCGCCGACGAATCGGCGATCCCGATCACGTTCGCGATGATCGAGCACCTCCCTGCCGGCCACACGGTCACGGCGCTGCTCACCGCCGAGGACGGCAGGCAGCTGCCAGCGCCGGCGACCGCCGCCGACCTGACGGTGCGGTGGGCAACGGCGCAGGAGCTCCCCGCGCTGGTCGCCGGCGTCGACGTCTCCACCGCGACGGCTGCCTACGTGCACGGCGAGCGCACCCTCGTGCGCCGCGCCGTCGACGCGCTCGCCGGGCGGGGACTTCCCACCGAGCGGATCGCCTCGAAGGCCTACTGGCGCGACGACCAGGCCAACGCCGCGCACGGCGAACCCG
>CAZMGD010000162.1:0-3709 GCA_964565705.1 uncultured Ilumatobacteraceae bacterium | reverse complement strand
CGTCGCTGAAGTACTGCGGGTACTTGGCCCGGTTCGCCGGCGCCAGCGCGACCGCGACCGGATCGGCGGGATCGCCGATCTGTTCCACCCGCCCCTCGAGGATGACGGCCTGGTCGTCGTCGGGCAGGCTCGCCGACACGTCGGGTCGGTCCTGGAGGTGCCGGACCCACCGGGTCTGGGGTGAGCCGCCGAAGCACAGCGCGCCCTCGACGAACACGCCGTCCACGGGGCGCAGGTGCGGGCGCCCGTCGGCGGCTGCCGTCGCCACCCAGTAGTTGCGGGCAGCGGCGATGCGCTCGGCGACGTCGGCCCAGTCCTGGAGCTCGGCCAAGCTCTCCGGTGTCTGGCCGTACTCGCTGGGGAAGCGGGCAGCGGTGGCGCGCGGCGTGGTCATCTCGTCGTTGATAGTCGCGGTCACCACCCGCCGCAAGCGCTCTACCGATGGATGTCGGAGGGGTGTGTGGCCAGCGGCGTGACCTCGATCGTCATGTACGGGAACAGGGGCAGGCCCCAGAGGAGGTCGTGCAGCTCCTCGTTGCCGTCTACGTCGAAGACGCTGAGGTTCGAGTACTGGCCGACGATGCGCCAGATGTGCGGCCACTTCCCCGATCGTTGCAGCTCCTGGCTGTAGGCCTTCTCCCGGGCCAGCGTGTCGGCGCGGACATCGGCATCGATGTCCAGCGGCAGGTCGACATCCATGCGCACGGCGAACAGCACGGTCGTCGCCTCAGGCCGGATCGAGCACGAAGTCGTAGGTGACCTCCTCGCCGCCCCCGGCAGTGGCGGTGGGCGCGAGCACGAGCTCGGGCTTCACCGCCGACGCCACGTCGGAGGCGAGGTAGTCGCCGGCGGTGAAGTACAGCTGGGTCGTGATCAGCTGATGGCCGGGCGCCGACACCTTGAGATGGAAGTGCGCCGGGCGCCACGCGTGCAGCCCTGCGGCCTCGATGAAGGCGCCGGTCGCACCATCGTGGGGGATCTGGTACGGCGCCGGGCGCTTGGTGTGGGCGAGGAAGCGGCCGTCGGGCCCGGTGGTGAGCACGCCGCGCAGGTTCCACTCCGGGAGCCCCGGGGCGAACTGGCTGTAGAAGCCGAGGTCGTCGCAGTGCCACAGCTCGACGGTGGCACCGGCCAGCGGCTGGCCATGCAGATCCAGCACCTGACCGCCGAAGTCGAAGTCCACGCCCGGCTCGTCGTCACGCATCGGCATCGTGCCCTCGGCGCCGAGTTGCGGCGCCCCCGGCACGTAGAACGGCCCCTCGATGCTGCCCTTGCTGCCTTCGCGCGTCGCGTTGACCGTCTGCTCCACGGCGTGCTCGATGAAGACGTCGAGGAACAGCGGCCACTCACCGTCCTCACCGACCCGGATCAGCCATGCCTTCAGCGCGTCGTACTCGGGGTAGGTCACGTCGTGCTCGCGGATCACGTCGTGCAGGGCGCGCAGCGCGTCGGTCGCGATCGCGTTGACCCGGTCGTGGTCGATCTCGCCGACCGCGGCACGGGCCTTCTCCTGGAACGTGCGGGTCGCGTTGGCGCCGGTCTCGGCGGCGGTGGCGTCCTGCTCGCTGAGGTGGGTGGTGGTGCTCATGTGTGGGTTCCCCTGGCTCTGGTGGTGGTGGTGGTGGTGGTTCTCGGTGGTGTCAGTCGGTGCGGTAGCGGCGCAGCTTCTCGTCGTCGATCTCGAGGCCGAGGCCGGGCCGCTGGCGAAGGAGGAGGTTGCCGCGCTCGATGACGAGCGGCTCGGCGAGCAGGTCGTCGGTCATGTCGAGGAAGTTGGACAGCTCGCCGGCACGCCGCGAGGTCAGCTCGAACGCAGCGCCGAAGGTCGCCGCGCACAGCGAGCCGATCTGGCTGTCGATCTGGTTGCCGATCACGACCTCGACCCCGAGCCCCTCGCACAGCCCGACGAGGCGCTGGCTGGTCGTGAAACCGGTGCGCGACGGCTTGAGGCTGATCCCGGTGGCGGCGCCGGCGAGCAGTTCGCGGGTCACCTCTCCGGGGCGGGCCACGCTCTCGTCGGCGAACATCGGGATCGTGCTCTGCGACACGAGCCAGCGCCGGCCGAGCACGTCGTCGGCCGGGCACAGCTCCTCGGCGAACAGCAGGTCGAGATCGGCCATGCGACGCAGCGCCCTCGCTGCATCGCTGGCCGTCCAGCCGCGGTTCCCGTCGATGTAGAGCTCCACGTCCGAGCCGAGCGCCTCGCGCAGCGCGCGGCAGGCGGTGACGTCGTCGTCGATCGGGTTGCGCCCGACCTTGACCTTGAACGTCGTGATGCCGAGCTCGTCGCGCATCCGCTCGGCCTCGGCGACCATCTCCCCCGGCGGGGCGAAGCCGACCATGTGCGACACCCGCATCCGGTCGGTGAACCCGCCGAGCAGCTCGGTGACCGAGACGCCGAGCGCCTGGCCGATGATGTCCCACAGCGCCATGTCGATCGCCGCCTTGGCGACCGGGTTGCCGACGGTGCGGTGCAGCCGGGCATGCACGACCTCGCGCTCCAGCGCGGAGATGCCGAGCAGCGCCGGGCCGAAGTGGTCGGCGACGATCGAGCGCACCGACGCCTGGGTCTCGCCGTAGGTGAACGGCCGCGGCGGCGCGTCTGCCTGGCCGATCAGGCCATCGTCGGTGTGGACCCGCACCAGGACGTGCTCGGCGGCGTGGATCTCGCCGCTCGCGAAGCGCAACGGCTTGCGGTACGGGATGGCGTAGGGGATGGCTTCGACTCGGGTGATCTTCACGGGGGCCTCGATCAGCGTCGGAGGAGTGGACTGCGGACGACGTGCGCGCCGGCGGCTCGGTCGGCGGCATCGAAGAAGTCCTCGCGGTAGATGTCGCGAGGGAACAGGCGGGCCTGCATCAGCGCCTTGACGGTGTCGTCGACCATCGCCGGGCTGCCGCAGATGTAGGCGACGCGGCCGGACGCCTTCGGGAAGTCGTCGGCGAGCAGCGCTGGGACGCGTCCCTGCCGGCCACCACACTCCTCCCGCGACACCGCCGGCCGGTAGCTGAACCAGTCGTGCTCCCGCTCGATCGCCTCGAACCACTCGCGGTCGTAGAGGCCCTCGGTGGTGGCGGCGCCGTGGTACAGCACGACCTCGTGCTCCCAGCCGTCCTCCTCGGCGATCGCGACGACCTGGGCGAGGATCGACTTGAGCGGCGCCAGCCCGGTGCCGCTGCCGAGCAGCAACATCGGCGCGTCGCGCATCGGGCGGAACGCGAACCGCCCGTACGGGCCGGACAGCCCGATCGGGTCGCCGACGGCGAGGTTCTTGAAGATCCAGCCCTCGGTCGCCGCGCCACGCTGCGAGCGCTTGACGTGCAGCTCGATGCGCGAGCCGTCGGATGTCGGGCTGGCGATCGAGTAGGGCCGGGTGTCACCGCCAGGTAGTTGCAACTGCACGTACTGGCCCGGGTTGAACGGCAACGGCCGGTCGAGATCGATCACGAGGCGGCGCACGTCGGGCGCGATGTCGTCGAGCGCGGCGACCGTGCCCGTGTAGTCCCGCACCGGGTGCACGTCGACGCCTTCCTCGAGCTCGACGTCACCCTCGACGACGAGATCCGTACGGGGACGAGCGACGCACAGCAGCGCGGCGCCCTCGTCGCGCTCGCTGTCCAGCAGCGCGTACGGCGAGGCGTCGCCGAGGTCGACGTCGCCGTCCAGCACGACCGCCTTGCACGTGCCGCACGTGCCGTGCGTGCACGC
>CAZMGD010000161.1:0-6889 GCA_964565705.1 uncultured Ilumatobacteraceae bacterium | reverse complement strand
GGGTCGCCGCTCTCGTAGCCCCGGCGGAACCAGTCCTGCCGTTGGGCGCTCGTGCCGTGCGTGAACGAGTCCGGGTCGACCCGACCCGTCGCCTGCTGCTGGATCCGGTCGTCGCCGACCGCGGCCGCGGCGTTGAGTGCTTCGTTGACCTCGTTGTCGTCGTCGAACCGCTCGCGGCTGGCTGCATCGTGGGCCCAGACGCCCGCGAAGCAGTCGGCCTGGAGCTCCAGGCCGACGCTCCACTGGTTGGCTCGCGACGCATCCGACTGCTCGGCTCTGGTGACCTGGTCGCTGATCCCGGTGATGTTCTGGATGTGGTGGCCGAACTCGTGGGCCACGATGTACTGCGAGGCCAGGTCGCCCGTGGCGCCGAAGTCCGTCTGCAGCTGCTCCAGGAAGTCGAGATCGAAGTACACGAGGTGGTCGGCCGGGCAGTAGAAGGGGCCGGTGTCGGACGACGCCTGGCCGCACCCGGTCACCGTGTAGCCGCTGAAGAACACCGTTTGGGTCTGCTCGTACTGCATGCCCCGGTCGCTGAACTGGCGGTCCCAGAACCCCTGCACGTCCTCCGTCGCGCCGCAGACGACCGCGTTGATCTCCGCGTCGTCACACGGATTGCCGTCACCGGAAACGGCTGCGCCGCTGTCGAAGGCCTGGCTCGTCGTCGCCCCACCCATCAGCTTCGGGAGGAACATGACGGCCAGCAGCACGATGATGCCGACCACCCCACCACCGGCCTTGAGCGCGGCGCCCCCGGCCAGCAGGCCGCCGAGACCACCGAGTCCGCCACCACCCGGTGCGACGCCGCCGCCGCTCTGGCCGCGTCGGTCCTGGATCTGCGCTGATGGACCGCTCTGTCGAATCTTGGTCATCGTTCTCCCGTCAGACGGTCGTCACAGCGTAAGCGCCGCCCGGGAGGGTGCAGCGTCCGGGATCAGACCGCTGGTTCGTCGGCGTCGTGCGCTGCGTCAGGAACCTCGTCGAACAGCCCCGGCGGCGCAGCGGCCTTTGCTCGCGAGGGCGGCGGCTCGGACACGCCGAAGCGGTTGACACCTCGCCAGCCGACCGCGCACGCACCGACCAGTGGCCCCTTGTCGCCGAGGCGCACCGGCGTGATGCGGGCACCGCGGACGAAGTTGAGCCGGCTGTGGTCGTCGATCTCCTGCTGCGCTGCGTTGAAGAACGTCGCGCCGAAGCCCAGCGCCACCGAGCCACCGACCACGGCGAGGTCGAGATCCAGCAGGTTGCACACCGACGCGACCGCGATGCCGACCATCCGCCCGGTCCGGATCATGATGTCGTAGCTCGGTTCGCTGGCGGGCCGCCCCGTGATCTGGGCGATCGCCGTGCCGCTGGCCTCCGCCTCGAGGCAGCCCTTCGCACCGCAGGCACAGCGCCGACCGTTCGGTTCCACGATCACGTGGCCGACGTGCCCGGCGTTGCCGGACGCGCCGTCGAGCAGCCGCCCGTCGAGCACCACGCCCCCACCGACGCCCGTCGACACGACCATCGCCAGGAAGTTCGCGTGGCCGCGGGCGGCACCCAGCCAGCCTTCACCGAGCGCCAGCGCCTTGGCGTCGAGGTCGCCGTACACGTCGAGTCCAGTGAGGCCGCGAAGCCGTTCACGCAGCGCGAACTGGCGCCACGACAGCGTGTTCAGCGGCGATACCCACTCCACGTCCGGGCCGACCGGTCCCGCACATCCGACGCCGACCGCCACGACTTGTCCCTGGTGCCGCTCCTCGGCGCGGTCCATCTGCCGATCCACGACCTCCGCCAACGTCTCGAACAGCGATTCTCCGTCGAGATCGTGGTCGACCGTGAGCTGCTCGCGATCGATCAGTTCGCCGCGCCGCGTCGCCAGGCCGACCGCCATCTTCGTGCTGCCGATGTCGATCGCGAGGACGAGTTCCATGCCGGCCCGACGGTACCCGGCGGTGCGCTTGAATGGACCGGTGCGCGTCGTGTTCCTGACCCTCGACGGGCTGCCGTGGCGCCACGTCGGACCTGTCTTGACCCCCAACCTCGAAGCGTTGATCGAAGCGGGGGGCGCCGCAGCGCACGGAGGCCTCGCCGAGATCCCGGCGACGACCTACCCGAACCACCGCACGTTCGCGACCGGGCGCCGGATCGACGAGCACGGAACCCGAGTGAACGACGAGCGGGCGACGCTCGACGCGTCACCGACGATCTTCGACGTCTGTGCAGCGCACGGCGTCTCGGTCGAGGCCGTGGTCGGTGATCACCATCTCGTCGACGTGATCGGGGCATCTCGCGCCGATGCCCGCTGGCCACCGGGCGGTGTCTGGCCCGTCGGGACCGCGCTGGACGAGTACGGCTACGCCACCGACGACGCCGTGCTCGAGCACCTGTTGCCCGCCGCCGAGCGGCGGCCGACCGTGCTCGTCGGCCAGCTCAACGACCCGGACACCGCAGGCCACGTGTTCGGCTCCGACACCGACGCCGCTCACGAGCGCTACCACGCCACCGATCGAGCACTCGGCCACATCGTCGATTCGCTGCGCACCGAGTGGGACGACCTCGTGCTGCTCGTCGTCAGCGACCACGATCACGAGATGATCAGCGCGCCACCCACCGACCTGCGGGCCGAGGCCGAGAACGCGGGCGTCCCCGCCACCGTCCACGAGGACGGCTCGGCGGCGCTCGTGCTCGGCGGCGACGATCTCGGCCGCTGGCTGACCGGGCGGGCGCTCGACCCCGACGATCCGGGGATCCTGGGCACGATGGCCGTCACCGGCGGGTGGATCGTCTGGCCCCGAGCCGGTGGCTGGTACGCACCGGCCACGCTCGACGGGATGCTCGCCGGCATCCACGGCAGCCCCCGCACCGAGACCCAGCTCGCGGTGGTGTCCGGTGGTCACCCCATGGCCGGCGCGCTCGCCGCAGTCTTCGGCGACGGGATCCGCCCGAACGCCCGCGACTGGGCCCCCACCATCGCATCCCTGCTCGACGTCCCGATGCCGTCGGCAACCGGCCGCGCCCTCGTCTGACCGTCCCGGCGGCGCAACGATGATCCGGCGGGCTGCGCGCGTCCGTGGTTTGGTTGTCCGGCCGTTCATCACCGGTGCACCGTCACCGAGGCTCCCCGAACGGCCTGGACGTCACAGCGAACCGGCGCCGCAGCCGCTCACGGCGAGCGCAGCGAGCCCTCGACGGCGAGCTCAGGCGCCGACGGCGAGCGCAGCGAGCCACCAACACGGCAGCGAGCCATCAACTCGTCAGGTTGATCTCGTAGAGCACCTTGTCGAGGGCGTCGCCAGCGATCATCCCGCTGAAGCGCTGCGGGTGTTCGGGCGTGCAGCAGGACGCCACTGGCTGCAGCACGGTCCAAGGCGTCGGATGGCAGAACTGCACCACGCTGTAGCGCTCGCCGCCGTAGCCCGGCGCGGCGACGACACGGTGGATGCCGGTCGGGATCACGCCGTTGGACAGTCGTTCCAGCATCATCCCGGTGTTGACGATCACACCGCCCTCGGGGGGCACAGCGTCGACCCACTCGCCGTCGACGAGCACCTGTAGCCCCGGTGCCGACGCTCGCGGCAGCGCGGTGATCAAGTTGATGTCGCCGTGCGCTCCGGCCCACACGTGGGTGTGGTCGGGGGCCTCCGCCATGGCCGGATAGCGGATCGCGCGGGTGAGCGTCGCGCCGTCGGTGGTCATCTCGTCGAAGAACGACTCGTGGCATCCGATCGCCTCGGCGATGATCCGGAGGAACCGCACCTGAAGGTCCTGGATCGCGTCGTGGAACGCGTAGAGCACCTTCTCGATGCCCGGCACCGCGGCCTCGGGCAGCACCTGCTCGCCATAGCGGTGCGGATGCATCGCGCGCAGCGGGTGACCGGCCGGCAGCGAGCGCCCCCAGTTGAGCATCTCCTTCCAGTCCGGCACGTCGCTGGACGCCGCGGTCTCGACCAGCAACCCGGTGTAGCCGGTCTGGCCGTGGCTACCGGGAGCGACGAAGCGCTGCTTGACCTCGGTCGGCTGCGTGAAGAACTCGCGCAGCATGTCGTAGGCCTGGTCGAGGAGCGTCTCGCTCAGATCGTGGCTCGTGTACACGAACCCCGTGGCAAGGCTGCGCCGAACTCCGTCGACGACAGCGCGCCGCTCGGTCGGAGAGCCGCGCTCGAACACGAGCAGATCGACATCGAGGATGGATGACTGTTCCCCGGACATGCCGCAAGGGTAGCGACCGTGGCAAAGGGCGCCGCCGGGCGAGACATCGACGCCCGGGAGGAGCGGCGCCGCAGCCGCCACCAGCGAGCGCAGCGAGCCTCGCCGACTAGTGCGTCAACTCATCACCAGCTTGCCGTTGGCGTCATAGGAGATGTTGCAGGCCTGGTCGAGGTCGAGCACCTGCATGAAGCGTCCCATCGCGACGTACTTGCCGATGACGAGCGTGAGGTCGACGATCTCGGCTGGGCTGAAGTGCGAGCTGAGCCGGGCCATGAACGCGTCGTCGATGTTGGCCGAGTCGGTGGAGAACCGCTCGGCGTACTCGATCGCGGTGCGCTCGGCGTCGGTGAAGAGATCGCTGGTGGCGTACTGGCTGACCGCGGCCAGCGATTCGTCGTCGCACCAGTCGTTGCGCCACTGCATGCACAGCACGCACTGGTTGATCTCGGCGACGCGCATGCGAACCAGTTCGTGGAGGCGGCGCGGCATCGGGCTCTGCCAGACCGCCTGCTCCTTCTCGTTGATCGCGTCCACGAAGTGGGGGGCCAGCGAGATCGCTCGCGTCGCCTCGGGACCATCACCTGCGGGAATGTCGATGCGCGGCATGCTCAATGTTCTCACGTCGCGGCGGCGGGGTCGCCACCGGGCGCGAACACGGCCGGCCAGCCTCCGGTGTGGAGGAACACGACATCGGCTCCTGCCGGCCAGCGACGCTCACCGGCGAGGCCGAGCAGCCCGCTCATGCCCTTGGCCGTGTAGGTGCGGTCGAGCACCCAGCCACCTTGGTGCGCCGCCCACTGCGCGGCACCGTCACCGAGGTCGGTGGGCACGGCGTAGTCCGATCCGATCCAGCGGCCGTCACATTCGATCTCGTCGTCGCGCACGCTCCGTGGGTCGGCGCCGATCAGCCGGATCGCGTCGCGGGCGAGGTCGCCGATCGGCGGTCGACCGTGCACCACTCCCTTGGCGACACCGATCGCGACGATGTCGGGGACGATGTGCCCAGCGGCGACGCGCAGTGCCCGCCCGGCGACCAGCCCGGCATGGGTGCCACCGCTCGACGACGCGAACACGATGGCGTGCGGTTGGAACCGCAGAGCTGCGCACTGGTCCATGATCTCGTCGAACGCGGCCACGTAGCCGAGCGCGCCGGTGGGAGTGCTGCCACCCATCGGGATGGAGTGCGGCGCCAGACCGTCGACGGCGAGCTCGTCGGTCAGAGATTCGCGGGCGATCTCCAGCGTTCCCCACTCCGACTCGCCGGCGCCGGTGTAGTGCAGCTGCGCACCGAACAGGTGAGCGAGCAACTGGTTCCCGGTCCGCATCGCTGGCCGCGATCCGCTGAGCACGAGATGCGTCTCCAAGCCCAGCACCGCGCCTGCCGCAGCCGCCATGCGGCAGTGGTTCGACTGGCCGGCGCCGACGGTGACGAGCGAGCGAGCGCCATCGGCCTGCGCCGCCCCGCACAGGAACTCCAGCTTGCGCGCCTTGTTGCCGCCGCCACCGAGCCCGGTGAGGTCGTCGCGCTTCACCCACAGCCGGACACCGCCAGGCAGCTCGGGCCCGCGCTCGAGCGGTGTCGGCAAGGTCGCCAAGCGCACGCGCGGCACGCCATCGAGTCCAGCCACAGCCACCTGCCGAACACTACGGCAGCTTCTGACACGATGAGCGTCGATGGCCACGACCGACTGGAACCCGGTGCTGCGCGGAGAGTTCGAGCAGCCGTACTGGGTGGAACTGCAACGCTTCGTCGCCGAGGAACGCGCGCAGCGGACGATCTATCCGCCGCACGAGGAGGTGTTCGCCGCCCTGCACCTCACGCCCCACGCCGACACCAAGGTGATGATCCTCGGCCAGGATCCGTACCACGGGCCTGGGCAGGCGCACGGGCTGTGCTTCTCGGTGCGCGACGGCGTCGCCAAACCGCCGTCACTGGTCAACATCTTCAAGGAGCTGCACGACGACCTCGGCATCGACCCCCCGACGAACGGTTCGCTGGAGCGCTGGGCCCGGCAGGGCGTGCTGTTGCTCAACGCGACGTTGACCGTGCGCGCCGGGCAGGCTGCGTCGCACCAGGGCAAGGGATGGGAAGCGTTCACCGACCGAGTGCTCGCCGTGGTCAACGACAAGCCCGAGCGGGTCGTGTTCATCCTCTGGGGCGCGTCGGCGCGACGAAAGAAGCCACTGATCGACACGTCCCGCCACGTCATCATCGAGTCCGCCCACCCCAGCCCGCTGTCCGCGCACAACGGGTTCTTCGGGTCGAAGCCGTTCAGCCGGGCGAACGCGGCGCTCGTGTCGGCCGGGCGCGACCCGGTCGACTGGAGGTTGTGACGATGATCGAAAACGCGAACTCGGGAGTGTTTTGGCTGCTCTGGCAGCCAAAACACTCCCGAGATTCAAGGGATGTTCGAGGAAACGTCAGCTTTGTGGTTCGGCGGCGGGGGCCGCAGCGGCGCCGCCGTTCGTGTAGCTGCCGTGGATGCCGGCCAGCCAGGCCGCCGGATCGTCCTCGGAGTCGCTGCTGTAGAACTCCATCCGCTCGTAGTCCGGGGCGTCGATGTCGAAGTCCCGGTAGCGCTCCATGCCCGAACCGGCCGGGATGAGCTTGCCGATGATGATGTTCTCCTTGAGCCCGAGCAGGTTGTCGCCGCGGCCGTCGATGGCGGCCTCGGTGAGCACCCGGGTGGTCTCC
>CAZMGD010000160.1:0-6938 GCA_964565705.1 uncultured Ilumatobacteraceae bacterium | reverse complement strand
GCAGCGAGCCATCAGCGCGTTTCGTCGTCGATCGTCTCGACCGGCGAGACGCCGGCCTCGAACTGGTCGAGACGGCGGCGCGCCGAGAACCCGGACTGGAGGAACGAGATCGCGAACAGTCCGATGACGATCCACCACTGGTAGCGGTTGATCGCGTCGAGGAACGCACGGATCTGGTCCTCGAAGATGTTGCCGCCGATCCACAGCACGATCAGCTTGCCGACGATGCCGACGGCGAGGAGGCCGCCGAACCAGCCGATGCGCATCCGCCGGTAGCCGGACATCATGCACACCAGGTTGCTGCCGGGCATCAGCAGGACGAGCAGCCAACCGGCCCGGTCGACCGCGGTGCGGAACCAGCGGTAGATCGACGGCAACGAGCCCAGCTGACGCTCGGTCCACGACAGGAACCGGGCGCCCCACCAACGGCCGAGCAGGTACAGCACGAAGCCGGTGACGAACAGCCGTGTGAACCCGATGATCGAGTACGCCCACGGGTCGATGAACGGCACCGTGCCGAACAGGTTGCGGTTGCGCGAGCTGAGCGCGAGCAGCAGCGCCGGCCGGTCGTCCACCCACGCCGGACCGATGTTCGAGCCGAACGTGCCGGTCGCGTACAGCACGCCCGCGGCGACGAGGACGAGGCGACGGGCCCGGGGCGAGGCCTCGATGACGGGCTGCTCGTCGGGTGCGTCGGCCACCCCGCGAAGCTATCGGGCCGGTCCGCGACCGTCCCGGTGCCGCAGTAGCGTGCCTCGTCAGCCGAGGGACTGGGGGACTTCCGATGCAGGGGCTGATGCAACACACGCCGTTGACGATCGTCACGTTGTTCGACCGCGCCGAGCGCTACCACCGCGACAAGGGCGTCACCACCGCGCTGCCGCGCGGCAAGGAGCGGATCAGCTACGGGGACTGGGCCGAGCGCACTCGGCGCCTCGGTGGCGTGCTCGACACCCTCGGCATCTCGGCCGACGGCCGTGTCGCCACGTTCGCGTGGAACACCTCCCGCCACCTGGAGCTGTACTTCGCGTCCTCGTGCACGGGGCGGGTGCTGCACACGCTGAACCTCCGCCTGTTCCCCGAGCAACTGACGTACATCGTCAACCACGCCGACGACGAGGTGATCTTCATCGACTCGTCGTTGTTCGCCCTGCTGGAGCCGCTGCTGAAGACGTTTGGACCCGTCCGCCACCTGGTCGTCATGCAGGACGGCGCCGGCGTCACCCCCGATCCGGGCACGACGGTCGAGGGCATGGTCGTGCACGACTACGAGGAACTGCTCGCCGCCGTGTCTCCGGTCGCGTTCGACGTCGACGACGAGAACAGCGCGGCGGCGATGTGCTACACGAGCGGCACCACCGGTAACCCCAAGGGCGTCGTCTACAGCCACCGCAGCGTCTACCTGCACACGATCGCGGCGACGACCGTGGACTGCATCGGCGTCGGCGAGTCCGACGTCGTGCTCCCCGTCGTGCCGATGTTCCACGCCAACGCGTGGGGTCTCGCCCACGCCGGCGTCGCGACCGGCGCCGACCTCGTGATGCCCGGACCGGACCTCAGCGGTACGGCCATCGCCGACCTGATCGTCGACGAGCGGGTCACGATCGCCGCCGGCGTGCCGACGATCTGGATGGCGGTGCTGCCGGCGCTGAAGGGTCGCGATACGTCGAGCCTGCGGGTGATCCCGTGCGGGGGCTCGGCGGTGCCCAAGGCGCTCAGCGAGGCGTATCGCGAGCAGCTCGGCCTGCCGATCCTGCAGGCGTGGGGCATGACCGAGACCAGCCCGGTCGCGTCGACCGGCCGGCTGACCAAGGCCGAGGCGCAGTTGTCCGACGAGGAGCAGGCGGAGATCCGCACGTCCGTCGGCCGACCGTTGCTCGGCGTCGACTGCCGGGTGGTGTATCCCGACACGATCGACCTCGTGCCGTGGGACGGTGAGACGAGCGGCGAGCTGCAGTGTCGTGGGCCGTGGATCGCGGCGACCTACTACAACGACGATCGGGCCGGAGAGAGCTTCACCGCCGACGGCTGGCTGCGCACCGGGGACGTGGCCGTCGTCGACGCATCCGGCAGGTTGAAGTTGGTCGACCGCACGAAGGATCTGATCAAGTCCGGTGGGGAGTGGATCAGCTCGGTCGAGCTCGAGAACGAGCTGATGGCCCACCCGAAGATCACCGAGGCGGCCGTGATCGGTGTGCCGCACCCGCGCTGGTCCGAGCGCCCGCTCGCCTGCGTCGTGCTCGCCGAGGGAGAGACGTTGACCCGCGACGAGGTGCTCGAGTACCTCGCGCCGAAGGTCGCCAAGTGGCAGGTGCCAGACGACGTCGTGTTCATCGACGCCGTGCCGCGCACCAGCGTCGGCAAGTTCTCGAAGAAGACGCTGCGCGAGCGCTTCGCCGACTACGTGCTGCCGACGACCGAGTCGTAGGCGGCCCGCCGCGACACCTCGCAGCGGTCACGGGCGACGCAGCCTTCCAGGTGGTCGTTGACGAGGCCCATCGCCTGCATGAACGCGTACACCGTGGTGGGCCCGACGAAGCTCCACCCGCGTCGCTTGAGGTCCTTCGAGAGCGCGATCGACGCCGGGGAGGTCGACACGAGCTCACCGGAGGGCGGTGCGAACTCGGCCCGCGGCCACACGTACGCGGCGATCGAACCGAACTCCTCGATCAGCTCGACCGCCCGGGCAGCGTTGTTGATGGTCGATCGGATCTTGCCCTGGTGGCGAACGATGCCAGCATCCGCGAGCAGCCGCTGCACGTCGTCCTCGTCGAATGCGGAGACATCGTGCGGATCGAAACCGGCGAACGCGGCGCGGAAGTTGTCGCGCTTGCGCAGGATCGTCAGCCAGGACAGCCCTGACTGGAAGCCTTCCAGGCACAGCTTCTCGAACAGCCGGTGGTCGTCGGTGACGCCCGCACCCCACTCGTCGTCGTGGTACGCGACATAGTCCGCCGTCGACGCGCCCCAGGCGCAGCGGGCGTCGCCGTCCTCCCCGATCAGCAGGTCCACGCCGCAGCAGGCTACCCACCCCATCCAGCGAGGTGTCAGAACGCAGGGGCCCTCGACCTGGCTCACAGCGGGCGGGGTTCTGACACCGTGCGGCACCGTTGGGATCGGAGGCGAAAGCGGCTTGACTTCAGGCAGTGACCCGTCGCGTCCGTCGGCTGTTGGCCGTGTTCGCGCTGCTCGGCATCGTGACCTCGGCGTGTTCCGACGACCACGAGCGTGCAGCGGCGGTGACCGTCGCGCCGACCGCCGTGCCCGTGAGCACCGAGCCGGGCGTCGCGCCGCTTCCGGGCGCGGGCGTCGTCGTCGAGGTCGACTCGCTGGACAACGTGTTCCAGGAGAGCTCGATCGCGGTCGAGGCCGGCACGACCGTTCACTTCGTCAACCGTGGCCGCAACGACCACAACGTGCGGCCGGAGACGGGCACGGCGTGGGGCGTGCAGACGGCGGACTTCGAGCCCGGCGAGGAGTACAGCGTCGCGTTCGACCAGCCCGGGGTCTACGTGTATTACTGCTCGATCCACGGCCTCATCAAGGACGGCAAGCCGATCGGCATGGCCGGCACGATCGAGGTGACCGGCGGTTGACATATAGCGGGCGTTCGCTATATTTATCTCGTGCGGCAGCAGGAGCGGAAGGCGCAGACCCGGGGGCAGCTCCTCGGCGCGGCCGCCGAGCTGTTCGCCGCACAGGGCATCGCCGGGGCATCCGTCGACGCGATCGCCGAGCGCGCCGGGCGCACCGTCGGCGCGCTGTACGGCCACTTCGCCAGCAAGGAGGAGCTGCTGTTCGCTGTCGTCGACGAGTGGCTCGCCGACGCGGCGACGGTCGTGGCCGCCGAACTGGAGCTGGCCGGCACCGCTGACGAGCGACTCGCCGCGCTCTGGCGGGCCGTGTCCCGACCGAGCGCCGAGCGCTGGATGTCGCTCGAGCACGAGGTCTGGGCGTACGCGATGCGCGACGAGCGCACGCTCGCCCGCCTGCGCGACCGCTACGAGACGCTGTGGCAGGGCATCGCCCAGCTCGCCGACACCTGGCCCGACCTCGCCGGCACCCGTGACCACGGGGCGGCGATCATCGGCGTGCTGTTCGGGCTCTCGATGATGCACCGCGTCGACCCTGCCGCCGTCACCGACCGCATGGCGATCGCCGCCCTGCGCGGACTTGCCGACACCCCGACCTCCACCCCACGAGGAGACCGTCCATGACCGTCACCACCACCGCCGACCTCGCCCACATCGACCTCCTGGCCGACACCTGGGTCACGGGCGTTCCCCACGACCAGTTCGACCTGCTGCGCCGGGAAGCACCGGTGTTCTGGCACGAGGAGCCGAACGGATCCGGGTTCTGGGCACTGAGCAAGCACGCCGACGTCAAGCGGGTCAGCCGCGACCCGCGCACCTTCTCGTCTGCACTCGGGGGCACGTTCATCCCCGACCAGAGCGAGGAGTCGGTGGCCGTCTTGCGCCTCAGCGTCCTCAACATGGACGACCCGCAGCACACCCGGTACCGCAACATCGTGGCCAGGGCCTTCACGCCGCGGAACATCGCCAAGATCGTGGACGACATCGAGCTGCGGGCCAAGCGCGTCGTCGACGACATCGTCGAGCGCGGCGAGTGTGAGTTCGTCAACGACGTCGCCGCCAAGGTGCCGATCCAGACGATCTGCACGATGCTCGGCCTGCCCGACGAGCTCTGGCCGCGCATGGTGGAGATCACCAACCAGATGATCGGCTCGCTGAGCGACGACGAGCAGAGCGAGGCCGCGCAGCTTGCCGCGGCTGAGGCCTACGCGCTGAGCGCGCAGATGGCCGCGGCCCGCCGGGCCGAGCCCCGCGACGACCTGATGACCGCGCTCGTCCAGGCCGAGGTCGACGGCGAGCGCCTGAGCGTCGACGAGCTCGACATGTTCTTCATCACCCTGATCGTCGCCGGCAACGAGACCACCCGGAACCTGCTCAACCACTCGATGCTGGCGTGGATCGACCACCCCGGCGAGATCGAACGGCTCCGCGCCGACGAGGGCCTGTGGCCGACGGCGGTCGAGGAGTTCCTGCGCTACGGGACCTCGATCAGCAACTTCCGCCGCACCGCGACCACCGACACCGAGATCCGCGGCGTGCCGATCCGCCAAGGCGACAAGGTCGTCATGTACTACACGTCGGCGAACCGCGACGAGGAGGTGTTCGCCGACCCGCACGGCCTCGACCTCGGCCGCACGCCGAACGACCACGTGACCTTCGGTGGCGGTGGGGTGCACTACTGCCTCGGTGCCAGCCTCGCTCGGGCCCAGATCCGCTCGACGATGCACGAGTTGGTCACGCGCATCGACGACGTCGCGTTGGCTGGGCCGGTGCAGCGGCTCCGCAGCGACTTCGTCGCCGGCGTGACCGACCTGCCGATCACGTTCCGCGCCCGCTGACACCCCGTCGTTCTCGGTCCGCTTCTGGTCGCTCCAGCGACCAGAAGCGGACCGAGAAGGCGTTGGGCGTGTCCTCCGTCACGATTTCCCTTGACGGTGAGACACAACCCGTCTTACCGTCTCATCCGTGGATCGCGACGACCTCGACGCCCCGCCGGTGGCCCGCCATCGCCGCGCCGAGCAGCGGGCGCTCGACGCTGCCAAGAGCTGCTGCGAGCGCTGGGGCGTCGCCCGGGTCACCGTCGACGACATCGCCGCCGAGGCCGGCATGTCGCGAGCGACGTTGTACCGGCTCTTCCCCGGCGGCAAGGACGTGCTGTTCGAGGCGATGCGCGTCCGCGAGCTCAACGAGTTCCTGGACGAGCTGGCCCGGCACCTCGACGGGATCGACTCGCTCGACGAGGTGATCGTGCAGGCGGTCGTGTACGCCACCAACGAGTTGCGCGACGATCGGCACTTGGCATTGATGATGGCCTCGGCGCCCGGCGAGGTGCTGGCCGACTTCACCGTCGACGGGTTGCCCCGGATCATCCGCGTCACCACGACCTACCTGCTGCCCTACATCGAGCCCCATCTCGGCCACGATGACGCGATCGCACTGCTCGAGCTCGTCACCCGGCTCGTCATCTCCTGCTTCTTCGCCCCGTCCGAGCTCGTCGACTTCGGCGACGAGCCGTCCGCACGCACGTTTCTCACCACGCTCCTGCCGCAGGTCTTCACCGGCGCGCAGGCCGACACCCCGCATCCTGGAGGCCCCCGATGAGCACGACCCGCGACGACACCGAGATCCTCGGCCGGGCCGACCTGAACGACCTCGAGGCGATCCTCGCCGTGTCGAACAGCGACCTCGACGAGGTCGAGCACGTCGTCCAAGACGACGCCGACGCGATCTTCACGTGGGACTACAGCCTGGCCCGGCCACAGCTGCGCAAGCTCTACGAGAAGGCCAAGACCGGGCAGTGGAACGCAACGACCGATCTGGACTGGGACACCGAGGTCGACCTCGAGGCGGTCGTCACCAAGGACCAGGTGTCGATCGCCGCCGGCCTCGACCCCAACCGCTACGACGGCACCGTGCTGGAGTCGTGGGGTGACAAGGAGTGGCTCGACTTCGGGATCCAGAACCGGCGCTGGACGCTCTCGCAGTTCCTCCACGGCGAGCAGGGCGCCCTGCTGTGCACGGCCAAGATCGTCGAGACCGTCCCGTGGTACGACGCCAAGTTGTACGCGAGCACCCAGGTGATGGACGAGGCCCGCCACGTCGAGGTGTTCGCCAAGTACATCGACGAGAAGCTCGGTGGCGCGTACCAGATCAACGCCCACCTGCGGATGTTGCTCGACGACATCATCAACGACAGCCGCTGGGACATGACCTATCTCGGCATGCAGATCATGGTCGAGGGTCTGGCGCTGGCCGCGTTCGGCTTCATGCACCAGCTCACCGAGGAGCCCCTGCTCAAGAAGCTGCTGCGCTACGTGATGAGCGACGAGGCCCGCCACGTCGCGT
>CAZMGD010000159.1:0-7021 GCA_964565705.1 uncultured Ilumatobacteraceae bacterium | reverse complement strand
TCGCCAGCTTCACTGCCGCGTCGACGTTGAGTTCCCCTGCGTCGTCGAAGGGTGTAACCATCGCGGTGAGGATGCGGCCGAACCGGGGCATCAGCGACGGCCGCCTTCGGTGGTGGCCGTGGTGGTGTCGGCGAGCGCGTCGTGGAGTTGCATCCACACATCCTGGTAGGTGCCGGGCTCCACGCCGGTGAACATATTCGTTTCACCGTCCTGCACCCGCAGGAGCGCCGCTTCCAGCCGGATCCCGTACGACGCGAACCGCTCGTCGGCGCGTGCGAACGCGGCGACGGCTGGCTCGGCGGCGTTGTGCAGGTGGGCGAGGTTCTCCAGCACGGCGGCGTCGTACTCGGCGTTCGTGTGGTCGTTCACCTCACCGGTGTGGCGGACCGTCGCCCACGCTGCCACCAGCTCCTCGAACTGGGTGTGGAGGGCGACGAACCGCTCCACCTCGGCCCGCGGAAGCCGTGCATCGATCCGACCTACCATCGCCCACCGATGCTACCGAGACCACGTTTGCGTCGGGATTCGGCACCGGCAGGGGCGGGCGATCCCGACGCAAACGACCATTTCAGGCGGTCTTGGAGCGGCGGGCCCAGACGAGGATGCGCTTGAAGCCGTAGAAGTAGGGGGACGAGTCGCCGATCCGGTCGAGCAGGGCCGTGCGATAGGCGCTGACGAACGGCTCGTGCAGCTCGGCGGGGAGGCGTTCGAAGAAGCGGTTGAGGTTCGTGCCGCGCACCCACTCGACGACGTCGCCCGACGAGGCGAGGACGTGGGGATACACGCGCAGTGTCACGTCCTGTGCCGCGTAGCCCAGCTCGAACAGGATGCGGGCATAGTCCTCGGGCGCCAGCACGTTCGTCGCCGACGGATCGGGCGGCACGGCCCCGCCCATCGCACCGAGGAACGGTTCGGTCGCCCCCACCTCGTTGGCCACCACATGTGACGCGTGCGTGCCGTTCGCCGGCACCTGCACGGCGAGCTGCCCTCCGGGGGCGAGCGCACCGGTCCAACGTCGCAGCACCGCTTCGTGGTCCGGCACCCACTGCAAGCTGGCATTGGCCAGCACGAGATCCCATCCTCGGTCCGGCCGACCGCTCCCGCCGGCGCCCGCCGGCCAGGCCGCCAGATCCCCCTCCTCGAACCGCCAATCACGTTTGCGTCGGGATTCCGCATCGACAGGCGTGTGAGAATCCCGACGCAAACGTGGACCGGACGCGTCGGCCAGGTCGGTGGGGGCAAGTTTGGCGTGGGCCTGCCCGAGCATGGCCGGCGAGGAGTCGATGCCGACGAGCACGCTCGCTGCAAACCGGTCGGCCGCCTCCATCGAGAGCTGACCATCGCCACATCCGAGGTCGACCATCCGATCGATGCCGGTTCCGTCGACGAGATCGACGAGGTCCCAGAACGGCTGTGCGCGCTCTGCGGCGAAACGTCGGTACTGCTCGGGATCCCAGTCGCTCATGGACTCGATCCTACTTGTATTCAACTTGTATCAATTAGCCCACTGCACCCGGGCGTGGGATCAGGGAGTGACGGGGGCGAGCACCGGCACCGGTTCGGGTGTGGCCGGGGGCAGGATCGGCGCCCGGGTGGCGGTGCGGCGCCAGACGACGTAGAGCGCGGCGCCGATGACGATCGGCATCACATAGGTGATCAGCCGGTAGACGAGGACCGCCGCGAGCGCAGCTGATGGCGCGGCGCCGGCGGCGACGAGCGCTCCGGTCAGGCCGGCCTCCATCACGCCGACCCCGCCTGGAGTGGGGACGAACGAGCCGAGCAGGGTGACGATGAAGAAGACGCGGACGAACTCGATCGTGCCGAGCTCGGGTCCCACACCGAGGCTGCGCAGGGCGACGAACAGCACCATCACACTGCACAGCTGAGCGACGGCGGTCTTGCCGACCAGGCCCCACGGGTTCGCCGCGACGGCCCGGAGGCCGAGTCGCACGTCGTCGATGCCGGCGTCGGGGTCGACCGTCTCGGCGGCGGGGAAGCGACGACCGAGCCGCCCGCACACCCAGCGGCCGCGGGCCACGGCCCAGCGATGGATGCGTTCCGAGCCGAGGGCCACCGTCCAGGCGGCCATCACACCGAGCACCACTGCGGCGCACACACCGAGGACGATCAGGTCGGTCGGCTCAGCCGAACGCTGCGTCAGGTCGGCGCCCAACGCGATCAGTGGCATCGTCCAGGTCACGAACACCGACGCCACGCCCGTGGCGATCAGTGCCACGGTGAAGGTGGGTGTGGAGATCGAACGTTCACGGGCGATCGACCAGCGCAATCCCGTGCCGACCGCTCCGCCCATCGGGACTCCCTTGCTCGCTGCGGCACCGACTTCGTGGACGACGGTGGCGTCGGTGAAACCCACACCGAGCAGCGAGCTGTAGATGTCGACCCGCACGGCCCGCTCAGCCAGGCCGAGCATCACCAGCAGGGCGACCACCGCGACCGGCATCGCATGGAGCTGACCGACGGCATCGACGATCGTGGTCCGCTGCAGCCAAACCGCGCACACCAGGATCATCCCGAAGACCGCGAAACCGACCCGCCGGACCCGCTCCGCCGAGGCGGGACGGGCGACGACGGACGGCATGTGCCTTCATCGGCACGAGCGGCCGCCGAGTCAAGCGCGAACGTCGGAATCCGTGCGTTCGGGGCCGGGGCCGGACGAACGGGGTTGGCGCTCAGGCCGCGGCGCAATCGTCGCCGGAGGCTCGGAGGAGGGGGATCGCGGTCCCGTCGCCGAACGGGCCGCCTTCGCCCCTGTGGCTGCGCAAGACCGTGTGGGCCTCGCCGGCGATTGCCAGCGTCGCGGAGCCGTCCTCGCCCTCGGCGACCGTGAAGGTCCCCTCCCCCTCCTGCCCGATCGACACACCGGCACCAGTGGTGGTGCCAGTGAGCCTGAACGCGCCCCTGCCACCGTCATCGGTCTCGGCGGCCAACTCACCCTCGAATGCTGCTCCCCCGAAGTCGGCGGTGACGGTGAGACGCCAGGAGCCCGCCACACCACCGCACTTGACCCCGGCGATCCGGAACGTGCCGACGTTCGCGTCCACGCGCCAACCCGACGGGCGGGCATAGACGAGCTCCACCTCGTGGGCCCCGACGACTGAGTCGGTGCTGATCGTGACGACCGAGTCGCCAGTGCCATCGCCGGCTGTGAAGTCGAACGTCGCCGGCGAGCCTGCGCTCGTGCTCGGGTCGACCGTCCCAGCGCTCGGCTCGGCGCCGATCGGAGCATCGACCGGCGTCGAGGTGCCGGCGTCGATGACGCTCGCACTGACGGTGGCGCTGTCGCCCGCGTCCAGTACGAAGATCCCGTACCGATCGGCGACGACCTGCACGCACACGCCGTCGTCGCTCGCGTCGGCGACGTGAGCGAGCAACGTGCGCGCGGCGACCTCGAGCTGCACCACGGCGGCACCGAACATGCGGGAGACGTCGTCGTTGCGGAGCTCCGGATCGCCGCGGATCTCGACACTCATCGATCCGTCGATACCGGCCGCCGGGTTTCCCGACACGCCGGTGACCTCGCCGGATGCAACCGCAGCGATCGGTTCGCCGTCGTCGTACGACTCCACGCCGCCGCTCACGTCGACCAGGTCGAAGCGCACCGCGGCGCGAGCATCGTCGACGATGGCCTCGACGTCGGCGGCGAGGTGCAGGTTCACGAGCTCCGCTCCCGCACCAGCATTGACACGGATCGCGAAGCGCACGAACCCGGTCACCGTGCCATCGCGAGTCGGACAGGCAGCCAACTCACCACCGAGCTCCTGTTCCAGGTCACCCGCTTCCGGGCGGTCAGCGGCGCTGAGGTGCTGTTTCGTGGCCATCGTGAGATGACGATGTTCCAGCCGGATCTCGGTGGTCACCGTCGAGCGGACGAGACCACCACCCGGAGCGTCGACCTCCGTCGTCTCCGTGCTCGAGGCGACGACCGGCCTGTCGTCGCCTCGCTCGGCCGGCGCCATCCACAACGGCGACGCCGGCCGGGCGAAACCGGCGCGGTCGATCCCGCTGTCGAGCGTCAACTCGGCGGCGGCCACCGGCGCTCGGGCCAGCAGCCCGGACACCGCTCCACGGGCATCGAGACTCACCCACTCGGAAGTCCCGCCGTGTGCACCCAGCCGGCCGATCGCCCTGACGATCTCGTCCGGGCCGGCCGCCACCGCGACGTGACGGTCGGCTTCTGGGAGCTCGGCATCCGGCAGGTCGGTCGGCGCGGCCCGGGCGGACCCCGATGGCACGCTGCCGGAACCGGCGTCACGACACGCGGTCGGCAGCAGCGACACCACCGCGACGACGATGGCGGTGCCGAGGCCCCGCCTCACGAGGCAACCCCCGCGAGCCCGGGGACCGGCCGGTCGAGCTGGGGCGCGACGCGGGCGAAGATCTGCTCGGCGGTGTCGAGCATCGCCGTGGCGTCGGGCATGCCCGGTGAGTACTGGAGGTCGACGAACAGCTCGTGCGCGCCGAAGTCGGCGGAGCGGAGCACGTCGTCGGCGATCTGCTCGATCGTGCCGGCGAACGGTACGGGCGAGCCTGTGACGCGAGATGGACTGACCGATGCATTGGCGCGCACCACCATGCGAACGGCATCCGGGTCACGGCCGCCGGCGTCGGTGAGCTGGCGGATGTGGGCGAAGATCTGACCGGTCACTTCGATCGGCAGGAACACGGTCAGCCAGCCGTCGGCGCGGCGGGCGATCCGCTCGAAGCCCGCCTCGGTGAACGCGCCGAGGTAGAGCGGAGGCCGTGGCCGTTGCACCGGGAGCGGGCCGATCGTGCTCGGCGCGATCCGGTAGCCGTCGCCGACATGGTCGACCACGCCGCCGCGCCAGACCGCGTCGATCGTGTCGAGGTGGTCCTCGAGCCGCCGGCCGAGGTGGTCCTTCGGCATGCCCAGCGCCTCGAACTCATCGCTCGACCAGCCGAGGCCGGCTCCGACGCGCAGCCGGCCACCCGACAGCAGATCAAGGGTGGCCAGCCGGCGGGCGAGGTCGACGGGCCGGTAGAAGGGCACGTTGATGGTGGAAGTGCCGAGCGCGACCCTCGTGGTGTGTGCGGCGGCGAAGGTGAGCGTGGCGAGCGGATCGAGGCAATTGCCGAACTGCTCCGGCCAACTCAGGTCGGGAGTGCCGGGATAGGGGTCGCGTGGCGCGACGGGCCGGAGCAGCCGGTCGGCGACCCACAGCGAGTCGAAGCCGATCGCTTCGGCCCGCCGGGCCGTCGTGGCAACGTCGGTGGCGTTGGGGAAGTGGCCGATCTGCGGGAGGGCGATTCCGAGTTCCATGGTGATCCTTCCGGTGGGAGATTGCTCGTCAGGCCGCGACCACGGTCACGGCGTCGTCGTCAGCGGGCTGGGGTTGCGGTGCGAGTTGGTCGAGGAGCTGGTCGAGGAGCCCTTGACCGGGAAACTGCACCTCGGGCTGCTGCGGGAGGCGAGCGAGCAGCTCGTAGCCGCGCGCGATGTGGTCACCGCGCAGGACCGCCCCGTGCGCGCCGACGACCGTGGTGGCCTCCATCGCCGCGAGCCGACGCAGCAGCGTGGCGAACTTGCGCTCGTCGAGCAGGTGGTGCCACGGCGCGATCTGGCAGTTCATCTCGACGAAGATCGGCTCCCAGAAGTCGGCCGGGAGCTCGGCGGCGTCCGTGACGCCCGGGAGCACCATGGAGGCGAATGCGTCCGACGCCCAGTAGACGCCGCTGCGCTCATCGAACAAGCCGCGCGTCGTCGGTGAATCGAACACCGGTGGCCGCACCGCGTGAAGCGTGCGGTCGCCGGCGACGAACGACTCGCCGTCGTTGATCCAGCGCATCCGGTGGACGGGCAGCGGGAGATCCCCCGCGAGTCGCTCTGCACTGAACCAGTTGGTGACGAGCGTCGCGTTCGGGCATGCCGCCATCGTCTCGAGCAGGTTGCCGACATGGTCGTGATCGTCGTGTGAGAGGAACACCCATCGCACGTCGCGAGGGTCGACGATCGACCAGACGGCCTCGGTCCACGCGTGGCGGTTGAGGGAGGTCCCGGTGTCGACGATCAGCGGCTCGGCACCCGTGATGACGAGGGAGCGCACGGGGACGTGGGCGCCTGGGGCGCCCGGGAAGAGCTCGCTGACGAGCCAGGTGTCGGGAGCAATGCGCTCGGGTCGGAGGTGGTTCGGGTTCATCAGGTGTCCTTTCACGGGATTCAATTACTTGCATGTTCGCATGCAACTATATTGCACGTCCGCGTGCATGTAAAGACCTCCCTGCGATACTCTCCGGCGCATGCCCCGCCGCTACTCGATGGACAAGCGGGCCGGCGACCACGACGCCACCCGCCGCCAGATCCTCCGCTCCGTGATCGACGTCGTCGCCGCCGACGGGCTCGGCGCACTCACGGTCGGTGCGGTCGCGAACCAGGCGGACGTTGCCCTGCGCACCGTCTACAACCATTTCGAATCACGCGACGCCATGCTCGCCGCAGCACTGGGCGACCTCGCGGAGCAGACGCGGACATCTGTCAGTGCGATCGATGTCGGAACGCGACCAGTTCGAGAACAGCTCCCGGCGTTCGCCGACGCCTACTTCCGGTCCTACGAGCAACAGGGCACGGCCGTCAGCGTGCTGATGAGTGCGACGTCGTTGCCCGACGTGGCTACGGCCGTCGACGCGGTCCGCTCATGGCGGCGGGAGCAGATCCGCGCGATGGCACGGCGCGCCCAGCAGGCCGGGATCCTCCAGGTCGGCCTCGCGGAGGCGACGTCCATCGTCTATCTCGCGACCGCGTACTCCACCTACGCGCAGCTCACGAGCGACGCGGGACTCTCACCCGCCACCGCCCGCGCGACCGTCCGATCGCTCGTCGATCGAGCCCTGTTCGCCTAGCGCTCGGCACCGAGCTCGAACTTGGTGAACTCCTCGGCGGTGTCCTCCCAGTCCTCGAACTGGATGACACCCATCTCCTCGAAGCGGTGCCGCAGCCACATGTCGTTGCGGTCGAGCAGGCCGAGCTTCTTGCAGTTCGGCACGA
>CAZMGD010000158.1:0-7032 GCA_964565705.1 uncultured Ilumatobacteraceae bacterium | reverse complement strand
TGGACGGGGTACTCATCGCTCATAACCCGAAGGTCGCAGGTTCAAATCCTGCCCCCGCCACCAAGTGAAATCCCAGGTCAGGGCCGGTTTCCGACAGGGAGCCGGTCCTTTCCATTGGCGGATTGGGCCGTTGTCAACGGATTTGTCAACGTCTGGGTGTGAGATCGACGGCAGTCCAGATCGGTTGTCAACATTCGGCGCCGCGCCCCCTTCTCGCCTCGCATCGCCCCAGGTCGAATCGACCTCAGCGAAACCCGACGGTCGCACGTCGGGTCGACAACAAGATCACGCCGCAAGCTGGCCGATCTGGCTCCGCGGCATGCACGGATTCGAGGATGGGGAGCACGCATGCGGACCGGGCCGAACGTTGACGACGCTGTTGTCTGATGGCTCAGGCCTGTGGCCCTGCCTCTACCGGCTTGAGATGGACCCTACGAAGCAGTTGGGCGTTGAGGGCGACGACGATGGTGGACATACTCATCAGCACGGCACCGATGGCGGGGGACAGGGTGACTCCGGCCCAGGCGAATGCTCCGGCCGCGAGGGGTATGGCGACGATGTTGTACCCGGCGGCCCAGGCCAGGTTCTGGATCATCTTGCGGTAGCTGGCACGTGAGAGTCGGATCACGCTGGCGACAGAGCGGGGGTCGCTGGAGGCGAGTACGACTCCGGCTGATTCGATGGCGACGTCCGTGCCGGCGCCGATCGCGAGCCCGACGTCGGCGCGGGCAAGGGCGGGTGCGTCGTTGACGCCGTCGCCGACCATGGCAACGCTCTGGCCGCGTTGTTGGAGTGTGGAGACGGCTTGGTCCTTGTCTTCGGGGAGGACTTCAGCGAACACGTTGTCGATGACGAGGTCGCGGCCGACGGCTTCGGCGACTTGACGGGCGTCGCCGGTGATCATCGCCACGTCGACGCCCATCTGGCGTAGGTCGGCGACGGCTTGGCGGGCTTCGGGTCGGATCTCGTCTTCGAGTGCCATGGCACCGACGATCTGGGTGTCGTTGGCGAGGTAGAGCACGGAGGCGCCGCGCTGCTCCCATCCGCTGACGGTGTCGCGCAGCGATTCGGGGATGTCGAGTTGGCGTTGGCGGAGCAGCGCTGGCCCGCCAACGGCGTAGGTGGTGCCGTCGATGTCCGCGATGACGCCGCGCCCGGTGATCGACCGGAAGTTCGTTGCCTTGAGCGCGTCGTTGTCGCCGGCGGCGGTGACGATCGCGCGGGCGAGGGGGTGTTCGCTCTCGGCTTCGACGGCGGCGGCGGTGTCCAGCACTCGGTCGTCGTCGAACGTGTCGGTTCCGGCGACGCCCGTGACGGCATGCGCGCCCTTGGTGAGCGTCCCGGTCTTATCGAACAGCACCGTGTCGATCGAGCGCATGCGTTCGAGTGCGAGCCGGTCTTTGACGAGGATCCCGGCCTTTGCAGAGATTGCGGTCGAGATGGCGATCACGAGCGGGATGGCGAGGCCGAGGGCGTGCGGGCAGGCGATCACCAACACGGTGACGGTGCTGGTGATCGCAGCGTCGAGGTCGCCGATCGCCCACCAGACGACGAACGTGACGATCGCGGCGGCGACGGCGACGTAGAACAGCAGGGCGGCGAAGCGGTCGGCGAGTACTTGAGCTCGGCTTTGGCTGGCTTGGGCGTCGGCGACGAGCCGCTGGATCCCCGCCAGGGCCGTGTCGTCGCCGACGGCGTCGACACGTACCCGGATCGAGCTGTCGGTCGACACCGTGCCGGCTACCACGCGTCCGCCGATGGATCGGTTGACGGGTTTGGACTCGCCGGTGATCATTGATTCGTCGACCTCGGCGCTGCCGTCGACAATCGTGCCGTCGGCGGGTACTCGTGCGCCGGGACGGACCAACACGACATCACCAAGCTGCAGCTCGGCGGCAGGAACTGGGCGGATCGTGTCACCGTCGACAAGGTCGGCTTCGTCGGGTAGTAGCGCGGCGAGGGCGGCGAGGGCGTTCTGTGCCTGGCCAATCGCTTTCATCTCCTGCCAATGGCCGAGCAGCATGATCGTCACCAGCGCAGCGAGCTCCCACCAGAACTCGAGGTCGAGCCAATCGAGACTGGTCGCCATCGATGCGACGTAGGCAACACTGATCGCCATCGTGATCAGCAACATCATCCCTGGCTGCCGGTCGCGTACCTCGGCGACGCCGCCGGCGAGGAACGGCCAGCCGCCCCACCAGAACACGATCGAGCCGAGCACCGGCCCGTACCACTCCATCAGCGGCAGATCGACGGAGTAGTTGAACCAGTCCATCACCATGTGGCTGGTGACGACCAGCGGGATCGTGAGCGCCAGGGTCAGCCAGAACCGGCGCCGGAACATCTCCGGGTCGTGACCGGCGTGCTTGTCATGGCCCGCATGGCCCGCATGATGGTCGTGGGCCGTTGCCGGTGTGTGAACGGCGTGGTGATTGGTGTCGCCGATGGGCTCATCGAGGGCGGTGTCGGGGTGATGGTGTGCGTGGTTCATGGCAACCTCCTCGCCGTGAACAACCATACCCCCGGGGGGTACATTCCAGGTCCGGCGTGACTCGTGCCCACCGGGCGGATCGGACGACGACGTGCCGGGCATTTCGTCACAGATCAGCCGTTGCCGCGGTGATCGTGTCCGCCCATGGTGCGAGACATCATCAGCATCATGACGGCCATCATCGCCATGCATGCCAATGGCCCAAGGAGCAAGGTGGCGCGAACGGCCCCTGTGGCGACGAGGACGAGGACGAGTGCCAACATCACTCCGAAGCCGATCATCATCCAGCCGTGACCGTGGTGGCCTGTCGAACTGGGGCCAGCCTCAACGGCCGCCCCCGCAAGACCCTCGCCTGGAAGACTCCAGCCGAGAAGCTCAACGAGCTTGTCGCGCCCACCACTTGAAAGCGCCGTCAGTCAGGCGGATACCGGGCTTGACAGGCAACGCGCGCTTGACATGGTCGACGCGCGCTCAACGCGCGCTCGGTGCCAACGCGCGCTGGGCGCCGTTGTCCAACGCCGCATGACCGCTCGGCTTCAGGTGCTACGCACCTCGCGTGGTGGTAGCGTGTCTTGTCGACAACTGGTCGGTATCTTGTCGACATGATGTCGATATCTCTGGAGTGGGCTCATGTTCCTCGGATGGCGTGATCTGCGTCGGGGGGCGCGGCGGTTCGTCTTGTTGGGCGTCGTGATCGCACTGGTGGCGTTGCTGACGACGGTGTTGTCGGGGTTGGCGACCGGGCTGGTCACGGACGGGATCTCTGGGTTGCGGGCGTTGCCGGCGTCCCGGTTCGCATTCGAACCAGGCGCAAAGGCGACGTTCAGTCGCTCGACGTTGCGCGACGACGCGCTCGCGCCCTTCACCGCCGCGCACGGGGTGAAGGCGTCGCCGGTGGGGGTGTCGTTCGCCAACGCGGCGTCGACGACCGGCGGCCCGAGCGTGGACGTCGCGTTGTTCGGCGTCCCGGCCGACAGCTTCCTCGTGGAGCGCGACGACGCCCGCGCTGCGCTGGCGGGAACACCGGGTCTGGTGTTGAGCGATGAGTTGGAGCGCGACGGAGTGAAGGTCGGCGACACCTACACGCTGGGCGGGTCGAACGTGGAGTTGCCGGTCCTCGGGTTCACGTTCGCCGGCACGTACGGGCACGCCCCGATCGCGTTCGTATCGCTGCCGACCTGGCAGTCGATCAGCTATGGCGACCAGGCCGATGGGCGCTTCTCGGCGATCGCGCTGGACGGTCCCGGTTCGACGGACTGGGACGCCCTCGGCACCGCGGCCGGCGTGGACGTGCTGACGAAGTCACAGACCTACGCCGGGTCGCCGGGCTACAGCGCCGAAACGGCGACGATGAACCTGATCCGCGGGTTCCTGCTGGTGATCTCCGCGTTGGTGATCGGTGCGTTCTTCACGGTGCTGACCGTGCAACGCACCCGCCAGATCGGCCTACTCAAAGCGATGGGCGCGTCGAACGGCTACGTGGTCCGCGACGGAATCGGCCAGATGGCTGTGCTCGTCGTCGCAGCCGTCCTCGGCGGTGTCGCCATCGGCACCGTCGTCGTCGCGGTCCTGTCCCGAGGCGACGCCCCCGTCGAGCTCGACCCGCGCGACATCGCCACCTCGGCCGCCGCGCTGGCCGTCGCCGGGATCGCCGGGAGCCTCGTCGCGTTCCGTCGGATCACCGGCATCGAACCCGCCATCGCGTTGGGGGCCGAGTCATGACCGACCAGGCCACCGTCGAACCAGTGCTGTCACTGCGCGACATCAGCGTCGCGTTCCCCGACGGATCAACCACACGCACGATCCTCGACCACCTCGACCTCGACCTGCACCCCGGCGAGCTGACCGTCATCTCCGGCCGTTCAGGATCCGGCAAATCGACCCTGTTGACCATCGCCGGCCTGTTGCGCCGCCCCGACGCCGGCGAGGTGACCATCGCCGGCACCCCCACCGCCGGGATGCGCAACCGGGCCCGCACCCGGACGCTGCGCGATCACATCGCGTTCGTCTACCAGTCCGCCAACTTGTTCCCGTCGCTCACCGCTATCGAGCAACTCGAGCTCGTCGGCCACGTCCACGGCGAACACGCCCGCACCAGCCGCGAACGCGCCAGGGAGCTGCTCGCCACCGTCGACCTCACCGATCGCGCCGACCAGCTCCCCAACCAGCTGTCCGGTGGTGAACGCCAACGCGTCGGGATCGCCCGCGCCCTCATGGCACAACCCAGCATCCTCATCGCCGACGAACCCACCGCCTCACTCGACCCCGAACGCGCCGAGACCATCGCCGGCCTGTTCGCAGACGCCACCCGTGAGCACCGCCTGGCGACCTTGGTCGTCGCCCACGACAGCGTCGCCCTCGGCCACGCCGACCGGCACCTTCACCTCGAGCACGGACGACTCCACGCGGCAGCCACGCTCACGTGACAACCTGAACCCGATGCCACGGATCAACGCCGACAGCGTGGCCGAACACGTCGCCCACCAACGCGCCGCTGCGATCGACGCCGCTATCGCGCTGTTCCTCGAACGCGGCTACCGCAACGTCACCCTTGCCGACATCGCCGCCGAGATCGGTCTCGCCCGCAACTCCCTCTACCGCTACGTCCCCGACAAGACCCACTTCCTCGTCGACTGGTACCACCGCACCATCCCCACCACCATGGAGGCCTGGAAGGCTGCGACCCGCCCACCCGGCACCCCCACCGAACGACTCCACCGCTGGGCACTCACCTACCTCGAGTGGGCCAACACCCCCGAACACGACCTCGTCCGCCCACTGATCGAGGCCCTCCCCGACCTCGAACCCTCCGTCCGCGAGGCCATCGCCAGCGAGCATGCCACCATGATGCAAATCGTCGCCGACACAGTCGCCGACACCGACGTCCCCGCCGACGACATCCCCGCCACCGTCGAACTCCTCGCCGGCCTCGTCCTCGGCGCCGCGCGCGCCCCCCAGCGCACCTCGCGCCTCGAACGACAACTCCTCGACGCCATCACCGCCATCACACAACCACCCGCCTGAGGCGCGGGGATCGGTCTCTGAACCGGCACGTGCCACGCGCACCGTCCGCTCCGCTCGGCCTGCACCGAGACACATTTGTCGGCTCAGGTATGTCGGCGAGCCGGCGAGTGCGATTGGCGGCTTCCCTCGCGGAGGCTGACGCGGCAATCACGGCGCGGATCTCGTTCAGGCTGTCCCCGCTCGCTGGCGAAGCGGCTTCGATCCGCGACAACGCCCGAGTGGTCACGGTGTGCGCGTTGATTTGATGTTCTCTCCGGCGGCGTCAACCAGAACCACGCACGTCGCGGCCGCTGAGCTTCCGTCACTTCGCCCAGCGCGATGACGGGGCTGGCGTCGTGGACGGGGTCGCCCGTGACCGGATCGTCGGTCGGCCGCTCCCCTCACGTCAGCTGATCGTTAGATCGCCACCGCCGATGGAATGGATCGCGCATTCGCGCTCGAACGCACGCTGACCGTCGATTACCAGGACATTCGAATCAAGCTCGGCACCGGCCGCCAGGTCGCTCCCGCAGCGCGTCTCGTTCGCGGTGCCGACACCACATCGTCGATGTCGGGATACGAGTATCGGCTCGTCCCCGGCAGCTCGAACCAACTGACGACCAGACTCTTGCGCGACGACTGACGTGGCTACGCGCGACTCAGAGTGTTCAGTAGGGCTCATGTGATCCGGCGATGGTGGCGCGTCCGGCTATCGATGTCGGTCACCGTTTGCGGATTGGGCGAACTGGTCGAAGTGCCGTACAACACCGGTGCTCGCCGTGGTATGCCGATCGCCGGCTGTGCCTGCTACGGCTCGCGGTCGGCGCCGTACTCGGGTCTGCGGTGCTGGTACGACACGGCCATGACAACGAGGGTGGTCTCGACGACACGGTAGCGAACCGTGTAGGGAAAGCCCGGCGTGGCGAGCTTGCGCTCGATGATCTCGTCCGCTTCGTCGCGAAGCGTCGGCGTGCCGCTGTTCGGCCAACGAGTGGCCCGTAGGGCGATCCGGTCAACGGACGCCGCGAATCGATCGCCGAGTCCCGGTTGCTGATCCTCGTACCACGCCGACGCCGTGTACGGGTCGGCACGGGCCAGCTGGTGGTAGATGACGCTGACGCTCACCCGGTGCGCTGGGCGCGCAGGTCCGCGAGCTCGGCGAGCACTTCGTCACGCGCGAAGGTGCGCGCTTCGCCGGATTCGATCATCGCTGCCCGGCGTTCGGTTTCGATCGACCACAGTCGGTCGATCTCGTCCTCGTCGGTGACGTCGCTGTCGAGGCTGGCAAGCAAGCTGGAGGCGACCATCACCCGTTCGTCGGCGGGCAGTCCGAGCGCCTCAGCGAGGACCACCTCCGCTTGCGTGCTCATGACGGGATCGTACCCAACACTGCCGTGAGCACTCGTCCGCCATCCAAGCAAGACGGCTGCCCGTGCCGAGGACGACTGACCTTCGGGGCGGTTGGCACGGTGTTGTCAACGATCTGTCAATGCAGCTGGAACCCACGAGCGCATATTGCAGACTATGAGAAGCTCGAG
>CAZMGD010000157.1:6278-7105 GCA_964565705.1 uncultured Ilumatobacteraceae bacterium | reverse complement strand
CAACGGGTACGTCGAGGAGTCGATCATGCCCCGGCTGTACCGCGAGTCGCCCGTCAACGCGATCTGGGAGGGGTCGGGGAACGTGATCGCCCTCGACGTCGTGCGGGCGATGGCGCGCGAGCCCAGCGCCGTCGACACGTTCGTGGCTGAGATCGAGCTCGGTACCGGCGGCGACCGACGGCTCGACGCCGCGATCGACGCGCTGCGCGCCGAGCTCCGCGACGTCTCCGATCCCGAAGCTGGCGCACGGCGGCTCGTCGAGCGGATGGCGATCGTGTGGGCGGCGTCGCTCGCCGTGCGGCACGCCGACCCCGCCGTCGCCGACGCGTTCGTCGCCACCCGTGTCGCGGGCGATCACGGTCACCTCTACGGCACGATGCCGACGGGACTCGCGCTCGCCGAGCTCGCTCGCCGCGCCGTGCCAGACGGACATCGCTGAGAACGCGCGGGCACGCTGGTCGACCGACTCACGGCGCACGCGTCGTAACGGTCCCGAGCGGATCTCCCTGGACGACGGGACGCTGTCCCCATGCAGGCGGGACGGTAGTCCGTGGATCATCGCGTGGCACTGACCACAGACGATCCCGACAGGAGGAGCCCAGATGCCCCGATCGATCACCCACTCCGTCGCCGCGGCAACAACCCTGGTCCTGCTCGCCGGCGCCAGCCTCGCGGCCTGCGACGACGACGATGCCGGCGACGATGAGTCAGCGGCGTTGCCCGAGGAACTGTGCGACGCCTACGTCGATCTCTCGCGGTCGTTCTTCGAGGGTCCGCCCGCAATGATCGCGGCGCGTCCCACTTCGCCCGCGCTGCCGGCAATGCGG
>CAZMGD010000157.1:0-6268 GCA_964565705.1 uncultured Ilumatobacteraceae bacterium | reverse complement strand
CGACGAGGGCGCATTGGAGTCACCGGAGTTCCGCGCCGGACTCGAAGCGGTGGGCGACGCCGTGTTCGAACGGTGCCCGACCGAGACGGCGGTCGACGTGGCCGGTGTCGACTTCGCGTTCACCGGCTTGCCCACCGAGCTGCCAGCGGGCCGGGTGGCGTTGCGCATCGTCAACGAGAGCGAATCCGGCGAACCGCACGAGCTACTGCTCGTCCGGCGCCTCCCGGGAACGGATGCGCCGGTGTTGGAACTGCTGGAGGTGCCGGAGGACGAGCTGTTCAGCCTGATCGAGATGGTCTCGGTGGCGTTCGTCGACGAGCCCGGCGCGTCGATGACCAGCCTCGTCGACCTCGAGCCCGGCGGCTACATCGCGGTGTGCGTGATCCCCACCGCCGGTGACGAGACCGATCCCCATGCAGCCCACGGCATGGCCGTCGAGATCGACGTGACGTGATGGTTGCGGTGCCGCCCCACCACCCCGCGGCGGCGGCCGGCCGGAGCTCGGCGGGCTGGAGCTGGGCGGGCATCGTCGCCGGCGTGGGCGGCCTGCTGACGATCGTGATCGCCACCGCGATCGACCCTGGCGAGGATGCGCTGGCCGACAACGCCCGATTGGTCGCCGAGGTGCAAGGCGACGAGTGGCTCGTCTGGGCGTACCAGGTCACCGGCGTCGGCACCGCCGCCGCCCTCGTGCTGTTCGCCCTCGGTCTCAAGCGTCGCCTGGGGCAGCAGGAACCGGCCGGCAGCCTTGTCCCTGGCGTGGTCGCTGCCGGTCTGCTGCTCACCGCCGGCATGTGCCTGGTCGGCAGTGGCATCAGCACCGAGCTGTACTCCGGCCTGGCCGACGCTGATCAGACCGATCCGGACACGATCGGCGCCAACGCGGCCATCTTCGCCACGATGGGTTGGGTGTGGGCCGGCGTCGGCTTGACGGCGGGAGCCGTCGCGCTGGCCGGGCGGCGCGGTTCGGTGAGCCGTCGCCTCGGCCGGACGAGCCTGGCCGCAGCCGGCCTGATCGGCGTGACCCAGGTGGTGCCGCTGCAGTACTTGGCGCTGTTGCCGGCGTCGCTGTGGTTGCTCGCCGCGGGCGTCTCGTTCGTCCGCTCCGAGCGCGAGGGTGTGCCAGTCTGACGGCATGCCGGACGGCGTGGACCAGCGCGAGCGCATGATCCTGGCCCCCACCGGGGAGCGGGGCGCGGGAGGCAGCCCGGTTGCCGCCCGGGTCGTTCTGGTCACCTGCATCGGTCTGGCCGCAACCGCCGCGTTGCTGTGGATCGTGGCCCACCCACCCTGGGACGCGTTCCGGTGGTACACCGTCGTCGACATCACCGACGCGCTCGTCTATGGGGTGGTCGCGTGGTTGCTCTTGCGGCGCTGTCGTCATCCGGTCGCTTGGATCCTGGCGGTGACGGCGGTCGGCGGCGGACTCGCCGGCGTCGGCGCCGGGTGGGCGTCGATGGTCCTCGATCGGCCCGATCTCCCGCCGCTGGGCGTGATCCGGTGGCTGGAGTCGGCGACCTGGATACCCGGCACGCTCGCTCTGATCGTGATCCTCCCGTGGCTCGTGCGCGAGCGCCTACGCCCGCTCGGATGGTTCACGACCGCGGCGGTGATCGCCGGCGCGCTGCTCATCGCCTGGATGATGCTCGGTCGGCTCACCGATCCGTTCCCGTGGCCGTTCGAGGACTCGATGGCACCGTTCGCGGTTCATTCGCAGTGGTGGTCGGACACCGTCGACGGATGGTCGCAAGCCCAGTGGACGCTCGCGTGCGTGCTCGGCGCCGTCGCGGTCGGGGGCGTCGTCCGCCGTTGGCTGGTGCTGCCCGACGAACAACGGCGGGGTCTGGGATGGTTGGCGGTCGCCACTGCCCTGATGACCGTGTCGTTCTTACCGCTGGCGCTGCCGGAGGACGCAGTCGAACGCTTCCCGGTCGAATTCACCGCGGTGTCTCACCTGCTCTCACAGGCGTTCCTGCCGGCCGCTGTCCTCGTCGTCGTGCTCCGTCAGCGCATGTGGGGCATCGAGATGGCGGTCAGCCGAGCCGTGCTCTGGTCGCTGTTGACCATGTTGGTGATCGTGGCCACGGTGACCGTCGTCACCGTCACGGACGCGATCGTGCCGGCGCGACCGGGGTTGCAGCAGGTGGTGGCGACGAGCGTCGTCGTGGCCGGGTTCCTG
Organism: uncultured Ilumatobacteraceae bacterium; assembly: GCA_964565705.1. Classification (GTDB taxonomy): domain Bacteria; phylum Actinomycetota; class Acidimicrobiia; order Acidimicrobiales; family Ilumatobacteraceae; genus CAZMGD01. The sequence goes on along the minus strand of CAZMGD010000157.1, from coordinate 4,089 downwards.
CCGTTGCGTGGCTGGCTCCAGATCAGGGTCGACCGGCTGGTGCGCGGTGACGTCACGCAGCCGTCCGTCCTGGCACTGCGGGTCGGGCGAGAGTTCGGCTCAGCGTCCGACGACGACGAGCTGATCGACAGCCTCACGAACCTCGTTCATCGCTCACTCCGCCTCGGCGCGATCGTCGTCGACGATCCCGACGGCGGCAGGCTCGCGATGGCCGGCGACAGCGCTCCTGCCGGCGCGCCTGTCGAGCGTCAGCTCGTCCACCAGCAGGCCGTCGTCGGCAGTCTGGTGGCCTGGCCGCGGCCTGGCGAACGACTCGATGCCGCGACCCTCGTCTCGCTCGACGACCTCACCCCGCTGCTCGCCGCGGCGGTGCACTTGGCGAGTACGGCCAGAGCGCTGGCGGAGTCACGGGAACGCATCGTCGCCGTCCGCGACGAGGAGCGGCGGGTGCTGCGCAGGGAGCTGCACGACGGGCTCGGGCCCGCATTAGCCGGCGTCGGGCTCGGCCTCCGTGCCGGGCGAAACCTGCTCGACGCCGATCCCGACGCCGCGGCCGAGTTGCTCGACCGCCTCGCCGTGGAGCTCGACGCGCGCGTCGACGACGTACGCGACCTCGCACGCGGCCTGGTCCCTCCGGCGCTCGACGATCAGGGCCTGATCCAGGCGTTGCACGAGATCGCTGGCCGCTACCGCGCCAACGGATTGGCCGTGTCGGTCAGCGCGACCGACGGCCTCGTCGACCTCGATCCGGCGGTCGGCGCTGCCGCGTACGGCATCGCCTCCGAGGCGGTGCGCAACGTCCACCGCCACGCGGCGGCGACCGGGTGCGCGGTGTGCGTCACGCACGGTGCCGACCTCGTACTCAGCGTCACCGACGACGGCGTCGGCCTCGATCCCTGCGCGCGCCGCGGCGTCGGCCTCACCTCGATGCGCGAGTGGGCCGAAGGCGTCGGGGGCACCGTCGACGTTTCTGCCATCGAGCCGCGCGGTACCCGTGTCGAGGCCCGCTTCCCTCTCGGCGCCGGCGGTCGGTCGTGACCGGGCCGGTGCGCGTCGTGGTGGTCGACGACCACCCGGTGTTCCGCATGGGAATGGCGGCACTGCTGGGCTCGTTGCAGGGCTTCGACGTGGTGGGAGAGGCCGACTCGGCGCTCGCCGCCCTCGACGTGGTCGCCTCGGCCTCTCAGGAGACACCCGTCGATGTCGTCATCATGGACCTGCATCTCGGCGACTCGTCCGGAGTGGAAGCGACCCGTGACCTGAGCCGCCAGCATCCCGGGGTCGGGGTGCTCGTCGTGACGATGCTCGATGATGACGACTCGGTGTTCGCGTCGATGCGTGCCGGAGCACGGGGCTACCTGCTGAAAGGCGCCGGTCCCGACGAGATCGAGCGGGCGGTGCGGGCGGTCGCCAACGGCGAGGTGCTCCTCGGACCCGCGATCGCGGCGCGCGCCGTCGCCGACATGTTGCGCGCCCGGGCGCCCGCCGCATCGCCGTTCCCCCAGCTCACCGACCGCGAGGTCGAGGTGCTCGAACAGGTCGCCCGCGGCCACGACAACGCCACCATCGCTCGCCGCTTGTCCGTCTCACCGAAGACGGTGCGCAACCACCTGTCGAACATCCTGACCAAGCTCCAGGTCGTCGATCGATCCCATGCCATCGTCCGCGCCCGCGAGGTCGGTCTGGGCGCGAGCGGCGATGACCCTGGTCGCCAGCCCAGTTGAACGCCCTCCGCGGCTTGTGGCGCGTCGTGGCTGGCGACCGGTGGTCAGCTCGGGTTCGAGGATCTGCTGATCGCTTCGCTGAGCTCCCGGGCGAACGTCGTCACGGCGGCGACGGTGGACGTGAGCACCGGATCACTCATCCGATCAGTCGGCATGGCACAGCTCACCGCCGCGATCGCGCGGCCGTCGACGACGATGGCTGCGGCGACCGCCGCGACGCCAGACTCGCTCTCGGCGTCGTTGCACGCATAGCCCCTGCTGCGCACGCGGCCCAGCTCGAGCATCAGCTCCTCGAACGAGGCGATCGACGCGGGAGTGCGCACCTCGAGCGCCGAGGAGGGCGGGTAGAGCAGTCGAAGGTCGGCATCGCTGTGGAGCGCGAGCATCGCTTTGCCCACCGAACTGCAGTGTGCGGGAAGCACCTGGCCGACCCGCGACGAGACGCGCACGGCTCGCGACCCTTCGACAGCGCTGAGGTAGCGGACCGAACTGCCCTCGAGCACGGCGAGGTGGGAGGTCTCGCCGGTGGCGGCGGTGATCGCGTGCAGCGTCGTGGTGCCCTCGCGCAGCACGGCCTTGCGCAGGATCGGGTCGGCCGAGGACAACGCGCGACCTGCTCGATAGAGCTTGCTCGCAGGGTCCTGCTCCGCAAAACCGTGACGCTGCAGCGAGCGCACCAGCCGATGGGCTGTGCTCGGCGAGACCTCCAACAGTGTGGCCATCTCGGTCAGGCGCAACTCCTCGTGGGTGTTCAGCAAGAGGAGCATGTGCAGGGCGTTGTCCACCGAACTGCGCGCGGGCGGGTCGGACACCCGGTCGTTCATCGCCGTCAAGCTAGTGCGTCGGTGCCGATGTGGCGGTGTCGATGTGGCGGCGCCGACCGGCCTTGTGCTTCCGCAGAGACGAAGTAGCATTTCCGTATGCTGGCATATCGAGAGAAGAGGGTGCCCGATGGATGACCAGCGTCTCGAGGTGCGGCGGCGCGAGATCGCTGTCGCCTGTCGGGTCCTGGCGCACCGCAACGCAGTCGAAGACATCCTCGGGCACGTCAGCCTCCGCATCGACGACGGGCACGCCCTGATTCGCTGCAGAGGGAGCAACGAGTCCGGTCTGCGGTTCACGCTTCCCAGCGACGTTCGACTGGTGGACATCGCCACAGGACAGGTCGTCGACGACCCCACAGGCGCGTTCGTGCCGCCGAGCGAACTGCCGATCCACACCGCTGTGCTCGCCGCTCGCCCGGACGTGAGGTGCGTGGTCCACGCACACCCGCCCGATGTCGTCGTCGCCAGTCTCGCCGGAACGCCGCTGGTGCCGCTGTTCGGTGCCTACAACATTCCGGCGATGCGGCTCGCCGAGCAGGGCATCGCGCTGCATCGTCGATCGATCCTGATCAGGACCGAAGCGGCTGGCGTCGCGATGGCAGAATCCCTCGGCTCGGCAACCGCGATGGTGCTCCACGGACACGGCCTCGTGACGACCGGGACCACCGTGCCGGAGGCCGTGCTCAACGCGCTCCATGTCGACACGTTGGCGCGCATGAGCCTCGCCGTGCAGCGGGCGGGAGGCACGCCGATCGCCATCCCGGCCGATGACCGCGCCGAGCTGCCCGACCTCGGAGCAGGGTTCAACGAGACGACGCTGTGGCGCCATCACGTCGCAGCACTCGACGCCGACGGACGCGGCTTGGCCGACAACGATTGACTGACGGAACAGGAGCAGACGTATGACCGACATCCATGGCGTCGCGGAGTCCGTGCGCAACGGCCTCATCCCCGCCTACCTCTACAACGACGAGGCCACCTTCGAGCTCGAACGCGACCGGCTGTTCTCCCGCGCCTGGGTCTTCCTCGCCCACGAGTCCGAGATCGCCCGGCCCGACGACTTCGTCGTGCGCAACATCCTCGCCGACTCGTTCTTGGTCACGCGAGACAGCGCCGGAGTCATCCACGTCATGTTCAACATGTGCGTCCACCGGGGCATGCAGGTGTGCCGGTCCGAGCGCGGCACAGCGTCGACGTTCCGCTGCCCGTATCACGCGTGGACCTACAAGAACGACGGCACCCTCGCCGGGCTGCCGTTCCACCAGGACGCATACGGCGGTGACGACGGGTTCATCAAGCAGGGCCAGGCGTTGCTCCCTGCCCCGGCCGTTGCGGTGCGCAACGGATTGATCTTCGCCTCCCTCGACGACGACGCGCCCGACTTCGACACGTGGCTCGGCGAATTCGGCTTCTACCTCGACTTCTACACCAAGCAGAGCGACGCCGGCATGGAGTTCCACGGTCCGCAGCGGTGGCGCGTCGATGCCAACTGGAAGATCGGCGCCGAGAACTTCATGGGCGACAGCTACCACACGCCCCAC
>CAZMGD010000156.1:0-7255 GCA_964565705.1 uncultured Ilumatobacteraceae bacterium | reverse complement strand
GCACGCAGACCGTCGCCTGACGCGATCCAGCGTTCTCGGTCGGCTTCTGGTCGCTGGAGCGACCAGAAGCCGACCGAGAACGCTGACTGTGGTAATCATCATGTACCTGATGGACCGGCGCGCTTGGGGGTGCTCGTGGAATCGTCGACGAACGTGTTCGCCGCCAAGGATCGCTTCGGCGGCATCGGCCTCGTCCGCGACCCGCACGAGCAACTCGGCGAGCTCCGTGAGTCCTGCCCCGTGCACGAGGGGTCGGTGTCGGGGCTGTTCGGCGTCGTCGGCCCGGACAACTACCTGACGCCCGACGACCAGCAGGTGTCGGTGTTCCGCTGGGACGACGTCGACGCCGGGTTCAAGGACACGGCGACGTTCTCCAACTCGTACTACGTCCAGTCACTGCGTGCGGTCGTCGGGCGCACGATCCTGGAGATGGATCCACCCGAGCACCAGCGCTACCGCGCCCTCCTGCAGGGTGCGTTCACCAAGTACGAGATGACCCGCTGGGAGACCGACTTCGTGCGCGACCTCGTCGAGCGCCGGCTGCTGGCCCTGCGTCCAAACGGTCGGGGCGACCTCGCCGCTGACTTCGCGTTCCACTACCCGATCAGCGTGATCGCCGTCGCCTGCGGACTGCCGGTGGACCACATCGACGAGTTCTACGAGCAGGCGGCGAAGCTCACCAACGTGTCGATCGACGCCGCCGAGCGGATGGCGGCGAGCGAGCAGCTGGCGGCGATGGCCCGGCACATCATCGACGACCGGCGCCGCGAGCCGCGCGACGACCTGATCAGCATCCTCGTCCAGGCCGAGATCACCGAACCCGATGGCACGCGCCACCGCCTGACCGACGACGAGATCGTCGCCTTCGTGCGCCTGCTCGTGCCCGCCGGCGCCCAGACGACCTACCGCACGCTGACCAACGTGCTGTTCGCGCTGCTGTCGCACCCCGACCAGTTCCAGATGCTGGTCGACGACCCGACCCGGATCCCGCGGGCGATCGAGGAGGGCCTGCGCTGGGAGGCACCGCTCATGTCGTTCGGGCGGACCGCGACCCACGACACCGCGATCGCCGGGCATCCGGTGGCGGCCGGTACGACCGTGAACCTCTGCGTGCACTCGGCGAACCGCGACCCGCGGCGGTGGGAGGAGCCCGACCGCTTCGACATCACCCGCCCGGTGAAGGGCCATGTCGCGTTCGGGCAGGGCAACCACATCTGTCTCGGCATCCACTTCGCCCGGATGGAGCTCCGCGTCGCCCTCGAGTGCATCATCGAGCACCTGCCCAACCTGCGCCTCGACCCCGACGCGAAGGACGTCCACATCGCCGGCCTCCAGTCGCGCAGCGCGATCTCGCTGCCCTGCGTCTGGGACGCCGGCTGAGCACCCCCAGGAAGTGACATGACCGCCGACCTGCTCATCAAGAACGCCCGCATCAGCGACGGCTCCGGCCTGCCCTCCTACGTCGGCGACGTCGAGGTGGAACGCGGGCGGATCACGCGCGTCGGCACCTTGCGCGACGCCAGCGCGACGACGGAGATCGACGCCACCGGGCTGGACGTCGTGCCCGGTTTCGTCGACGTGCACACGCACTACGACAGCCAGCTGTTCTTCGAGCACACCGCGTCGCCGTCGTCGTGGCACGGGGTCACCACCGTGCTGACCGCCAACTGCGGGTTCGCACTCGCGCCATCCAAGCCCGAGGACGTCGAGTGGCTCGTGCTGATGCTGTCCAAGGTCGAGGGCATGTCGTCCGACGCACTGCTCGCGGGGGTGCCGTTCCGCGGCGGCACGCTCGGCGAGTACCTCACGATGCTGGAGGGGCGCATCGGCGTGAACATGGCGTCGTACGTCGGTCACGCCGCGGTGCGCCGCTGGGCGATGGGCCAGGCGGCGAGCGAGCGGGCCGCGACCGATGACGAGATCCGGACGATGCAGTCGCTCGTCGACGAGGCGATGGGCGAGGGCGCGCTCGGCTTCTCGACCTCGCAGCTCGACATCCACGCCGACCACGAGGGCAACCCGGTGCCGCCCAACCTGGCGACACCCGAGGAGCTGGTCGCGCTGTCGTCGGTGCTGGCCGGCTACGAGCAGGGCGTGCTCCAGAACCTGTGCCGCACGTTCGGTCTCGGCTACGACGACAGCGACCGCAAGCTGCTGGCCGACATGGTGCGGGCATCGGGCGGCAAGGCGATGCACGCCAACCTGCTGCTGCGCTTCACCAACGACCCGGACATCTGGCGCACCTGTCTCGATGTGCTGGAGGGTTACGCCCGCGAGGGGATGCGCGTGTACCCGATGGCGTCGGCCAACCCGAAGGGCCTGCACCTCGCGCTCGCCGACACGATCCTGCTCGACGAGATGCCGGCGTTCCGGGAGACGTTGTCGCTGCCGATGCCCGAGCGCGTCGCCGCGCTTGGCGACACGTCGGTCCGCGACCGGATGCGCCACGAGCTCGCCAACTCGCCACGGCAACTCGCGTTCGACTGGCCGCAGATGCTGGTCGCCTCCACCCGCGACGAGGCGAACGCGTCGTGGCAGGGTCGGTCGGTCGCCGACCTCGGCCGGGAGCGAGGCGCCGATCCGCTCGACACGTTCCTCGACCTCTCGCTGTCGGAGGGGCTGGAGACGGTGTTCGTGATCGACCGCCCGGTCAGCGACGAGGACCGGGAGGTGATCCGCTTCCTGCTGGGCCACCCGCTGTCGATGCCCGGCTCCAGCGACGGCGGCGCCCACCTCAACACGTTCTGCGGCGCCGACTACACGACACGCGTGCTGACCGAGTACGTCGACGACCAGTTCACGTTCGAGCAGGCGGTGCGCAAGCTCAGCGCCGTGCCAGCGGCGTCGATCGGCTTGTGGGACCGCGGTGAGATCCGCCCCGGCCATGCCGCCGACCTCGTGCTGCTGGACCGCTCGAAGCTGGCCGTCGGGCCAGCCCGCCTGCTGCGCGACTTCCCGACGGGCGCGGGTCGCCTGGTGTGGGAGCAGCGGGGCTACGTGGCGACCATCGTCAACGGTCAGACGATCGTCGACGATGGCCAGGGCACCGACGCAACCCCCGGCCACGTCCTGCGCTTCAACCGCTGACCCGCTCGCATGAGGCGCGCGTGCGTTTGCGCGCCCAAGGCGGGCCGTGAGGCCCGCCTCGGCGCGCCCAAGCCCCCTCTCAGGTGCCGGTGAAGTTGGGGGGCCGCTTCTCGACGAACGCCCGCATGCCCTCTCTGGCGTCGTTGCTGCGCGTCACCAGCGCGGCGTAGCGCTGCTCGATCGGGCGGGCGACGTCCTCGGCCAGCCACCCGGTCTCGATCGCCGACGCCTTCGACGCCGAGACCGACAGCGGGCCGTTGGCGGCGATGATCGCAGCGATCTCGCGGCCCTTGGCCAGGCCCTCGCCGCGGGGTACGACGTGGGTGACGAGGCCCCAGCGCAGCGCCTCTTCGGCGTCGAGGACCCGTCCGGTCAGCAGCATCTCCATCGCCACCGCGTACGGGATCTGGCGTTTGAGGCGCATCGTCGAACCGGCGCCGGCGATCAGTCCGCGGCGGGCCTCGGGAACGGCGAAGCGGGCGTGCTCCTCGGCGATGCGGATGTCGGTCTGCTGCAACATCTCGCAGCCGCCGCCCATGCAGTCCCCGTTGACCACGGCGATGATCGGCGTGCGCAGCCACTCCGAGAGGAGCAGGCCGCGCCCGACGATGCTCATGTCGGTCATCGCCCGCCGCTCGTGATCGGTCGGCTCGGTCGATCGGTTGCCGCCCATCCATCCGGCGGCGAGGTCGCCGCCGACGCAGTACGCGCCGTCGGCGCCGGTGAGGATCACCGAGCGGATCGTGTCGTCGGCGTCGATCGCCTCCCACGCATCCGCCATTCGCACGAGCATGTCGAGCGACAGCGCGTTGCGGCGCTCGGGCCGGTTCATCGTCACGATGGCCGTGGGCCCCTCGCGCTCGACCAGCAGGCTGGGTTCGGGCTCGGCCATCACGTGGTGACCGCGCCGCCGTTGATCTGGATGGTCTGGCCCGTCACCCACGCCGCCTCGTTCGACGCCAGGTAGACGCAGGCCGCGCCGATGTCGCCGGCCGAGCCGAGGCGTCCCACCGGGATCTGGGCGGCCAAGCCCGCCGTGACGTCGCTCGGTGCACCTTGCACGTCCATCAGGCCGATCGCGAGCGTGTTGGCGGTGACGCCCTTGCGCGCCGTCTCGACGGCGAGGTGGCGCATGAACGACAGGCCGCCGCCCTTGCCCGCGCCGTAGGGCGACACCCCGATGCGCAGCCCGGTGGTGCCGGCGCCGGAGGAGATCGTGATGATCCGCCCCCAGCCGCGGTCGCACATCGGGTTGATCACGGCCCGGCAGCAGTTGAGGACGCCGTAGAGGTTGACCTTGATCGGACCGTCCCACGACGCCGGGTCCGAGTCGCGGAACTGCGTCGGGCGCATGCCCTCGGTGCCGCCGTTGCCGGCGTTGTTGACGAGGATGTCGACGCTGCCGTGCGCCGACTCGATCGAGCCGATCGCGTCGGCGACCGCCGCGTAGTCGGTCACGTCGAACGGTACGGCAGCAGCCGATCCACCGTCGCCGACGACCGCGTCCACCGTCGCCTGGGCGCGCTCGGAGAGCACGTCGTTGACCACGACCGTCGCGCCCTGCCCGGCCAGCGCTCGGGCGATCCCCGCGCCCACGCCCTGGCCGGCACCGGTCACCACGGCCACCCTCCCACTCAGATCGAACATGGCCGACATCCTGACCGGCCGACGGCGCCCGCCCGGAACCGGACGCGGGACCACCCGCTGCGGGGTGAGGCGACATCACCCGCGCAGTCCGTATGGTTCTGAGTGAACGAGACGTCGCGGTACCACTCGCCGCGACGCCGAAACGAGAGGCACGAACATGGCGATCGGTCCGGTCGAGTACATCATCGTCGGGTTCCCCGGCAACCAGTTCAAGGGAGAGATCGCCCCTGAGCTCGCCAAGCTCGTCGAGAGCGGCACGATCCGCGTCCTCGACCTGGTCTTCATCATGAAAGACGCCGATGGCAACGTGACCGCGATCGACGTGGAGGACCATGACGACGTCGCCCTGTTCAACCTGATCGAGGCCGAGATCGGCGGGTTCATCAGCGACGAGGACATCGAGTATGCGGCGATCGAGCTCGAGCCGAACTCCTCCGCTGCGCTGCTGATCTGGGAGGACGTGTGGGCGGCACCCTTCCTCGAGGCGATGCTCGCTTCGGGCGGCGTGCTGATCGAGGGCTCGCGCATCCCCCACGACCTCATCGAAGCAGCCGAGGCCGCTCTCGCCGAGACCGAATGACCCGACACATCCACCACTACACACCCAAAACGAAGGAGACTACGCATGTTGCGACGTCGACCACTGGCACGAGCTGCTGTCACGACATCGGTCGTGGCCGGCACGGCGGCCCGGACGCGGAACCGCGTCGATCGCCGTCAGGAGCGGCGCGGTCGTTGACCGCAACCGATAGCGCCGGACAACGAGAAGGAGAACGTTGATGCTTGCCTACGACTACCCGCTGCTCGGGGTGTTCTGGACGATGATGTGGTGGTTCCTCTGGTTCGCCTGGATCATCCTGCTGTTCCACGTGATCGTGGACATCTTCCGCAGCCACGACCTGGGCGGCTTCGCCAAGGCGCTGTGGGCGATCTTCGTCATCGTCATCCCGTGGCTCGGCGTCCTCGTCTACCTGATCGCTCGCGGTCGCAAGATGCAGGAACACGCGATCGACGACGCCCAACGGCAGGATGCCGCCATGCGGTCCTACGTCCAGAGCGTCGCCACGCCCGGTGGCGGTACCGCAGACGAGCTGGCCAAGCTGTCCGACCTGCGCAGCCAGGGCATCCTCACCGATGAGGAGTTCGCTCAGCAGAAGGCGAAGCTCCTCGCCTGATCCGTGGGATGCGACCCGTCCCGGCTCGACGCCGGGACGGGTTCGTCATCCGCGGCCGACGGTCGTCGCCTCCCATGAACGAGTCGACGTTGATCGCGCTCTTCGTCGCGATCCTCGCGTGGGCCCTGTTCGCCGATCGCCTCGCCTCGATCAACGTCAGCGGCCCGCTGGCGCTGACCGTGGCCGGCTTCGTGCTCGGCAACTCGAGTTGGGGGATCGTGGCGGTCGACGTCAACAGCTCGACGGTCCACCACCTCGCCGAGGTGACCCTGGCCCTGCTGCTGTTCAGCGACGCCTCGACGGTGTCGGTCGCCGCGGCCCGCCGCGACGTCAGGCTGACCGCACGGCTGCTCGGCATCGGGCTCCCGCTGTCGATCCTCGCCGGCACGGCGATCGCGGTCGTGATGTGGCCGAGCCTGCCGCTCGCCGTGGCCGGCCTCGTCGGGGCGAGCCTGGCACCCACCGACGCGGCGTTGAGCGCGGCGGTCATCGGCGACGAGCGGCTTCCGCTGCGGGTGCGCCGGGTGATCAACGAGGAGAGTGGACTGAACGACGGCATCGCCACGCCCGTCGTGACGTTCTTCATCGCATCCACGGCGACGCTGCTCGGCGTGACCGGTCATGAGTTCGCCGACGGCTTGGGCGCGGTCGCCGAGCTGGCGATCGGGATCGCCATCGGGGTCGCCTGCGGCTTGAGCGGTGGTGTGCTGTTGCGGGTCGCCAGCGCGCGGGGCTGGACGCAGAAGGTCTCACCGAGCTTCGCCACGATCGCCTTGGCGTTGATCGCGTACCTGGCAGCGATCGAGATCGGGGGGAACCCGTTCGTCGCCGCGTTCACCGGCGGCGTGGCATTCGGTGCGGGTGCTCGCCGGGAGACGGGCAAGTCGGTCGAGCTCACCGAGCTCGCGGGCAGCCTGCTGTCGCTCGTGATGTGGTTCATCTTCGGGGCGGGCTTCGTGCTCCCCGCCCTCGAACATCTCGACGTGCGAACGGTGGTGTACGCGATCGCCAGCCTGACGGTCGTGCGCATGGTGCCGGTCGGCTTGGCCCTGGCCGGAGCGGGACAGGATCGATGGACGATCGCGTTCATCGGCTGGTTCGGTCCGAGAGGACTCGCCTCGATCGTCTTCGCCCTGCTCGCCATCGGCGAGCTCGGCGGATCCCACCCCGACGTCCGTCTCGCCGTGCGTGTGATCACCCTGACGATCGCGCTCAGCGTCGTCGCCCATGGCATCACCGCCCGCCCACTGGCGACCCGCTATGTCCGCGGCCTCTCGGCCGGCGCTCCGACGTGATCAGCGGATCGCGACGCACCGGAGCGCCAGCTCACGTTCGGTAGGCGCGTC
>CAZMGD010000155.1:0-7377 GCA_964565705.1 uncultured Ilumatobacteraceae bacterium | reverse complement strand
GCAGCGGCTCGTGCACGGGCTTGCGGCCCATGATGCCCGGCGCCTGGATCTCCATCCGCCGCTGCTGGACGCCGGCGAGGTCGCCGCGGCCGTCGATCGGTTCGCCGAGGGCGTTGACCACGCGGCCGAGCACGCCGTCGCCGACGGGCACCGACAAGATCCGGCCGGTCGCCTTGGCGGTCTGGCCTTCCTCGATCTCGTCGACGTCGCCGAGCACCACGGCGCCGATCGAGGTCTCGTCGAGGTTGAGGGCGAGGCCGATCGCCCCGTTCTCGAACTCGAGCAGCTCGTTCACGGCGCAGTCAGGCAGTCCGGAGATGTGGGCGATGCCGTCGCCGACGTCGAGGATCCGCCCGACGGTACGGGCCTCGACGGACGGCTCGAAGTCGTCGAGGTTCTTGCTGATCGCTGCCGCGATGTCGGCAGCGGAGAGTGTGAGTTCAGCCATGCGAGTGTCCTTTTCTTGGCCTCAGAGCCGGGACTTCAGTTGGTCGAGACGGGCGCGGACGCTGCCGTCGATCACGGTGTCGCCGACGGTGGCCACCAACCCCCCGAGCACGGAGGGATCGACGATCACCTTGACGTTGAGCTGCTTGCCGGTCGCGTTGGCGAGCGCAGCCTTCAGGCGGTCTTGCTGGTCCTGGCTGAGCGGCACGGCCGAGCGGACCTCGGCGACCTCGAGGTTCTTGGCGCTGGACGCGCGCTGCACCAGGCGGTCGATGATCGCCGGCAGATCGGTGCCGCGACCCGAACCGACGACGAGGCTGACGAGCTGCGTCGTGGTCGCCGTCGCCTTGCCGCCGAGGAGATCCTCGACGATCGACTGGCGGCGCGATGCCGGCACGAGGTCGTCGGTGAGGGCGTTGCGCAGCTGATCGCTCGACTCGTAGGAGCGGGCGAAGCGGAACAGCTCGTCCTCGACCTCGTCGAGGGTGCCCTCCGCCCGGGCCAGCTCGAACAGGCCGCGTGCGTACCCGTCGATGCGGTCGTCGAGATCAGTCATGAGGATGCACCTACCTTGGCGATGAACGCCTCGATCAGCTCGTTCTGCGCGGCGTCGTCGAGCACCGATGCGACGAGGCGTTCCGAGGCCGCTGCGGAGAGGCGGGCGATCTCGGCGTGCAACTCGTCGCTGCCACGACCGGCGGCCGCGGCGATGTCGGCCACGGCGCGAGCCTCGAGATCGGCCACCTCGGTCTCGAGGCGGGCCCGTCCGTCGGCGAGCAGTGCCACCGCGTCGGCATCGGCTTCAGCGAGCAGGCGGGCCCGCTCGCTCTCGATGTCGCCGGCTGCCTGGCGGATCTGCGACGCCTCGCCCTGTGCCGCGTTGCGGGCGGCGGCGGAGTCGTCGAGCTCCTTCTGCACCTTGGCCGTGCGATTCTTCAGCGCCTGGCCGGCCATCCGGAACACGCCCAGCTTCCAGAACAACAGCATCACCACGACGAAGGCGATGCCGCCGTAGATCATCTCGGCGGATTCGGGCCAGATCGGCGAATGGGTCTCGGGCTCGTGATGGCCGCTGTCTTCGGCGGCGAGCACCAGCCGGGTGGCGAGCATCGTCAGGTTCATCGCGTCACCCCGACGGCGGTCACGGCGTCGACCGCCTCGGTCACGGCGGCGGCGCTCGGGCGCTTTCCGGTGGCGAGCTCGACCGCGTGAGCGGCGACCGACCCGACCGCGGCGTTGACCTGACCGGCAGCGGCCTGGCGGGCGGCGTCGGCCTGGGCGGCCGCGGCAGCGCGACGCTCGGCGATGCCGGCGTTCACCACCGCGATGCGATCCTGGCGCTCGGCCTCGAGCTGCTGGCGAGCGGCCTCGACCTTGAGCGCGGCCTCGGCCTTCACCGCGGCGAGCGCCTGCTCGTAGCGGGCCACCTCGCCCTTGGCGTCAGCGCGGAGGGTGTCAGCATCCTCGAAGCCCTTGCGGATCGAGTCGTACCGAGCGGTCATCCCCTTGCGCAGCTTGGGGAAGGCCACATATCGGATCACCAGGGCGAGCACGATGAACGCTCCCGCGCCCCACGCCAGCTCCTTGAGCTCCGGCGCGATGGGGCTCGGGCCCTCGTCGACGGCGGTCTCGGTGTGGGCGTCGGTTTCGGTCGCGTGCTCGTCGGTGGCGGCAGTCGTCTCCGCTTCGACCTCTGTGGTCGGAGGTGCGGTGGCGAGCCTCACCGACAACGAGCCACCCGACTGGGTGACGACGGCTGTCAGCACGTCAGCTCCTTGGAAGGCGTGGATGAACGGGGCAAGAGGTGTCGCGATCGGCTCAGAGGCCGATGAGGATGAACACCACGAAGCCGATGAGCGCGAGCGCCTCGGTGAACGCGATGCCGAGGAACATCGTGGTGCGGACCATGCCGGCAGCCTCGGGCTGACGGGCCATGGCCTCGACGGACTTGCCGACGATGTAGCCGATGCCGATGCCGGGGCCGATGGCCGCGAGGCCGTAGGCGAAGCCGGCCGAGCTGGCAGCCGACGCGGCCTTGGCGTCGTCGGCGTTCAGGCCGGTCGTGGCGACCAGGTGCGAGAAAGCTTCCATTGCTTGGGTGTTCTCCTGGGTGTGCTCGTTGGTGGGGAGACTTGGTGGACGATCAGTGGTGGTCGATGTCGTCGCCGTGGCCGGCGGCGCCCTCGCCGATGTAGACGGCGGCGAGGATCGTGAAGATGTAGGCCTGCAGGAACGCGACGAGGATCTCGAACAGGGTGAGGAAGATCAGCATCGCCAGCGGGAGGATGCCCATGATGTTGAGGACCGGGCGCTTGGTCTCGGCCTCGAACATCGCCTCGCTCAAGAGGGCGAACGTCACGAGCAGGATGTGTCCGGCGAGCATGTTGGCGAAGAGTCGGACCGTCAGCGAGAACGGGCGGACGAAGATCGTCGAGATCACCTCGATGACGCCGACGAGGGGCTTCAGCGCGGTCGGCACGCCGGGCGGCCAGATCAGGTGGCCGAAGTAGCCGAGCTTCTGGTGCTTGAGACCCGTGCCGATCATGATCACCCAGACCAAGAGCGACAGGAACAGCGGGATCGCCATGCGGGCCGTCGCCGGCATGTAGAAGATCCAGGGGATGATGCCCGGGGCGTTGCAGAGGTAGATGAACACGAACAGGCTCAGCAGGAACGGTGTCCAGCTGAGGCCACGACGGCCCATCGTCTGCATGACGACCTGGTCCTCGATGAACTCGACACCGATCTCGGCGATGTTGCGCACGCCCGTCGGGGCGACCATCGGATCCTTGCGCGACGCGAGGACGAACACGACGATTCCGATCAGCGCCGCCAGGCAGGCGATCAGCGCGATCTTGTTGAACGTCGGGAAGATGTCCTGCCAACGCAGGATCGTGTTGATCGGATCCGGGAACTCGAGTGCACCGAGCACGAACGCTCCTTAGCGGGTGGGGCGAGAGGGCTTGAGCCCAGGGTGGGCGAGCGAGATGGCGAGGTACTTGAGCTCCCACGCGAGGAGCCCCAAGTGCGTGACGATGATCGCGGTCCCGAGCGCCGGGCGCGAAATCCACGCCGCGTCCTTGACCAGCAACACGGCCACGAGGATCAGACCGAGCCGGATCAGGTAGCCGAACAGGACGGCGCCCATCATGATCCCGAGCGAGATCCGGGCGGTCGTGGCGACGATCGCCGCCGCCAGCGCGAAGTTCACGAGCACGAGTCCGATCGCGAACAGGGCCGACCATGCGCCGTTGAGGCCCCAGACCGCACCGCAGATCGCGATGAGGACGGGACCGGCGATGATGCCGCGGCGAATGATGTCCTTCGAGATCGAGACCTCGGGGGCCGGCCCGTCGAGACGGGTGAGGATCGGCGACGCGGGCGCGGTCACGGCTGTGCGCCCTTCTGCGGCTGCCCGGAGCGCCGGGCCCGACGCAGCTCCTCCTGCTCGCGCATCTTCACGTCGTAGCCGTAGCGGAGGCGGCAGAACACCCCGATCGCACCGAGCACGACCATGATGATCATGAACACGGGCGCGGTGCCGGCCAGGCGGTCGATCACCCAGCCGAGGCCGAGGAAGATCGGGATCATCAAGGCGATCTCGAGGCCACCGCCGCCCGACATGTTGTCGGTGCTGCGTCCCTTGGTCGCCGTCGAACCGACGACGACTCGGTTCAGCTTGGAGAGCGGGGAGGGGCGAGTGGTGCGGGAAGGCTGCAACGTAGAAGACCTTGCTGACGCGGCGGCACTGCCGCGGAGCTTGTGAAGCGGCGCACAATCTACGTGCGCGAAGTCGAGAACGGCAAACCGTAGCTGGGAAAACACCCTGGGCCGGACGGACGTCACGCCCGCCCGGCGCCGGGGTGCGTCAGGAGAAGAAGCCGACCACCTTCTGCAGGCGGCCATCGGGCGTCAGCTCGGCGACGTCGAGACCGGCCACGGCTGTCGTGCCGTCAGGTCCGACCAGCCGCCATCCATAGCGGGCGTAGGTGTGGTGGGTGTCGATCGGCGTCGTGCGGCGGAAGGTGTGGTCCGGGTAGAGGGCGACGACCGCACCGGCGAGCGCGCTGAGCGTGTCGTGGCCGGTGCCGGTGAGCGGTGGATCGACGAGCTCACCGTCGGGTGCCCACACCCGAGCGATCGTCGTCGCCCTGCGTTCGGCGTCGGGGTCGCAGTAGGCGGCCAGCCAGGTGTCCACGGTGGCCTCGATGGCGGTGGTGTCGGTCGCGGTGGTGTCGTTCATGGCTCTCACGATGAACGACGTCGGGAACGGTGGCGATGACCTGACGGGTAATCGTCGGCGCGCACCGCGGTCCGTACCTTGGGGGCCATGCCCAGGTCCACGGTCGGTCCACTCGTGCGCGAGTGGCGCACACGTCGGAATCGCAGCCAGCTCGACGTGGCGCTCGATGTCGGGGTGTCCACGCGGCACCTCAGCTTCGTCGAGACCGGCCGGTCGCGACCGAGCCCCGAGCTGCTGCTGCTGATCGCCGAGCGGTTGGACGTGCCGTTGCGGGAGCGCAACGCGCTCCTGCTCGCGGCGGGCTACGCGCCCCGCTACTCGCAGGTGGCGCTGGACGAGCCGTCGATGTCCCGGGCGCGCGCCGCGCTCCAACGGATGCTCGACGCCCACGATCCCTACCCGGGGGTCGTCGTCGACCGCCAGTGGAACGTCGTGCTCGCCAACGGCGGCGCGGCCGCGCTGACCGCGCTGCTCCCGGCGTCGCTGACGACGCCGACCGTGAACGTGTACCGGGCGTGCCTCCATCCCGATGGTCTGGCGGCGATCACGGTGAACTTCGCGGCATGGGCGACGACGCTGCTCGGGCAGCTCCGCCGGTCGCTGCTGTTCACCGCCGACCCGGCGCTGGATGCCCTGTTGACGGAGGTCTGTGGCTACCCGAACATCGCTGCGCTGCTCGACGGGCCACCGGTACGCGCCGACGAGCCCGGCCTGCTCGTCCCCGTCGTGCTCGAGCCGACGCCGGGCGAGCGGCTGTCGATGTTCACGACGCTGACCTCATTCGGCACCCCCGGCGACGTCACCCTCGACGAGCTGGCCGTCGAGCTCTTCTACCCCGCCGACGACGCCACCGCCCGGGCACTCGGCGACCGCTGAGTCGGGCTGCAGCAGCTCGTCGCCGAAGAGCTGCTGCTGGATCACCTCGGGCTGGAGGACGGGTTCCTCAGCCGGCTCGATCGGCTGATGGCGCTTGCCGTTGGCCTCCCTCGCCCGCCGCGCCTGCGGGTGCAGCACGGTGAACAGCACCAGGCCGAGCGCGATCACACCGAGGGGGATCAACGGGGTCGACGCATCGGTGAACACCGGGTAGAGCACGAGCGCACTGAGCACGGCCGTCCACGACCAGAGGATGATGACGCTGCGCCGCTGGCCGTGGCCGAGGTTCATCAGCCGGTGGTGGAGGTGACCCTTGTCCGCCTCGGCGAAGCTCTGCCGGCGGCGGGTACGGCGGACGATCGCGAACAGGGTGTCGAGGATCGGCACCCCGAGGATGACGAGCGGGATGAAGATCGGGGCGAGGAAGAAGTACGTCTGACCCGGCACGTACTGGCCAGCGGTGTCTGCCCGACCGCCGACGACGCTCGTCGAGACCGCCATCAGGAGGCCGAGCAGCAGCGCGCCGCCGTCGCCCATGAAGATCCGCGCCGGGTTGAAGTTGTGGGGCAGGAAGCCGAGGCAGATGCCCACGGCGATGATCGCGATCAGCGGGCCGATGTTCTGCGCCTGGAGGAACTCGAGGTCGTCGAGCTTGCGGGCGTAGATGAAGAACGCCGTCCCGGCGATGAGGACGATCCCCGCGGCCAGCCCGTCGAGGCCGTCGATCAGGTTGATCGCCTGGGTCATCCCGATCAGCCAGAGCACGGTGACGAGCGGAGTCCAGTCGTTCGACAGGGTGAACACGTCGAGGAACGGGACGCGGAAGAAGTACATCGTTACGCCGAACCAGACCAGGATCAGCCCGCCGAGCACGGTGCCTGTGACCTTGGCCGGCGCCGACAGCTCGTGGATGTCGTCGATCAGGCCGACTCCGAACACCACGATCGCGGCGAGCAGCACGCCGAGCGGCTCGGAGTTACGGGTGAACAGCCCGGCGAAGCTGTCCATCTGCCAGGCGACCCCCAGTGCAGCGGCGAACCCGAGGAACATCGCGATGCCGCCGACGTCGGGCGTGGGCGTGGTGTGCACACGGCGCTCGTCGGGTTCGACCACCCAGCCGAAGTGGCGAGCCAGCGCGGCGACCGCAGGGGTGGTGGCAAGCGTCACGATCGCAGCAACGGCACCGACGATGAGGTAGTCGGTGGTGCTCGGCATCGGGCCGCGAGCCTATGGCAACGATGAGGTCGGAGGTCGGAGGTCGGAGACGTCAGCGACGCGCGGCTTCGATGGCCTCGATCTCCATGATCTGCTCCACGCGTCGGGCATGACGTCCTGCCTCGAACTCCGTGGTCAAGAACGTGTGCAGGATCTCCTCGGCGAGACCGACGCCGACGACCCGGGCGCCCATCGACAGCACGTTGGCATCGTTGTGGAGTCGGCCGAAGCGCGCCGTGTAGAGGTCGTTGCAGAGCGCGGCGCGGACGCCGTGCACCTTGTTCGCGGCGAGCTGCTCACCCTGGCCGCTCCCGCCGATGACGATGCCCCGATCGGCCTCGCCGTCGCGCACCGCCCGGCCGACGGCAGCGCAGATCGGCGGGTAGTCCACCGCGTCGGTCGAGTGCGTGCCCAGGTCGGCGACGTCGTGCCCGCCGGCGGTCAGCACCTCGATCAGGTGCTGCTTCAGCTCGTACCCCGCATGGTCAGCCCCGATCGCGATCCGCATGCGGAGGAAACGTACCTGTTGGCTGTGTTGGTGGCTGCCGTGTTGCTGGCTCGCTTCGCTCGCTGTCTGCGCCTGGACCCGCCAGCGC
>CAZMGD010000154.1:0-7444 GCA_964565705.1 uncultured Ilumatobacteraceae bacterium | reverse complement strand
CCACAACCTCGGCGGCTACCCCGGCGAGATGGTCAGCTTCGTCAGCATCCTCGGCACCGAGCAGGGCTGACCCCGAGCGATTCCTGCAGTCGGATCGGTCCCGCGCGGGACCGATCCGACTGCAGGAACCAGGGTCAGGCGAGGCAGCGGCGAAGGAACTCGTGGATCCGGGCCGCTGCAGCGCGGCCCATCGCCGTGGGTGCGCTGTCGATGCCGTGTGGGCCTTCGGGGTAGACGGCCAGTTCGACCGGTGAGCCCGCTGCCTCGAGGCGAGCGGCGAAGAACAGCGAGTCGTCGAGCAGCCAGTCGGCGGTGCCGACCGTGAGCAGGATCGGTGGCAGGTCGTGCAGCTCCGCCCACAGTGGCGAGATCGCCGGGTCGCGGCGCTCGTCCACGGTCCGCTCGCCGAGGTAGTAGCGCGTGTTGGCGCCCTCTCCCGTCGCGTAGGGCACCTTGCCCACGTACTGCTTGGTGCTCGGCGTGCCGCTGAAGTCGTAGACGCCGTAGCACAGGTCGGCGCCGCGGAACGGCGGCGTGCCACCGAGCCGGTCGCGCAGACGGATCAGCGTGAGCGCACCGAGGTACGCGCCCGCGGACTCCCCTCCGATCAGCAGCCGGTCGGTGCCGAACTCGTCGACGGCGTGGTCGATCAGCCACAGCGCCGCGGCCTCGCAGTCGTCGGGCCCGGCCGGGAACGGGTGCTCGGGGGCGAGTCGGTAGTCGACGCTGACGACCGCGACGTTGCACTTCTTGGCCCAGCGCTCGTTGCGGGCGTCCATCGACACCGCCGAGCCGACGGTCATCCCACCGCCGTGGAGGTGCAGGTACACGCCGTCCACCTCACCGTCGGGCCGCAGGACCCGGATGCCCATCGGCCCGTCCGGCCCGGGGATCGTGCGGTTCTCGGCGCCGGCGGACTCGGTGAAGCCGAACAGCCCGCCCGGCTCCATCGCTTGGCGCAGCCACGCCAGTCCGGCGGTCGATGTGGTGTCGACCTGGCTCATCTGCGCCGTGGTCTGCATCAGCACGGCGTTGTGCTGACGCTGCTCGTCGACGAGCTCGTGCAGCGCCGGATCGATGATGGTCATCAGCAGTCCCCTTCCGTCAGGAAGATCTGGTCACCCGCCGACATCGAGTCGACGCGGACGTCTCGCTGCGGCGGCGTGAAGTACGAGTACGTGCCCGACGCCTCGTCATAGACGCCGAACCACTGCCCGTCGGACAGGAGGCTGAGATCGATGCCGCTCGCGGCGGTGCCCGTCCCGAACGAGTAGCAGCCACCGTGGTCGATCGTCGCGATCGCGCCCGGGAAGTCGCTGCCCCGGTTGCCGACACCGAGACCGTTCGCGTCGATCAGGCGGGCGTTCTCGAACCCGAAGTACCACCAGCCGACGAACGTGAGGTTCGTCGCGTTCGCGCCCCCGAAGAACGCGCAGAACCGGTCACCGACCCAGCACGCCGAGCGCCCATAGGGATGGGCGAACCCGTCGAGCGTGTCCGGGTTGAGGTAGTAGCCACCCGGATCCAGCACAGGGAACGATTGGTCCTGGATGCTCGGCGTACCCAGCACCGGGCTGACGATCGCGGTGACCGCCGCCGGGGCGTTGCCCAGCACGGCCGCGCCGACGCCGTTGGTGCGCAGCACGAGCGGGTTGCCGTAGGACGTCGGCGGATCGGTCGGGTTGGGGAACCAGCCCATCACGTCGACGATGACCTCGGCCTCGGCGTCGAGCAGGCCGTTCGGCGCGCCATCGGCGAGGTAGATCGAGACCTGACCACTTCCCCCGAGCGGCACGACGACCATGTTGGCGATCGTCTGACCGGCCTCGAAGTTGAGGTTCGACGCGGTCGGCCGTGCCGCACCCTGGGGGTGGATCGTCAAGTAGCCGGGCCGGTTGGGGCTGGTGACCGTGATGTTCAGCGCGACGGCGGCGGCGCTCGCCGGCACGCCACCACGGTTCCACACCGCGAGGTTGTAGGTCTCCGCCTCGCTGACCGGGTGCCCGCCGCTGAACCGGCCATCGATCGTCGGTGCGCCGGTACGGGTATCCATCAGCCGCGCCGGTGTGAGGCCCGTGAACGACGAGCCGACGGGGAAGTAGCCGAGCACATCGACGATCACGTCCGTGCTGCTGTCGGACCCGTTGAAGATCGAGATCGTGTCGTCAGCGGCGAACGGCACGATCACCATGTTCGGCACGGTGGCTCCGGCGACGAAGTTCAGGTTCGACGCGGTCGGCCGCGCCGCACCGGTCGGGTACACGGTGAGGTAGCCGGATGCCGCCGGGTTGGTCGCGGTCACGTTCAGTGCCACCGCCGCCGCGTCGGCCGGCACGCCGCCGCGGCCGCGCACGGGTAGCGCCGTCGTGCTGCCGCCGGTCCGCATGCCCGCACCGGAGTAGGCGGAGTCGATCGTCGGAGCGCCGGCGCGGGTGTCGAGCAGCCGGGCGGGCGTGAGGCCGGTGAACGACGAGCCGGTCGGGAACCAGCCGAGCACGTCCACGATCACGTGCACGCTGCCGCCCGTGGCCCCGTTGAAGATCGACGCCCTGCCGGATGTGCCGAGCTGGACGATCACCATGTTCGGCACGGTCTGTCCGGCGACGAAGTTGAGGTTCGAGGCAGTGGGGCGGGCGGCACCGGTCGGCCAGACCGTCAGGTAGCCGGCGGCCGCAGGGCCGGTGACCGTGACGTTGAGCGCGACGGCGCCCACGCCGGTCGCCGGCACGCCGCCGCGGCCGGCGATCGGGAGATCCACCTGACCCCCCGCCGAGACTGCAGCGATGCCGGACCACGTGCCGTCGATCGTCGTGGCGCCCGGACGGGTGTCGAGCAGCCGCGCTGGCGTCTGCCCGTGGAACGTGTCGAGGTCGACGGCCTGGGCGACGTGCGGGGCGATCCCCACGCTCACCGCACCGGCGACCAGCACCCCGAACCCGAGCAACACCCTGCGCACCACGCCCGACATGACGTCCCTCCCCCGCCACCGCTCCGACGACAGCGCCCGAACACTAGATGGCGCTCGACACGCGGCTGCGCACGTTCGAGCCGAAGGCTGCGATGGCAAGGTTTGCCATCCGGGTACCCTGCGCCTGTGCCCACCATGAACGTCTCACTGACCGATGAGCTCCGGTCGTACGTGGACGAGCAAGTCGAGGACGGACGTCACGGCTCGGCGAGCGAGTACGTCCGAGCGCTGATCCGACGCGATCACGACCGCCGTCGAGTGCGCGACCTCCTGCTCGACGGCGCGGCCTCGCAGCCGGGGCCGGTCGCCGACGGCGCCTACTTCGCCGCGCTGCGCGAGCGAGTCGAGCAACAGACCTGAGGGGTGACCAAGTCCGTTCGCCTGCGACAGCTCGCCGCCTCGGATATCGACGGCGGAGGCCGATGACGGGATTCCCGTGCGTCATGTTCTGCGTCGAGCACGACACGCACATCGACGGGTGGCGTGTCCTCCACGCGCGACGCGTCCTGCAGTCGATCCTCGCCGCACCCGACGAGTGACAACGACCAGCGGTCAGCCGGCGCTGCAGGACGTGGGGATGGCGAGCAGCGGGTAGGGGTTCACCGACGCCCCGCCGCCCGGGTGCACCTCGAAGTGGAGGTGGTAGTTGCCGGGTGCGGGGTTGCCGGTGTCGCCGACGAACGCGATCAGCTGACCCTTGACCACGGAGGACCCGACCTGCAGCCCGGGGGCGAAGCCCGACAGGTGCAGGAACGAGTACGTCGTGCCGGATGTACCTCGCAGGTTCCAGCCGTTGCCGGACAGCTCGGTGTCGGGCTGCCCGTCGATCCACTGGCGGTACAGCACGCCGTCCTCGACCGCGTAGACGTTCCGGCCCAGGCCGTTCGTGCCGGCGAGGATGTCGACCCCTTGGTGGTTGCGTCCCCCGCTGCGACCGTCGCCGTAGTTGCTCAGCACCATGCAGAACGGGGCCGGGTCCATCGGGAACAGCATCGTGCCCCCGGTCGTCGGGGAGCTCGGTGAGGTGACGATCGCGGGCGCCGTGGTGGTGACACGTACGGCCTGGTCGCCGGCGCGCGCCGGCGCATCCAGGCGGGTGGCGGGTTCGCTCACGGCGGCGACGGCGGCACCGACGCCGAGCACCGCCGACACGAGCGCGCACACGGCGGCGATCCGTCGGACCGGTCCCCGGAACAGCATCGGTCAACCCTTGCCGCGCCCCGGGGGCGCGCGCAAGGCGCCGTCAGGCCTTCAGCAGGTCGGGGCGCATGGTCTGCAGCTGGCGGCGCAGACCCGCTTCGATCCCGATCGTCGGGGTGAAGCCGGTGGCGAGCAGCTTCGACACGTCGGGCACGATGGCGGGGACCGTCGCCGTCGTCGGCTCGAACTCGGCGGTGAGGCCGGTCATGCCGGCGATCATCCCGCACCACTCCTCGATCGACACGATCTCGTTGCCGCCCCAGTTGAACGCCGGCGCGTCGGTCGACGCCTGGGCCAGCAGGTAGGGGATGCTGGCGAGGATGTCGACCTCGTGGATCGGCGCGTAGCTCGACGGCGCGTCGACGTGCACGGGCACCTTCATGCCGTGCTCCATCATCATCACGTGGAACGTCATCCACCCGTAGGCGTCGCCGTAGGGCACGCTGAGGCGGGCGATGACCGTCGGGGTGCCGGTGCGCTTGGCGGCGTCGGCGACGAGCACCTCGCCGGCGATCTTGGAGATGCTGTACGTGGGCATGCCCATCGGCGCGTGGCTGTCGCCGAGCGGGCCGTCCTCGGCGACCGGCTCGTGATCCGTCGGCAGGTACACCGCGGTGGAGCTGCAGTGCAGGAACCCGGCGAGGTGCGAGCTGCGCTCGGCAGCCGTGTACATCAGCTGGGCGCTGCCGTGGGCGTTGGCGGCGAACGCCTCGGCCCACGTCGGCACCTTGGCGACGGCGAAGTGCAGCACGTAGTCGAGGTCGGCGGGCACCTCGTCGAACTTGCCGCCGCCGAGGTCGATGCTGACCGTGTGCACGCCCGCGGCTTCGAGTGGCTCGCGCTGCGCCGGGTCCTTGAACCGGGCGGCGCCGAACACCT
The DNA here is from genome assembly GCA_964565705.1 of uncultured Ilumatobacteraceae bacterium. Classification (GTDB taxonomy): domain Bacteria; phylum Actinomycetota; class Acidimicrobiia; order Acidimicrobiales; family Ilumatobacteraceae; genus CAZMGD01. The sequence goes on along the minus strand of CAZMGD010000154.1, from coordinate 2,397 downwards.
CGTTGTCGGCGGCGAGCGCCGTGGCGACGGGACCGGCCACCCAGCCGGTCGCCCCCGTGACGAGGATCCGCTTGCCGGAGAGCTGCTGCACGGCCATGTCAGCGCAGCTGGTCGGTGTAGGTGTCGGTGCCGAACACGGTCTGGATGAACGGGCCGGTCCAGAGGTGCTTGGCGGCGCCGCTGGCCTCGAGCGCGGCGCCGAACGTGCCGTAGCCCTCGGCCCACTGCTCGTCGGGCGCGTGGGCGAGGAAGTGCAGCTGCAGGAAGCGGCGGTCGGCGTTGGGGGTGCGGGGCACGTCCGGCGGTGCGTCGTCGAGCAGCGGCAGCATCGTGCCCTGCACGATCAGGTCGGGGTCGCCGGCGCCACCCTTGGCGGCGTCGGCCCACTCGGTCGTGAACGCCTCGACGTCGGCGAACGTCTTGCCCTCGGCCAGCTCGCCGACGTTGACGACCAGGCCCTGGTAGTCGCGGTCGAGGGCGAGCTCGGGGTTGGTGCCGTCCTCCGTCGCCTGCCACGACCACTTGTAGTCGTACAGCGCGGTGTGGATGTGGGTGCGCTCGGCGAACATCCGCCCGGTCTTGTGCAGCTCGTTGACCCGCACGACCGACTGGTCGTTCCACTCGTCGTGGTGGCCCTTGGACACCCAGTACACGGCGAGGTACGGGCCGACGTTCGGCGCCGGGGTCATCGGCGACTCGGCCGGGTAGCGCAGGTCCTGCAACGGCTTGGTGGCGACGAAGCGGTCGCCGGCGAAGTTCCACGCCAGCTCCATGCAGCCGCCGTAGAAGTGGTCGCGCTCGTACCAGCGGTTGTACTCGACCTCGTGGCCGGCGTGCGGCTCGACCATCGTGAACAGGAACGTGCCGAGCTGGATCGGATACTGCTTCATGGGACCCCCGGGGTCGGGAACGACGACGGGGCGAAGCTACCGCTCAGCTCAGACGGGCGACCAACGCAGCCTTCACCGCCGGCCACTCGTCGCGCACGATCGAGAAGATCGCCGTGGTGCGCGGCTGGCCGTGCTCGCCGGGGGCGAAGCTCCAGCGGTGGTTGCGCAGCTCGCCCTCGAACGAGGCGCCGATGCGGGCGATCGCTGCCCGGCTGCGCGAGTTGCGGGCATCGGTGGCGAGCGCGACGCGGTGCGCCTCCCACGCCTCGAACGCGTGCGTCAGCAGCAGCAGCTTGGCCTCGGTGTTGATCGGTGTGCGCTGGCCGGATGCGGCCAGCCACGTGCCGCCGATCTCCACCTCGTCGGGCCACGCCGACCCGCTCCACTGGCGGATGTCCATGAACCGGGTGCAGCCGACCAGCTGGCCGTCGCTGAGCCGGCGTTGCGCGAACGGCACCGTCTCGCCCCGGTCGCTCATCGCGAGCAGGTTGTCGACGTAGGCGGTCATCGACTCGACATCGCCCGGCACCGCCGTCCAGTCGTATGCGGACCGGTCCTCGGTCGACGCGGCGACCAGGTCGTCGACGTGCTCGGCCAGCAGCGGTTCGAGCGCGACGTGCTCCCCGATCAACAAGAACGGCTCCATGGTGACCAGTCTTGCCGAGCCATCCATCCGTTCTCGGGAGCAGATCGGGTGTTCTGGCACCCGATTTGCTCCCGAGATTGCAGGAGCACCCGCTCGATGATGTACGGTGTGACGAGGGGCACACCACGACGGCACTGCTTGGGGGCTTGCGGCGTCGTGTCAGTCGGTGAGCCCAGCGATCGTCGGCGGCCGAGACTCAGACCCCTCGGCCGCCGACATCGACTCTCGCTAGGTTCTCCCCCATGTACGTGCGCATCACGAAATCCACCAAGGCGGAGCTCGTCGACCCCGAGGTGCTGGACAAGCTGAGCGTGGAGATCGTCGGCGACGCACCGCACGACCTCGGCAAGTTCGGCAGCTTCGACGGGGATCACGCCTGGCTGGGCGTGGCAGCACTGCGCAATGCGGCCCACGACCAGGGCGTCGGCGAGGACTGGGACGAGCGCTTCGACGGGATGCTCGCCTACGCCCAGACCAAGGGATGGCTGTCCAGCAGCGGCACCGCGCTGCGCGCCCACATCGACCAGCACTGAGCCTTGACCACTCGGTCAAGTGATTTCGGCGGGGATCTGCTACAAACGTCCCGCAAACGCCAGAGGGGGTTCCCATGGAGATCGGGTACACGCCCGAACACGAAGCGCTCCGGGCCGAGCTTCGTGAGTACTACGACAACCTGCTGACCGACGAGGTGCGCGAGGAACTCGCCGCCGGCCACGGCATCGGCCCCGCCCACCGCCGGGTCTGGAAGCAGATGTGCACCGACGGCTGGGTCGGTGTCGGCTGGCCGAAGGAGTGGGGCGGTCAGGGCATGACCGCGATCGAGCAGTTCGTGTTCTTCGACGAGTCGATGCGCGCCGGCGC
>CAZMGD010000153.1:0-7581 GCA_964565705.1 uncultured Ilumatobacteraceae bacterium | reverse complement strand
CGCCGAGCGCGGCTTCGAGGACGGCGAACCCACCACCCGCACCGCGACGGTCAGCTGATGGCCATCGTCTCCCGCCGCCAGTACACCGACCTGTTCGGACCGACCACCGGCGACCGAGTGCAGCTCGCCGACACCAACCTCGTCATCGAGATCGAGCACGACCACGCGGCCGGCCGCTACGGCGACGAGGTCGTGTTCGGCGGCGGCAAGACCGCCCGCGACGGCATGGCCTCTGATCCCGCGGCCACGCGCGCCGGTGGGGCGCTCGATCTCGTGATCACGAACGTGATCGTCATGGATCCGGTGATCGGGATCGTCAAGGCCGACATCGGCGTGCGCGACGGGCGCATCGCCGGCATCGGCAAGGCCGGCAACCCTCAGCTCCAGGACGGCGTCGACCCCCGCCTCGTCGTCGGGCCGTCCACCGACGTCATCGCCGGCGAGCACCTGATCGCGACCGCCGGCGCGATCGACGCCCACGTGCACCTGGTCTCGCCCCAGCAGGCGATCGAAGCGCTCTCCAACGGCGTCACCACGCTGTTCGGTGGCGGTACCGGCCCGACCGATGGCACGAACGCGACGACCTGCACGCCGGGCCCGTGGAACATCCATCGGATGCTGGAGGCCGTCGAGGCGTTGCCCGTGAACGTCGGCTTGCTCGGCAAGGGCAACGGGTCGATGGCCGAGGCCCTCGTCGAGCAGATCGAGGCGGGGGCCGCTGGCCTCAAGGTGCACGAGGATTGGGGCAGCACCGCGGCCGCGCTCAGCAAGGCGCTGGACGTTGCCGACGAGTACGACGTGCCGGTCGCCGTGCACACGGACACGCTGAACGAGGGCGGGTTCGTCGGCGACACGATCGCCGCGATCGCCGGCCGGGCGATCCACACGTACCACACCGAAGGTTCGGGCGGTGGCCACGCGCCGGACATCATCACGATGGCCGGCCACCCCAACGTGCTGCCGTCGTCCACCAACCCGACGCTGCCCTACACGGTCAACTCGGTCGACGAGCTGCTCGACATGGTGATGGTGTGCCACCACCTCTCCCACGACATCCCCGAGGACGTCGCGTTCGCCGACTCACGGGTGCGGGTCGAGACGATCGCCGCCGAGACGGTGCTGCACGACCTCGGGATCATCTCGATGTTCTCCTCCGACTCACAGGCGATGGGCCGCATCGGCGAGACGTTCACCCGCGCGTTCCAGACCGCCCACCACTGCAAGGCCGAGCGGGGCAAGCTCGCCGAGGACGCTGTGGAGCACGACAACTTCCGGGTCCTGCGCTACCTCGCCAAGCTGACGATCAACCCGGCGATCACCCACGGCGTCGCCGAACACGTCGGGTCGCTGGAGCCCGGCAAGCTCGCCGACATCGTTCTCTGGCCGGTCGACGCGTTCGCCGCCAAGCCCAAGCTGATCGTCAAGGGCGGGATCGTGAACTGGGCGCTGATGGGCGACCCGAACGCGTCGCTGCCGACGCCACAGCCCGTGTACTACCGGCCGATGTTCGCCAGCTTGGGCAAGGCGCTGCAGCGCACCCGGGTGACGTTCATGTCCAAGGCGGCGATCGAGCGCGGCGTGCCCGAGCAGCTGGGCCTGGAGAGCCAGATCCTGCCCGTCGTGAACACCCGGCGCATCGGCAAGCGCGACATGGTGCGCAACGACGCGACCCCGTCGATCGAGGTCGACCCGGAGACCTATCGGGTGACCGTCGACGGCGACCCGGTGCACATCGCGCCCGCCGAGCACCTGCCGCTGTCGCAGCTGTTCTACCTGGCCTGAGTCATCGTGCGCGACACCGATCTCACCCAGCTGCTCGTCAGCCTGCAGCTGGCGGATTCGGCGTTCCCGAGCGGCCTGTACACGATGTCGCACGGGTTGGAAGGGTTCCTGCAGGCGAGGCTCGTCACCGCCGATGGCGTACCCGGCCTGCTCGATGACCTCTTGGTCACCTCGGTCGGTCCGGGAGACGCGACGGCGCTCGCGGTAGCGCACCGCGCCGCCGGAGCAGGCGACGTCGACGCGGTCGCGCGGGTCGACCAGCTGCTGCTGGCGTCCAAGCTGAGCGCCGAGATGCGAGCTGCGTCCACCCGCAGCGGCCGCGCCGTGCTCGGCCTCGCCGAGCAGCTCTTCGACGGCGCTGTGCTCACCGAGTACCGCCGCAGGGTGCGGTCGCGCGAGGCCCCGGGTTGTCAGCCGGTGGCCAGCGGTCTCTGCTACGCGGCGGCCGGCGTCTCCTGCGAGCGAGCGGTCGCGTCCGACCTCTTCGCGTTCGCCAACAGCTTCGCCGGTGCCGCGCTGCGGCTCCGGCTGCTCGACCACCGCGAGGTGCAGGTGCTGCTGCGCCGCGCCGCGCCGGTGATCGAGGCGGTCACCGCCGACGCGCTCGGCCGATCGATCGACGACCTGGGCGGCTTCGCCCCGATGGCCGACGTCTCCTCCGCCCACCACGAGCGCGCCGACGCCCGCCTGTTCGCCAGCTGACGAGGAGCGATCACGACATGACCGAGGACGTGCTGCGGATCGGCATCGGCGGACCGGTCGGCTCGGGCAAGACCGCGCTCACCGAGGCGCTGGTGCCGGTGCTGATCGCCGGGGGCAGGTCGCCCGGCGTGATCACCAACGACATCTACACCCAGGAGGACGCCCACCACGTGCGCCGCGAGCTGGCCGGCATCCTCGACCCCGACCGCGTGGTCGGCGTCGAGACCGGGGCCTGCCCGCACACCGCGGTGCGCGACGACCCGACGATGAACCTCGCTGCCGGCGAGGAGATGCTCGAGCGCTTCCCCGACATCGACACGCTGATCTACGAATCGGGGGGCGACAACCTGACGCTCACGTTCTCCCGTGCCCTCGCCGACGTCTTCGTGTTCGTGCTCGACACGTCCGAGGGCGAGAAGATGCCGCGCAAGCGCGGGCCCGGCATCACCGACAGCGACATCCTCGTCATCAACAAGATCGACATCGCCCAGTACGTGCGCACCGACCTCGCGGTGATGGAACGCGACGCGCACGCGGTGCGCGCCGGCAAGCCGGTCGTGCTGACGAACTCGCTGGAGGGTGACGGCGTGCAGGAGCTGCACGACCGGATCCTCGCGCTGTGGCGTTGACCGGATACGGCGGCCTGCGGCTCCAGCCGGCGCACTTCGAGGCACCGCGCGTCCCGCCGGAGGTGGCCCGATTCGGGACCGCGTCGGCGGCGCTGCCCGTCGGGAGCCCGGGCAAGGTCGGCGTGCTCGAGCTGGCCTACGAGCGGCGCGGCGACCGCACCGAGCTCGTGCACCGCTACCAGAAGTCGCCGCTGCAGATCATGCGCCCGCTGTACTACGACGAGGCCCGCCCCGACCTGCCGTACACGCTGCTGATGACGACCGGCGGCGGCGTGCTGCAGGGCGACCGACAGCGCCTGGACATCAGCGTCGGGCCGGGCGCGGCGGCCCACGTCACCACCCAGGCGCACACGAAGCTGTACCGCATGGAGCACGGGTACGCGACCTCCATCGTGCACCTGGATCTCGCCGCAGGTTCGTTCCTGGAGTACCTGCCCGATCCCGTCATCCCCTTCGCCGGATCGCGCTTCGCCCAGCGCGTTCGGGTCACGATGGAGCCGACGGCGACGCTCCTGATCGGCGAGACGGTGTACGCCGGGCGCCTGTCGCGTGGCGAACGCCACGAGTACGACGCCTTTGCGAGCGACCTCGAGGTGTCGGCCCCGGACGGGCGGCCGCTGGTGGTCGACCGGGTCCGACTCCTGCCCGACGGCCGCGCGGCCGGGCTGGGCGTGATGGACGGCCGCGACATCGTCTCGACGTTCCTGGTGCTGACGCCGCTCGTGGGTGCGCGCGCGCTGGCGGACTCCTTGCACGCCGCACTCACCATCGTCGTCGACGGCACCCGCATCGGCGTCAGCACGCTGCCCGGCGACGTCGGCGCCTGGGTTCGCGTCGTCGCCGACGACCCCGTCACCGTCTCCACGGTCGGGCGCACCGTCTGGGAGACCGCCCGCGTCGCCCTGACGGGCGCTCCCCCACCCCCACCGCGCAAGTACTGACGGTGTGCCGAACTGAATGAAACCACCATTCTGAAAGACGTCGGCGGCCCGCCGCCTGGATCACAGCGATCTGACGTCTTTCGGACCGGCACCTTCCTTCAGACCCGGACGCGTACAGTGCGAGGTGTGGCGCGGCCTCACCACCAGACGACGGATCACTCGCCGGCGGACGTGGACTCGGCGCTGGCCCGGGTGCGCCAGACCGGTGGACGGGTCACGTCGGCGAAGCGGGCGATCGTGTCGGCGCTGTACGGCAGCCCGGACGGGGTGACCGCCGACCACCTCGTTGGCGAGCTGCCGCACATCGACCTGACGACGGTGTACCGGACGCTCGGCCAGCTGGAAGACGTCGGCGTCGTGGAGCACGTGCACCTCGGGCACGGTCCGGCGATCTACCGGCTGCTCGGCCCGGCCACCGTGACCGTGCTCTGCGACATCTGCGAGCAGGTCACCCTGGTGCCCGCCGTCGAGTTCGCCGAGCTGGCGTCATCGATCGAGGATCGCTACGGCGTCGTGCTGGACCTGCACCACTTCGCGGTGTCGGGCCACTGCGTCGATCACACCTGAGCGTCGATCAGGACGGCGGGCGCCCACCAGTGGTCGAACACGGGCACCGTGGTCGTCCGGAAACCGCACACCTGCAGCTCGCGTTCCCAGCCGGCGATCGGCTGCTCGAACGTGACGCGCGGGGTCGACGGGTCGAGCTGGCCGACGAGGACGGGCATCAGGAACCCGTCGATCGCCTCGGGGTGGTCGAGGTACTCACGCACCCCGGCCTCGTAGCGTTCGGCGAGGTGAGCGACGTGCGCGTCGGAGCCGTCTTCGAGCGAGGGCGTGTCGAACTCGACGATCAGGAGCCGGTCGCACCGGGTGGCGAGCCAGGTGAGCAGCGCAGGCCGCTCGGCCGGTTGCGTGGTGTGCAACGCGTACGTCGACTGCACGACGTCCCAGTGCTGGTCCGGGTCGACCTCGGCGTCGAGCTCGCTGGCACCGCACGGATGAGCCACGACCTCCATGCCCGGGCGAGCGACCGTCTCCACCGCCTGTTGCAGCAACGTCGCCGACGGCTCCACCAGATCCACCCGGCGCGTCGAGGCACCGAGTACGGCGGCGGTCACGCGACCGTCACCGCACCCGATGTCGGCCACCGCGGCCGGAGCGGCATCGGCGTGGATCCCGGCGAGCAGTTCGATCGTGCGCCGGTACAGCTCGGGGTTGTCGCCGTGGTCGATGAACGCCTCGAACGCGGTCGGTTCGTCGTACACGCCGTCCGCACGCTCGGCGTCGAGGAAGCGGATCAGCGCCCGTGCCAGTTCGCTGTCACCCGGGGCCCGCTCCAGTGCCGACCGCGCGGACGTGCGCTCGCCGGTGGCGAGCGCGGCGAGCGCCTGTCGTGTGGCCGTCACGGTGTGGCCGTGGTGTCGATGACGTAGCGGAAGTCGGGCGGCAGCGGGGCCTCGTCCTCGACGAGCCGCTGGCCGATCTGCTGCGACAGCACACCCGAGTCGTCGAGCGCCTTGGCCACCACCGGGCCGAGCCGGCCGCCGACGGGGATCTTGCCGGCGGCGACGGCGGCGATCAGCGCGCTCGACACCTGGGCGGCGACCGGCTGCACCTTGGCCCAGTCGACGTGCGACGCCATCGTCCGCATCGCGTCCGTGGCGCCGCTCGCCGTGTTGGCGGTGGCCGCTTTGACCTGCTGCCAGTCCACGGTGCGCAGCGCATCAGCCGCGGCCTGCACGTCGGCGTCGTCGACCGGCGCCGCCGGCTCGCGGTCGGGCTGCTTGCGCATCGCCGCGAGCACGGCGTCGAGCTGCTGCTTCGGCGTTCCGTAGATCGGCGTGACCGGCGAATCGTCACCGCGCCGCCCGGCTGCATACTCCTGCTGCAGCGTCGTCGCAGCCTGCTTGATCGTGCGGCCCAGCCGTCGGGCCGCCGCCGCTGGGTCGAGGGTCACGACAGGCCAGCCTCGCGCAAGGCGGCAACCGCTTCCAGGTCATCGAGCGACGCCTGGGCGCGATCGAGGAACGCGTCGGCGAACACGCGACGCCGCGGCGACGCGTCCTCGGGGAACGTCACGACCTGGCACGAGGCGGGCACGTTGTAGGCGGCGTGCTGGCGGTGCGCCGTCCACGCCTCGTCGAAGGAGATCGGCGAGGCGCCCGCCGCCGCGCGCACGGCGAGGTACTCGCGCAGGAGATCGCGCTCGTGGGCGCGGCGATCCTCGATCTGCATCGCCATCGTCAGGAAGTAGCTGACGTCGCGCATCGGGGTGTTGACGTTGATGATCCCCCAGTCGAGGAACCCGACCCGTTCACCGTCGAGGAACAGGTTGCCGATGTGCGTGTCGCCGTGGATCAGCGTGTGCGGTCCCTGGTGCCACACCTCCTGCACCTCCGCGTGGCGCTCGCAGTACAGCTCGGCGATCGCGACGAACGAATCGGTGAGCCGGTCGCGGTGGTGCTCGATGCCGTGGCGCAGCATCGGCGCGCCGTAGGTGTTCGATGGCTTGCTGACCGTCGCCCACGGCGCGACCGCCCGGCGCGCCGCCGGGTCCTCGAACCGGGCGTGCATCTCGGCGAGGTCGGCAAGGGCCCCCGCCGCAGCGTCGGGCGGCACGCCCCACGTGCCGTCGGAGACCGCGCACCCGGTCACCTCGAGATCCTCGAGCAGCACGACGAACATGCCGGCATCATCGGACAGCGCCGCGTACGTGTGCGGGACGCGCATCGAGAGCAACGGCGCCAGCTCGGCGTAGAACAGCGCCTCACGCCGGCCCATCATCGTGGCGATGATCGCGTCACGTCGCGACGGGTCGATCGGCGGCAGCTTGGCGAACGTCGTCAGCGTGCGGCCGTCGGCGAGGTCCAGCCGGAGCCGGGCGTGCGAGTTGGTCAGCTCGTGGCGGTCGACGATCGCGACCGACCGCACCGTCTCGCCGAGCGCCGCGGACAGCCAATCGGCAGTGAGGTCCTCAGCGGTGACCGGCCAGGTCTCGGGCGTCCTCACTGATCGTGTCCTCCGGGATCGTCGTCGGGCGCGTCGGCAGCTCCTTCGCGGGCGTCGCGCTCGGCCCACTCCAGTAGCGGGGAGATGTCGAACACGGCGTCGTCGATGCCGGCGTGCAGGTCGCCGAGCTGGGCGACGCGGGCAGGCACGGTCGCCATCGTCAGGTCGGCCGGTTCGACGTCGTCGACCTCGTCCCAACGGATCGGGGTCGACACCCGTGCGTCGGGCACGCCGCGGACCGAGTAGGCGGCCGCCATCGTGTGGTCGCGGGCGTTCTGGTTGTAGTCGACGAACAGTGCCGCCGGGTCCCGGTCCTTGCGCCACCAGGTCGTGGTGACGTCGATGGGTGCCCGCCGCTCCACCTCGCGGGCGAAGGCGAGCGCCGCCCGGCGCACGTCGGAGAAGCCGTGGTCGGGCGCGATGCGGACGTAGATGTGCACGCCCTTGCCGCCGGACGTCTTCGGCCAGCCGACAGCGCCGAGCTCGTCGAGCACCTCGTGCACGACGTGGGCGACGTG
>CAZMGD010000152.1:5962-7677 GCA_964565705.1 uncultured Ilumatobacteraceae bacterium | reverse complement strand
CTCTCGGCGCAGACCACCGACAAGAAGGTGAACCAGGTGACGCCGGACCTGTTCGCCGTCGCCGACACGCCGGAGAAGATGGTGGCGCTGGGTCCCGAGCGCATCCTCGCGATCATCCGCGAGGTCGGCCTGGCACCGACCAAGGCCAAGAACCTCTGGACCGCGGCCGCCCAGATCATGGATGCCGGGGGAGAGGTGCTGCCCGACTGGACGTTCCTCGAGTCGCTCGCCGGTGTCGGTCACAAGACGGCGAGCGTGGTGATGTCGCAAGCGTTCGGCGTTCCGGCGTTCCCGGTCGACACGCACATCCATCGCCTGGCCCGCCGCTGGGGGCTCTCCGATGGCAGCTCGGTCGAGAAGACCGAGCGCGACCTGAAGGCCGTGTTCCCACCGGAGACCTGGAACCGGCGCCATCTGCAGATCATCTTCTTCGGCCGCGAGTATTGCCAGGCCCTCCGTCACGACTTCGCGATGTGCCCGATCTGCTCGTGGGCGGCGTCGAGGAAGGCGATCGCCGCTGAGGCGGCGCCGCGCCCGAAGCGGGCGTGAGCGCCTACGACACGAAGTTGGCGTAGAGCGGGGTGTGCATCGTCAGGCCGCCATCGACGTTGACGACCTGGCCGGTGATGTACGCGGCCGCGTCGGACAGCAGGAACGCGACGACACCGGCGATGTGCTCCGGCTCCCCGATCCCGGGCGTGACGTGGTTGCGCTCGAACAGTGCCAGTTCCTCGGGCGCGACGTTGGCGGTGAGCGCCGGGGTCTTGACGACCCCGGGCGCGACCGCGTTGGCCCGGATGTTCTGCTTGCCGTAGAGGGTGGCGACGTAGCGCGTCAGCGAGTCGATGCCCGACTTGGAGACGCCGTAGGCCGCCCGGGACAGGTCGCCGAACTGGCCCGACGTCGAGGACGTGGTGACGATCGCCCCGCCCCCGGCGGCGATCATGTGGGGGATCGCGTGCTTGCAGCCGAGCATCGGCCCGCGGAGGTTCACCGCCATCGTGCGATCCCACACCTCGACGTCCATGTTCACGACGTCGCCGTCGCGCTGGATGATCACCACATCGGCGGCGTTGTTGTGCAGCAGGTGCAGGACGCCGAAGCGATCGACCGCCGCATCGACCATCGCCTTGATCGACCCCTCCGAGGAGATGTCGGCCTCGACCGCCAGCGCGCTGCCCCCGGTCTCCTCGATCAGCCCCACCGTCTCCTGCGCGCCAGCCAGGTTGATGTCGGCGACCACGACGGACGCCCCGTAGCCGGCCAGCGTCAGCGCGCTGGCCCGGCCGATGCCCGATGCGGAGCCGGTCACGATCGCGACGCGGCCGTCGATGCCTTGCATGCGTATCCCCCTCGTCTGCCTTGACGTGTAGCCAACGGCTACTCGATACTGTAGCCACTGGCTACAGGCAACTGCTGCGCCAGCGGGATGGGGGTTCCGGAATGGGTCGTCTGGACGGCAAGGTCGCGATCGTGACGGGCGCTGCATCGGGCATCGGGACCTGCAGCGCGCAGACGATGGCGCGCGAAGGCGCCAAGGTGGTCGTGGCCGACCGCAACGGCGAGGGAGCCGACGAGATCGCCGCCGGCATCCGTGAAGCGGGTGGTGAAGCGATCGGATGCCGCACCGACATCTCCTCGGAGGCGGACGTGCGGGCGATGGTGCAGACCGCCGCCGACACCTACGGCGGCCTCCACGTGCTGCACAACAACGC
>CAZMGD010000152.1:0-5862 GCA_964565705.1 uncultured Ilumatobacteraceae bacterium | reverse complement strand
GCGCGGTCGTGACCCTGACGATGAGCGTCGCCACCGCCTTCGGCAAGCAGGGGATCCGCTGCAACTGCATCTCGCCCGGTGCGATCCGCACCCCATCGCTCGTCAACGCCTGTCCGCCTGAGGTGATCCGTCTGATCGAGGACAACAACCTCCTGCCGCGCATCGGTGAGCCCGAGGACATCGCCAACCTCGCGTTGTTCCTCGCCAGCGACGAGTCGAGCTTCATCACGGGCCTGACGATCCGTTGCGACGGCGGCCAGATGGCCCACCTGCCACACTTTGCCGGCCTGCGGGCGATGTCGACGATCACGACGGGTGCCGCCCGCTGATGGAGTTCGGGTTCGTCATCCCGGGGTTCGGCACGTTCGCCGACCCAGCGGTGATGACGGACCTCGTGAGGGTGGGCGAGGAGCTCGGCTACGCCCACGTCTGGTTCGGTGACCACGTCGTCGTGCCGTCGTACGCCGCGTCACTGACCGATCCCGACTGGCTGGACCCACTGGCGTGCTGCTTCATGGGCCTCGCCAGGACGTCACGGATCCGGTTCGGGACGGACGTCGTCGTCGCCTCGTACCGCCACCCGGCGCTGGTCGCGAAGATGGTCGCCACGGCCGACCACCTCAGCCGTGGTCGGATGATCCTCGGCGTGGGCGTCGGGTACCTGCGCGGGGAGTTCGAGATCCTCGGCGCGAGCCATGCCGCTCGGGGCGCGGTCACCGACGAGCACCTCGAGGTGCTGCGGCTGCTGTGGGGGAGCGACGGCGCGGTCGTCGACCACGAGGGCGAGCACTTCCCGTTCCGCGACGCCGTGTTCGGGCCGGCGCCACATCAGCGGCCGATGCCGCTGTGGGTCGGCGGCAACGCACCGCCGGCCCTCCGGCGGGCAGCGACCAAGGGCACGGGATGGCACCCGCTGTTCCCGACACCCGAGCAGTACGCGGCCGGACGCACCGAGATCGAACGGCTCCGCGAGGGGGCGACCGAGCCCTTCGCCTACTCCTACTCGTGTGGCGTCACGACGTTGCTGGACCACACCCCCGACGCGTACGTGGCCGACACGTGGGCCGAGCGGGAGGCGGTGCCCGACGACTTCCAGTACGCGCCTCCGCTGCCGTTGGCGGACAGCGGCCGGCTGCGGTTCGTCGGCACCCCCGACGACCTGGCTGCCGACATCGCCGAGTACGCGGCGGTGGGTGTGCAGCACATGGCCCTGCGCTTCTCCTACGGCGGCCCCGACGCCAGCATCCCCGACTTCATCGAGCAGTTGCGGTGGTTCGCCCGCGACGTCGCTCCCCGATTCCGCACCTGAGAAAGGCCACCGATGTTCGAGTTCGACCCGTTCGACCCCGCCTCCTTCGACGACCCGTATCCCTCCTACGAGGTGATGCGCGCCGAGCACCCCGTGTACCGCCGCGAGATCGAGAACCACCGCGTCTGGCCGCACTACTGGATGCTGAGCCGCAGCGAGGACGTCGACAACGCCCTGCGCGACTGGCAGACCTTCTCGTCGGCGCGCGGCACGCTGATCGACACCGACATCACGCTGCTGCCGCCGAACATCTTCAACATGGACCCGCCGCGCCACGACGAGCTGCGCAACCTGCTCGTGCGGGTGCTGACGCCGAAGCGGATCACCGATCTCGAGCCGCACGTTCGCGCCTACGCAGAGTCGCTGATCGACGGGTTCGGCGACACGTTCGACGCGGCGACCGACTATGCCCACATGATCCCGACGATCACGATGTGCGTGCTGATGGACCTGCCGACCAGCGAACGCTCGAAGTTCCTGAAGTGGAACATGGACACGCTCGGCGGCGCCGACTTCACGAGCCCCGAGGCGCTCGGGGCGTACGGCGAGATGGCCGCCTACTGGGAGGGGATCGTCGCCGAGCGGCGCAAGGACCCTGGCAACGACCTGATCTCCCAGATCCTGCACACGGAGGTGAAGGGCGAGGACCTCAGCGACGCCGAGGTGGCCGGGTTCTGCAGCCTGCTGCACGACGCCGCCCAGAACACGACGATGAACACGATCGCCCACGGGATCATGGTGCTGGCCCGTCACCCCGAGCACCGCCGCCGCCTCCAGGCAGACCCCGGGATCTGGAACGGCGCGCTGGAGGAGATGTTGCGCTACATCTCCCCGGTGCAGGGTCTGGCGCGCACGACCACCAGGGACGTCGAGCTGCACGGCGTGACGATCCCCGAGGGCGACCAGGTGCTCGTGCTGTACGGCTCGGCCAACCACGATCCGGCTGCGTTCCCCGATCCGGAGGTGCTCGACTTCGACCGCGGCGCGAAGGTGCACTGGACGTTCGGCTCGGGCATCCACTACTGCCTCGGCAACGCCGTCGCTCGCTTGGAGGTGCGCGTCGGCCTCCAGGCACTGATCGACCGCATCGGCGACTGGGAGCTCGACGAGTCCGGGGTCGCGTACAACCAGCTGGTGCCGACGCGCGGCGTCGCCTCCGCCCCGATATCGGTCGGTTGAGCGTGGACGTCGGCATCGTCGTCATCCCGTCCGACCAGTCGGCGCCGGTCACGGATCTGGCCCGTGAGTGCGAGGCGCGCGGGCTGCACACGCTGCACGTCGGGGGCGATCACACCCACATCCCGATCAGCCGGGCCACCCCGTTCCCGGTCGCCGGTGAGCTGCCCGAGGAGTACAAGCGCTCGATCGACCCGATCGTCGCGCTGGCCGCGGCGGCCGCGGTGACGTCGACGATCCGCCTCGGCACGTGCATCTACCTCGCCGCCCAGCGCGACACGATCGACACGGCGAAGAAGATCGCCTCGCTCGACCATCTGTCCGGTGGACGCGTCGAGTTCGGCATCGGCTACGGCTGGAACGTCGAGGAGGCCGAGGACCACGGCGTCGTCTGGAAGCAACGACGCTCGGTCGTCCGCGAGCAGGTGCTGGCGATGAAGGCGCTGTGGACCGAGGACGAGGCCTCGTTCCATGGCGAGCACATCAGCTTCGACAAGGCATGGACCTGGCCGAAGCCGGTGCAGCGACCGCACCCGCCGGTGCTGCTCGGCGCGTCGCCGGGCCCGAAGACGATCGAGTCGATCATCGAGTGGGCCGACGGCTGGTTCCCGGTGCCGTATTGGAGCCACACCCCCGACGACGTGATCCGCCTGCGCCGGGCAGCCGAGGACGCCGGACGCGATCCGGCCACGCTGCAGATCATCGTCGACGGCGTGATGGCCGACCCGGCGCAGGTCGAGCCGTGGCACGCGATCGGCGTCGACGCGGTGCTCGTCGTCATGCCGACCGTCCCGCTCGACGACGCGCTGCCGATCCTCGACGCGTCGGCCGCCCTGCTCGACCACTTCACCAACCGCTGACCTGAGGAGCCTCCCGATGACCGAGACGAACGAGTTCACGTTCGACCCGATGGACCAGACCAAGACCAAGGACTGGGCGTTCCTGGCCAAGCTGCGCGAGCAGTGCCCGGTCAGCCGACCGAACGAGCACATGGTGTTCACGACGTCGTTTGCCGAGACGCAGTACGGCTTCCGTGACGCCAAGAAGTTGTCGTCGGTCGGCGACATGCGGGCACCCGGTGTCACCGTGCCCGAGGAGGAGAGCTTCCTCGGCGAGATCGATGCGCCCCTGCATCCGCGCATCCGCCGCCTGCTCCTGCGCGGGTTCACGCCGGCAGCGGCGAACGCTGCGGAGGAGTGGACGCGAGCGAGCGTGCGGCGGCGCCTCGAGGCGGTGCGCGACGCCGGCTCCGGTGATCTGATGGCCGAGCTGGCGATCCCGCTGCCCGGGTCGGTGGCCGCGCACGAGCTGGGCATCCCCGACGCGATGCACGACCAGGTCATGGCGTGGTGCAACGAGCTGCTGCACAGCACGTGGCCGACGCTCGGCAAGACCGAGCGCGGGGAGGGCATCGAGGGCGCGTTCCCCGAGCTCGCCGCGGCGATCGACGCCGAGATCGAGGCGCGCGACACGCTGACGGAGGGCGGCCCTCAGGATCTGCTGGCGCTGATGGTGCAGACCGTCGACCCCGACGGCTGGCGCATCCACCCCCAGCACATCCGCACCCTGGCGATCAACATCCTCGCCGGGTCGCTATCGGCCAGCTACATGATCGGCAACCTGCTGTACCGCCTGCTCGACCCGGCGTCCGACCTCGCCCCGACGCTGCGCGACGACCCTGATCTGATCCCCAAGGCGGTCGAGGAGTCGCTGCGCTACGAGGCGCCGGTGCTGTTCCTGTTCCGCTCGGCACGGGAGGACCTCGACCTCGGCGGGTGCCCGGTCCACACCGGTGATCACCTCATGCTGCACATCGGCGCGGCCAACCGCGATGAGCGCGTCTACGAGGACGGCGAGACGTTCCGGCTCGACCGCAGCGGCGATCCCGAACACCTCGCCTTCGGTTCGGGGCCCCACCTCTGCCTCGGCAACCACCTCACCCGGATGGTGGGCCAGGTCGTGCTGGAGGAGGCACTCGACGTGTTCCCGCCGGGCTCGGTGCGCCTGGCCGACGGCTTCGAGTGGGAGTGCGTCGATCACATGCTCGAGTACGGACCCGAGCGGCTCGACGTCGTCGTCACGAGGTGATGTGCGGCTCCACGCGCTCGAGCGTGACGGTCGCCGACCGCTCGACGCCGTCCATCAGCAGCATCGGGGTCGTGAGCACGAGCCGGTCGCCGTCGATCGCGAACCGGCGCACCTGCGTGGTGCCGACCCAGTTCGGATAGGTCGCGGCGACCAGGTCATACGTCACCTGGTCGCCGTCGGTTCGGTAGCGTCCGACGAAGGAGTTCGCCGTGGAGAACGCGTCCGCCCGCTCCTCGACGCTGCCGCCGAGGATGTCGCCGGCGGCGAGGTCGGGCCGGCCGGCGCGCATCATCAACACGAACATGTAGCCGTCCGCTGTATATGTCATGTAGCCCACGGGGTCGGGCCCGAACAGGTCGCCGGTCTGGCCGGTGCTGGTGACGTGGGTGGCGCTCAGCAGGCGATAGGTGCCGACCAGGGAGTGGGTGGGGTGGGCCATACGACCATCCTCGCGGCCTCCGCGAGCCCTGTGGAAGGCTGACCCGGTGTCCCCCCGCAACGTGTTGCCGCCGTGGATCAACGAGCACATCACCGAGGACGCCGAGAAGCCCGCCGGGGCGATCCTGCGGGCAGCTGCGGAGCTGATGGCCGAGCACAGCCCGTCGAGCGTGTCGTTGCGCGAGGTCGCGGCGAGGGCGGGGGTCAACTACGGGCTGATCCACCGCCACTTCGGGACGAAGGACAAGCTGCTCGTCGCCCTGTTCCAGGAGTTCGTGCTGTACGGCGGTGAGTTCATCCGGGCCAGTGACACGATCCACGAGGCGATCGAGGGCACGTTCACCGCCGACTCCGGGGGGTGGGCGCGGATCTTCTCCTGGGTGGCGCTCGACGGCGTGCCGCCGGAGCAGACGTTCGAGGATCGCTCGATCATGGCCGCGTTCCAGGCCCTGATCGCCAGGGAGTGGGAGGTCGGCGGGCCGGAACCGGTGCGGCGTGAGCGGTTCGACCCGAGGGTCGTCAGCTCGTTCGTGATGCTGATGATCAGCATCTGGGACTTCTACGCGCCATACATGCGCCAGGTCGACGACTGGGTGGACCGCGACATGGACGACGCACGAGCCGAGGTGCTCGAGCTCATGCAACTGCTCGTGCACGCCACTCGGCCCACCGACTGATCGGACTCAGCACGGCATCGCGGTGACGCACGAGGGCGGCGATTCACCCAACCTGCGGTCGAATCCGGCCCGGTCCGGGCCCGATTCGACCGCAGGAACGCATGGGGGACGGGGGGCGTGGGGGGGAGGTGGGTCAGGTGTGGTGGAGGCGAAGGCCTGGGCGCGGCCAGTGAC
>CAZMGD010000151.1:0-7751 GCA_964565705.1 uncultured Ilumatobacteraceae bacterium | reverse complement strand
TCTGACACCTGTCGGCACGCTCAGCTGCCGCGGCCGTAAAGGGCGCGCAGGCCGTTGGTGAAGCCGGCATCGTTGGTGCCGCTCGGCTCGAAGCTCGCTGGGTTGACGAGCAGCGGGGCGCGCACGCCGGAGAACAGCGGCTGGTCGAGAGCGACGATCTCGAAGCCGCCGAGCCGGTAACCGTTCGGCAGGATCAGCAGCGGCGTACTGAACGCGCCGGTGGCGTCGGTCGCCACGGTCGCGAACGGGCCCTCACCGGCGAACGCGAGCTGGACGAGGATCCCGGGTGGGAAGCCGGAGCCGACGGCCTGGGTGACCCCGCCGGGACGGACCACACCCGGGTTCATCCGCAACCCGGGACTGAACACCACGTCGATCGGTGGGGGCAGCGTCGTCGTCGTGGTCGTCGTCGTGGTCGTCCCGCTCGACGGGATGCCGGTGACGGTGAGCGCGGCGCCGAGCGTCTGGCCGTTGCCGCCGGTGACGTCGAGGTTGGCCGCCTGCAGGCCGACCCTGGTGACCGTCGCTGCCGCCTCGATCTGGCAGCTCGCCGCCGGAGCCAGGTTCGTGCCGGAGCACCCATCGGACGTCACCGTGAACTGGTCGGCCCCGGCGCCGCTACGGGCGACCGACGACACCGCGGCCGCGGATCCGCCCGTGTTCGTGACGGTGAACCCGAACGCCGGGAGCGCCGTGCCCAGGTTGGCGCTGCCGAAGTCGTGGCTGGCCGGCGTCAACGTGAGCGTGCCAGGGGTCGCCCCGGCCCCGCGCAGGGTCGCGGTGGCGGTCGCGCCGTCGCCGTCGACCCCGAGCACGGACATCGTGTTGCCCGCGGCGCCAGGAGCGAACCGGAGGTCGACGTTGCAGGTCTCGCCTGGTGCGAGCACCACGCCGCTGCACCCGTCGGCGATGATCGAGAACGGTGGGGCGGGCGGCGTGACGGTCACGGGCACCAGCACGTTGGAGGTGTTCGTCACGACCGCGGTCTGGACGCCCGACGAGATCCCGATCGTCACCGTTCCGAAGTCGATCGGTGACGTCACCGTCAGCGACGGGCGCCGCTCGCGCAACCAGACGTCCCGGCCGTCGGGGAAGCCGCCGTTGCCGGACAGCGCGACACCGTCGAACGACCCGAACGCGACGAAGCGGCCCGTCGCCGACATCGTCGGCGCGAACGACTGGGCGGGCGCGTCGTCGACGCCGTAGGAGACGAGTTCGAACGCGACCGAGTCGAAGAACCCAGACGTCGAGCGCGTCACCTGGATCCAGTACGTGTCCTGGCCGGGCCCGTCCTGCTCGTACACGACCTGCGAGCCGTCGGGGGAGATCTCCGGATCCTCGGCGGTGATGCCGAGCGGCGGACCGCCGGGGATCCCGGTGAGGCGACGGGTCGTGTTCGTCGCTCGATCGTGCACGTAGACCTGCTCGCTGCCCTCCTCGGTGGACGTGAACGCCACGTAGCGCCCGTCGGCGGACACGGACGGCTCGATGCCGTAAGTGTTCGCCGATGGCAGTACGCCGTCGGTGCGCACCGTGATCCGCTCACGAGCGCCGGTCGCGCGGACCCACCCGGTCACGACGTTCGTCTGGCCCTCCCGGGCGTCGAGCGCGACGTAGGCGCCGTCGTCGGAGATGTCGATGTGCACGCCGTCCACACCGAACGTCGGCGCGAGGTAGGCGCCGGGGATGGTCTGCTCCGTGGCAGGGTCGGCGGACGTGTCGGACACGGCGACGCGCACGGTACCGGGCCCGTCGTTGGCAGCGGAGTACGCGACGTAGCGCCCGTCGGCGGACGTCGCCAGCCGCCCGAGGTCGGCACCGAAGCGGCTGAGTGCTCCGGCACCAGGCGACACCAGGCGAGGGGCGCTGTTCGCACACCGGTCCCACGAGTACACCCCCCAGGACGCCGCTCCCGCCGGGCCCGTCGCCGCCCAGTAGGCGACGTGACACCCATCGCGGCTGACGACCGGCGCGAACGAGTCGGCGGCGCCCGGTGGCGTGGGGATCGGGGCAGACGTGCCCACCGTTCGGTCTCGGATCCAGGCCACGTACGTGCCGCCCGGCACGGTGGCGGCCCCCGGTGGAGCGGTGTTGGTCCAGACCACGATCCGGCCATCGCCCGAGATCGACGGCTCGTCGTCGGCGTTGGCGAGCGGGCTGGCCCCGTCCGATGTGGACACCAACTCTGCGGGCGGCGACGCCGCGCGCGTGTGGACGCCGGCGGGCCCCACCAGCACGGCGCCGCCGAGCACGAGCGCGACGAGGAGGCAACCCCTGGCGTGCGTGCGCATCAACCACCCCTGCCGTACAACGCGCGGAGTCCGTTGGTCACGCCGGCGTCGTTGGCGCCGCTCGGCTGGAACGACGCCAGGTCGACGAGGAGAGGCGCACGCACGCCGGAGAACTGCGGCTGGTCGAGTGCGAGCACCTCGTAGGGTCCGACTCGCGGCGCGTTGCGCAGGATCAGCATCGGGGCCCGGAACGCACCCGCGGCGTCGGCGGTCGTCACCGCGAACGGCGCCTCGCCGGAGAACGCGAGCTGCACCGTGGCGCCCGGCGGGAAGCCGCTGCCGACTGCGGTCGTGACCTGGCCGGGCCGGACCACGCCGGGGTTCATCACGATCGTCGGCGTGAACACCGGTGTCGGCGTGGGCGGCGCCGTCGTCGGAGGCGGGGTCGGCGCCGTGGTGGGGAGCGGTGGCGGCGGGGGAGTCGGCGTCACCTCGGGCGGCGCGGCGGCACCGGTCACGAGCAGAGCGGCGCTCAGCGTCTGACCGTTGCTGCCCGACACGAGGATGGCGGACTGCTGGGGACCGGCTCGGGTGACGACGGACGACACCTCGAACGTGCAACTCGCGGTCGTCGGCAGCATCGTGGCCGTGCACGTGTCGGCCAGGAGGTCGAACTGGTCGGCGCCGGTTCCGGCCAGACCGACCGCGGTCACGCCCGTCGCAGAGCCACCGGTGTTGGTGACCGTGAACGTCGCCGCCGGGAACGACGTGCCGGCCACACCGCTTCCGAAGTCGTGCGCGGCAGGGGTGAGGATCAGCGCGCCGGGTGTGATGCCGGCACCGTGCAGGCTCGTCGTCGCGGTGGCGCCGTCACCGGTGATCGTCACCGACGCCGCGGCATCTCCCGGACTTCCCGGGGTGAACGTCACGGTCATCGTGCACGCCGCTGCGGGCACCAAGGTGACGCCCGAGCAACCGTCGGTCGCGACGGCGAACGGTGCGGCCGGCGACGCGACGTCGTCGATCTGCACCGAGACGTTCGACGTGTTGGTGACGGTGATCGACATCGGACCGGCCAGCGTGCCGATCGTGACCGAGCCGAACGCGACTTCGGCGCCGGTGGACAGCGCCGCGGGCCGTTCGCGCAGCCACACGTCGAGGCCCGCGACCGGGGCGGGTGCGCCCAACAGCGCTGCCTCGGGCGAGACGAACGCGAGGAAGCGGCCCGTCGCCGAGATCGTCGGCTGGGCGGCAGCGACCGCTGTGTCGTCGGTGCCGAACGACACGAGCTCCGTCGCGATCGTGTCGAAGAACCCGGCGGTGGAGCGAGCGACGTGCACGCCGGTCGGGGTGCCGTGCGGATCGTACGAGGTGAACGCGACCTGCATGCCGTCCGGCGTGATCTCCGCGTCGCCGGCGGAGCTGGCAAAGGCCCGATGGTCCCCGGTCGCACGGTCGGCGACGACACCAGCGCCTCCCGACGCATAGGCGACGTATCGGCCGTCGGCGGAGAGCGAGGGGTCGTCACCGTCGCCGATCTGGCTTCGGTCATCGGAGGGGAGATCCCAGGATCCCACCGCAGACCCTCCCGCGCCCATCTCGTCGAACGTCACCACGCTGCCGTCGTCGGAGATGTCGAGGTGCTCGGCGACGCCGCCCGGGCCGGGGCCGGTGAACGTCCCGGGGAGCGAGCGCTCGGTGTGTGCGTCCACGTCGATGACCGCGACCGCGAGGAGGCCGCCGTACTGGCGTGCCGAATACGCGATCGAACGGCCGTCGGCAGAGATCGCGATCGCGCCGAGGTTCGTGAGCCACGGTGCTCCAGGCGTCGCTCGCTCGGCGACCGGGATCGTGGCGCAGCGGTTCCACCGGTAGAGGTACCAGTTCGTGGAGGCTCCCGTCGCCGGCTGGCTCGACGCCCAGTACGCGATGTGGCACCCATCGCGGCTGACGACCCCGCCGGTGGATTCGATGCCACCGGCCGGAAGCGGCACCGCGGCCGTGATGCCCGTCGAGCGGTCGCGCACGAACACCTGCGTCGTGCCCGCGGCGACGGCGATGGAGGCCGCGGGGAGGGCCTTGACCACGATGCCCGGCTCGGTCGTCGAGGTCGTGGCGGAGGAGGAGGAGGTGGTGGTCGACGTCGTCGACGTGGCCGTGGACGTGGTCGACGAGCTCGGCGTGGTCGTCGTGGCGCCGCCGCCGTCGTCGAACGGTGCCCGAGCGGTGAACACGACGATGTCGCCGTCGCCGGAGATCGACGGCTCGCGATCGAGCGTCGGGAGCTGGGTGAGGCCATCCTCGGTGGAGATCAGCTCAGCCGGAGGTGATGCGGCCCGGGTGCCGCCGCCGGCCGTCGGCCAGACGGCAGCGACGGCCAGCGCGGCGACGACGAGCAGCAGCCGCCACGCGTGCACCGTGTCGAACCCCGCCGCCACCGCGAGCTCACCTGGCGAAGCCGGCGAAGGAGGCCGACACCGAGCAACCCGCGCCGCCCGGACCCGGCGTCGTACAGGTGACGCTCATCAGCAGGCTCTGCCCGCTGGCGAACGTGTACGGGGCGACGAAGTGCTGGTCGAGGTCACGGAAGTTCTCGAGCGCCGAGGTGAACAGCACAGCGCCGTCTCGCGAGACCGTGATCAGGCCGGTGTCGCCCGCCGGGTTCTGGAACACCAGATCTGTCAGCGAGAACTGCGCCGAGAACGGCTGGGAGAAGGTCTGGGTGGTGCCCGCCGGTACCGACGAAGCGCTCCCGAGCTGGAAGTCCGACGGGTTCCCGAACGGCGTCGCGAACGCGGGCGCCGTCGTGGCGGTCGGGTCGGTCCCGGTGCCGTCGGTTCCCGTCCCGTCGGTTCCCGTCCCGTCGGTCGGGGTCCCCTCGGTCCCGGTCCCGGTCCCCTCACCGTCGGCTCCCGCGCCCGTGTCCTCGCCGGTCGGCGCCGTCTCGCCGTCGGCCAGTGTCGGCGGTGACACCGTCGTCGGGGCGACCTCGTCGACCCGTTCGGTCAGCTCGGCGATCGGCTCCTCGACGGCGTCGCGCGCCGCGGACTCCACGGTCGACTTGAACAGCGTCTGCCAGAGGATCCACAGCACGAGCAGTGCGGCCAGGGCGATGAGGATCGCCTTGATCAACCACGGCGGCACGAGCGCCTCCTGGAGCAGCGTGCCGTTGAGGACCTCCGGCGGGGCCACCGGTACGGGATCCGACTCGGCGTCGGGCACCGTGGGTGCTTCGACGACGGCGACAGCGCCGCCGGGTGCAGGCGTCGCTGTCGCCGCCGAATCGGCCGACGCGGAGCCGGGAGGCGCCCACGCGTCGGCGGCGACGGCCACTGCCTCCTGGGTCATCTCGACCGTTGGCGCTCGTTCGCTGACGATCACCTGGAACTGGTGCGTCTTGGGTGCGCCCTTCCAGAAGCGCTTGCGGGGTGCGACCCGGAGCTTGACGAAGCGGGCGGTACCGGGCTCGATCCGCTCCGACGTCGTCGAGAACCCGTAGGTGCAGGCATCCTCGGCATCGGATGCTGCCAACTCGACGATGATCGGCGCGTTCCCACGGTTGTCGATCGCCAACTCGAACTTCCCGGAGCGTCGACCGCGTGCCGTCACGGGGAACAGCTCGACCGTCCGCTCGGCGAACGACCCGACGGTGAGGACGCCCTCCTCGACGTATGAACCCTCAGGCTCCTCGTGGGACACGACCTTGACCCCGAATGGCATCGGGCCCGGTGGCGTGGCCGCCACCCGGGGCGGACGGAACCAGACCGTGACCGTCTCCTCGCCGCCGGGGAACAGCGAGACGTGATCCGGTTGGACGCTGATCCATGACGCGCCGGCACCGAGACCTTCGAAGTGGAACTGGTCGACGACGGCGCCGTTGTTGCGCACGCGGAGCACGGCGCTGACCTCGCCGCCGGGGTCGACGGTGAGCGCTGATCGGTCGAGTGAAGCTGTGGCACCCATGCCTGCCGACGGTACGGAAGCCCCCGCTGTGCCGGAAGCGCCTGACGGACAGCATCGGGTGCCCCTTGAGCCGTCGCTCGTTGCTCGTTCAGGCGCACGCTGCACGCTCGGGCAGCCGAGCCGACCCACAAGGTGTATCCGCAGGGTCATCGCCGTCTCTGAGCTACATGCGTCCGGCCTGCCCACCTGCTCCGAGCAGGTGCCCGGACCGCGATCAGGAGGGTGCAATCCAATGACCGAGCGTTTGGCCGTCTACGTCTACAGCCACGATCCGATCTCCCAAGCGGGCGTCGCCGCCCAGCTGCGGGGCCGCCCGGAGTGCTACGTCGTGGAAGGGGATCGGATCGACGACGCGAGTGTCGCCGTCGTGGTCAGCGACGAGATCGACGAGTCCGTCGTGCGCGTCGTGCGCGGCCTCCAGGGTGGGGGCGGACCGCGAATCGTGCTGGTCGCGACCCGCCTCGACGACAGCGGACTGATGCTCGCCATCGGTGCCGGCGTGGCGGGCGTGCTCCGCAGGGCAGAGGCCTCGCCCGAGACGCTGTCTGGTGCGGTCGTGGCCGCGACGAAGGGGGACGGCACGCTGGCCCCGGACCTGATCGGACGCCTGCTCCAACAGATCAACCGCCTCCAGCACGACGTCTTGACCCCCCGAGGTCTGGGTGCCGACGGTCTGAGCGAACGCGAGCGCTGCGTGCTGAAGCTGCTCTCCGAGGGTCTGGGCACCCACGAGATCGCCGGCCAGCTCGCCTACTCCGAGCGGACGATCAAGAACGTGATCCACGACGTGACGACGCGCCTCAACCTGCGTAACCGCTCCCACGCCGTCGCCTACGCGGTGAAGGCCGGGATCGTCTAGCTCGCGTTCTCGGTCGGCTTCTGGTCGCTCTGGCGACCAGAAGCCGACCGAGAACCTGGGACGTGCGCTACGGTACGGCTGGCTGCGGGTCCCCGGACCCGACCGAGCGCACGAATCGTGCCTGGTCAGGGCGCTTGGCGCGCGGCGTTCGCGCCGGTAGCATTGCTCCTCGGCCCTGACCGGCCTGGCGCGTCCGCGACGCTCCGTTCCGGGATCGGCCACCCAGCACATCGTTCGAGGAGTTCCGCCCTGCCCAAGCCCAGCAAAGACGCCATCGTGCTCGAAGGCACGATCCTCGAGAGCTTGCCCAACGCGATGTTCCGGGTCGAGCTGGAGAACGGGCACAAGGTGCTGGCGCACATCTCCGGCAAGATGCGCATGCACTACATCCGCATCCTGCCCGGCGACAAGGTGCAAGTGGAGCTCACCCCTTACGACCTCACCCGGGGCCGTATCACGTATCGCTACAAGTGAACCCCCAGGAAGAAACCCCACGATGAAGGTCCGCCCGAGCGTCAAGAAGATCTGCGAGAAGTGCAAGGTGATCCGTCGCCACGGGCGCGTGCACGTCATCTGCGAGAACCCCCGCCACAAGCAGCGCCAGGGCTGAGAAGGGCACCAACGGAACATGGCACGTATCGCCGGCGTCGACATCCCCCGCGAGAAGCGGCTGGAGATCTCGCTCACCTACATCTTCG
>CAZMGD010000150.1:0-7997 GCA_964565705.1 uncultured Ilumatobacteraceae bacterium | reverse complement strand
GACGTGCCTCGATCTTCAGCCCGTTGATGATCGAGAAGACGTACGGTGGCAGGTTCGTGATGCGCCGGAACTCCATAGGGGCTCGACGCTATCGTTCGACGGCCCTGGGCGCCGGGGCTTTCGCTGTGCCACGATGCACCCCATGCCGAAGGCCCCCCGAGAGGGTTGCATCCACGTCGTCATCGAGATCCCGCGCGGCAGCCGCAACAAGTACGAGATCGACCACGAGACCGGTCACATCTTCCTCGACCGCCGGCTGTTCACCGCGACCACCTATCCCGCCGACTACGGCTTCATCCCCGACACCCTCGCTGGGGACGGCGACCCACTCGACGCGCTCGTGCTGCTCGAGGACCCGACGTTTCCCGGCATCTGGGTCGAGGCCAAGCCGGTCGGCCTGCTGTGGATGCAGGACGAGGCCGGCCCCGACGCCAAGGTGATCTGCGTGCCACCG
Organism: uncultured Ilumatobacteraceae bacterium; assembly: GCA_964565705.1. GTDB lineage: Bacteria > Actinomycetota > Acidimicrobiia > Acidimicrobiales > Ilumatobacteraceae > CAZMGD01. The sequence goes on along the minus strand of CAZMGD010000150.1, from coordinate 7,543 downwards.
TCCGACCCGCGCTGGCGTGGTGTCGAGGACCTCAAGGACCTCCCCGACGAGCTGCTCGAGGAGATCAAGCACTTCTTCGACGTCTACAAGGCGCTCGAACCGGGCAAGTACGCGACGACGGCCGGCTTCGAGAACCGCAAGGCGGCCTGGCGGGAGATCGAGTCGGCTCGAGCCAACTACGTGCCCCACACCACCGACTGATCGCCGGCGCCGAGCAGGGCGGCGCCGATCGCGCCGGCCTCCTCGCCGAGCTCGCCGAACCGCAGCTCCGGATGCGGACGGTGGTCCGGTGCGTACAGCCGCCCGGCAAAGCAGCGGCGGATCGGATCGGCGATCACGTCCGCGGACTCGACGAGGCCGCCGGCGAGCACGATGCGTGCCGGGTCGACGAGGTTGGTCAGGTTGACGAGCCCGATCGCCACCCAATCGGCGAACTCCTCGACGACCGTCCATGACGCCTGATCACCGTCGCGGCAGGCACCCACGACGTCCTCCCCGCGGCGGCCGCCCGACAGTGCGCTCAGCCCGCTGCCCGACGCGTAGCGCTCCCAGCACCCATTGCGGCCGCAAGGGCACGGGATGCCGTGGCGCTGCACGGTCATGTGGCCGATCTCGCCGGCAAAGCCGTTCGCGCCGAGCAGCAAGCGCCCCCCGGTCACGAAACCGCCGCCGATCCCGGTGCCGAGCGTGATCAGCACGAGGTCGTCCACCCCGCGCCCCGCCCCCCGGCGCCACTCGGCGATCGCGGTGCACGTCGCGTCGTTGCCGACCATGACCGGGCAGCCGAGCTCGCGCTCCAGCGCGCCGCGCGCGTCCAGCTCCTTCACCTCCGGCAGGTTGGGCGACGCGCGCACGACACCATCGCGGGTGACGAGGCCGGGCAGCCCGACGCCCAGCGTCGATGCGGCCGGCAGGGCGCGAGCGACCTGCGCGATCCGGGCCACGAGCGCGTCGGGCTGCTGCGGGGTGGGCACCTTGATCTGCTCGACCACGCCGCCGCCGTCGTCGATGACGACCCCGAGGCACTTGGTGCCGCCGATGTCGATGCCGGCGGCGAGCGTCACGACTCGGCGCGCTCCTTGAGCTCCTTGAGCGTGTTGAGGATCCGCACCTCGGCACGCCGCTTGACGAACCCGGGCAGCGGCACCACCAGCTCGATCGACAGGTCGTAGGTGACTTCGGTGCCGCCGGCGTCGTTGGCAGCGAAGCGGTAGGCACCGTCGATCGTGCGCATGATGTCGCCGCGCACGATGCGCCACGACAGCGCCTTCGGGGCCTCGCTGTAGTCGTAGGTCAGCGTGTAGTGGGTGCTGCGTCCGAGGGCAGACGCGCGGAACTCGACCTCGGTGGCGCGTCCCTCGTCGTCGGTGGATCGCACGACGGCTTCCTTGACGTCGCGGGCCCACGCCGGGTAGCGCTCGAAGTCGGTCGCCAGCGACCACACGCGTTCGGGCGGGGCGTCGATGGTGAGCGAGAGCGAGGCGGTGTCGGCCATGGTCATTGTCTAGTCCAACTCCTCGTTCGTCGCCGGATGGCCGGGCGAGTCCGTGACGTGGTCCACGTCGGCATCCTCCGCCAGCTCACTTCGCCGGCGGCGCGGGCCGAACGTGCCGTGGCGAGCGCTGGCCAAGCCGTTGAGACCGATGCCGAGCATCGGCACCAGCACCCCGAACGCCAACGTCGACCCGGCCCGACCGTCGGTGTTCGGCCGGGCCAGCGCAGTCGCGAGCGCGGTGACGGTCTGCACGCCGAGTGCCAGCCACAGCAGCTTGCGGGCCCGCGCGGGGAGTGCCTCACCGGTCAGGAGGTACAGCTCGGCGACACCGATCTCCTCGGTGCGGCTGCGCCCGACGGCGACGAAGTAGGCGATCAGGAACGCGAACACCCCGATGAGGAACAGGCCGAGCGCGACCACGACAGCGATCACGCGGGCCGCACCGTCGAACACCACGGCAGCCGCCACGGCCGACACGACGAACAGCGCGGTCAGGGCGAGGTCGACGTGGATGATCCGATCGAGGCCGCCGGACGGCGACGGTTCGCTGCCGTCACCGAAACGTGGCTCGACGTCGGGAGCGGGCGCCTCACGGGACGCGTCGGGCGCACCGTTGCGCTGCACGCCCAGCATGCTACCGACGGTCACCCGGTGGCGCCGAGAGCGTCGCCCAGGCGCCGGGCGAGGAGATCGTAGGAGAACTCGGCGATCGCCCGCCGGCGAGCGGCGTGGCCCATCTCGACCCGTCGGAGGGGGTCGTCGAGCAGCTCGGCGATCGCGGCGGCGGCCTCGTCGGGATCCTCGGGGTCGCCCACGACGATTCCGGTCACGCCATCGGCGACCGCCTCGGCAGCGCCCCCGCTGTCACCGGCGACCTGCGGCACCCCGCAGGCGGCCGCCTCGGCGAACACGATCCCGAACCCCTCCTGCTCCAGCCCGCCCCAACGGCTGCGACACAGCATCGCGAACAGGTCGGCGCAGCCGTACAGGTCGGGCAGGTCGTCATGGGCGACGCGGCCGAGGAAGCGCACGGGCGAACCGCGATCCTTCGCCAGCCGCTCGAGTCGGCGCCGATCGCGGCCGGAGCCGGCGATGACCAGGACGCAATCGGGATGCGTCCGGGCGAGACGGGCCACGGCGCGGATCGCGACGTCGAAGCCCTTGCGCGGGACCAGCCGGCTGAGGCCGAGCACGAGTTGCGCATCGATCGGCAGCCCGAGCCGCTCGCGAGCGGCGCGTCGCTCGGCGTCGTCGAGTGGGTGGAAGCGATCGGTGTCCACACCCGGAGGCACGACCGTGATCGGCAGCCGGCGCCCGACCGAGCGCTCGGCCTCCGCCGCCGGGTAGCCACCGGCGGCGATGATCTGCTCGGCGCCGGCGAGCACGCGGTTCAGCACCTGGCGTGAACCGGGCAGCCTGCCGGGAACGGTGACCTCGGCGCCGTGCAGCACCACGCCGTAGGGCACCTGCAGCGACGGGCCGATGATGCCGAGCGGTACGGCCGGGTCGAGGACGACGAGCTCGGCGCCGACCTCGGCGGCCAGCTCGTTGACCCGTCGCACCATCCAGGGGTGCGGCAGCAGCACCGGTTCGCGCGTGCGGATCACACGGAAGGGCTGCTCGGCGTCGAACTCCTCGCTGCCGCGGTACGGCGAGGTGAGGACCGCGAAGTGGTCGGCGGGCAGTCGCCGCCACCACTCCCAGAGCAGCGACTGGATGCCGCCGATCTTGGGGGGGAAGTCGTTCGTGACGAGGAGGTGCTTCATCCTGGGTGCGAAGCGTAGGGAGTCGAGGCCTCGCGTTCGCGAACCGCGGCGGCCAGCTCCTCTCGCACGTCGGCGTCGGCGTCGGCGCCGGGCAGCAGGTGGTGCAGCCCGAGGCGCGCCGCTGCCCACACGGCGTGGGCCCGCAGCACCGCGTCGCTGTGGTGCAGGTGGCGCTGCACCTCGGCAACGACCTCCGCGTCGGACGGATCGCCGGTGTTGCCGAGCACGACCAGCGCGTTGCGCCGCCACCACCGCGGGTCCCGATCGGCGAGGTACCAGCGGCCGTGCGCCGCCAGCAACGTGTCATCGTCGGCTCGCAGCAGGTCGAGGACTGGCACCCACGCATCCGCAGGACCGGATCGCCGATGCCGGACCTCGAGCCGCACGGTGGGCGGGCAGGCCTCCTGGCAGTCGTCGCAGCCGTACAGGCGATCGCCGATCGCAGCGCGCATCTCGCGGGGGATGATGCCGGGCTTCTGCAGCACCCAGGCCAAGCACCGGCGAGCGTCGATCGTGGCCGGCCCGACGATCGCTCCGGTGGGGCAGGCGCCGAAGCACGCCGTGCACGCGCCGCATCCGTCGGGCGCCGACGACGCTGCCACCGGGAGGTCGGCGGTGGTGATCACGCACCCGAGCACGAAGTAGCTGCCGCCACCCGGCAGCAGCAGGTTGGCGTTCTTCCCGAACCAGCCGACGCCCGCTGCCCATGCCACCTCGCGATCGACGATCGAGTTGTCGTCGGCGAACGCCACCGCCTTGTGCCCGTCGGCGCGCAGCCGCCGAGCGACGGTCCGCAGCGCCTCGCGCAGCGGCGCGTAGTGATCGGTCCAGGCGTAGCGCGCCACGCGAGCGGTGCCGGGCGGACGCGCGGGCGTGTCCATCGCGTAGCTGCGGGCGCCGACGATCACCGATCGCGCCCCGGCGACGGCCGCGGCAGGGTCGGTGCTGCGCTCCGGGTTGCGGAACGTGAACTGCATGCCGTCGTGCAGCCCGGCGTCGCGCCGCTGGTGGAGCGCGGTGCGCGCCCGTTGCAGCACGGTGGCCGGGGCGACCCCGATGCGATCGAGTCCGGCAGCGGCGCCGACCGCGAACAGCTCGTCGAGGTAGTCCTGCCCCGACGGCGGCACGGTTCGCTGGCGCACCCACCCAGCCTACGAGCCGCTCAGGCGTGTGCCCGGTGGCGCGACCTCGGCACCAGTCCTGCCGAGGTCAGCAAGCGGACGGCCCGCACCTCGGCGAGGTCGAACACCAGTGCCCCACGGTGCTGGTGGTCACCGTCGCAGACGAACGTGACGATGCAGTCGGCGCACACGTCGGTGTGCTGCTGGCTGCAGTCGTCGCAGTCGATCACCAATCGGTCGCTCTGTCGGAAGCTCATGCTCCCCACCCTGCACCACCCCTGTCACAGGGTTTCGCGCCAGTGGGTGGCGATGTGGGCGGCGAGGACGGTCACGGTGGCGTTCGGGGCGACCGGTGGCAGCACCGGCAGCGCCGAGGCGTCGGCGACGCGGAGCCCGGACACGCCGGGAACGTGTCCCCACTCGTCCAGCGAGGTGCCGAGCGGGCAGGAGCAGGCGGCGTGCAGGTAGGGCCCCGAGGCTGCCACCCAGGCGTCGAGCATCGCGTCGGGTGCGTCACGCAACGCGTCCGCGGGGGCGCCGGTGTCGCCGGTGACGGCGTCGGCGACCAACGCCCGCGGTGCGGGCTGGTCGAGCAGTGCCAGCGCACCGTCGATCGCCTCGCGCATCGCCACCCGGTCGCGTTCGGCGTCGAGCATCCCCAACCGGAACTGGACGTGACCGTCGACGACGCGCACCGAGCCGGCCGACACCGGATCCATCAATGCGATCGCGAGCGCGGCCAGCCCCTCCCCCACCCGGGCGATCGGCAAGACCTCGGCGACCGCCCCCGACTGCGTGCGCCAGCGGACGACGCCGCCGGTCTGCAGCCCAGGGGCCGCGAGATCCTCGCCGAGGCGCAGCGTGAGCGTGCCCGACGGGTGGTCGGTCAGCCGACCAGACGTCGCCACCTCCGTCAGACCCGACGCGACGAGCATCGCCGGTGTGCGGATCGCGCCGGTCGACAGCACGACGCACCCGGCCTCCAGCACCGCGCCGCCGGCGAGCTCGACGCCCGACGCCCGGCCGTCGTCGACGATCACGCGCAGCACCTCGAGCCCGGCGCGGACCTCCAGGTTCGGGCGGGCGAGCACCGGGGTGAGCATCCGCTCGGCGACCGATGCCCGCTGGGCACCGATCCGCTCCAGCGCCACCGGGATGAACGTCCCGAACCCGGCCGTCTCGGTGGCCGCGGCCAACGCCTGCTCCAGCGGTCCGAGCTCGCCTCGCGAGGTGGGGATCCACTGCCCTGCGAGCGCGTCGACGGTCGGCTGGACGGCGTCCGCGGTCCACGACGGGCAGCCTCGCGCCTCCCAGGCGTCGACATCGTGAGCGGTCGGTGCGAATGCAACCATGCCGTTGACCGCCGCGCTGCCGCCGATCCCCCGCCCCGACCGGTACGGCTGGGGCGGCTGCCCGGCGACGCGTTCGACGACCGCACCCCCGCCCCAGAACCGCGAGTGGTGGGCGCCGGCCAGGTAGTCGAGCCCACGCAGGGCCGGGTCGGCGCCCGACGGTCCGGATTCGAGCAGGAGCACGCGGCGGCCGGGCTCCTCGCTCAAGCGCGACGCGAGCACGATCCCGGCAGTGCCTGCCCCGACGACGACGACGTCGGGGCGGTCCGGCTCAGATACCGGCATCGACCCGCGAGGTCTCCAGCGGCAGCCCCGCCAGGTGCGACGCGTCGTTGTAGCGCTCCAAGCGCCACCGGTTCTCGCGGACGACCAGGAGCTCCGTGAGCGACGTGTTCTTGGTGAACAGGTCGAACCCGCCGCGCGGCGGCGCCTGCAGCGCGGTGCGCATCACCGCGTCGATCACGCCGCCGTGGCACACCACCACGACGCACCCACCGTGGTGTGCCGTGAGCGCCCGGCGCAGCGCGCCGTCGATGCGGTCGTGGAACTGGCGCACGGTCTCGCCCGACGGGAACAGCTCGGCGTCGACATCGGCTTCCCAGTCAGGCATCCCGTTGCGGGCCACGAACTCCTCGAACGTCAGCCCGTCGGACTCCGGACCTGGGTCGTGCTCGCCCCAGTCAGGGTCGACGACGACCGGACGACCGAGCGCGTCGGCGATGACCTCGGCCGTGTGCCTGGCTCTCGGGTAGTCGCTGCTGTAGAGCGCGTCGGCGACGATCTCGCGTGTGGCGGCCAGCCGGTCGCGCAGGCGCTCGGCCTGGATACGACCGAGGTCGGAGAGCCCATCGCACGTGCGAGGTCCTCCGATGCTGCGGCGCACCGTCGCGTTCGACTCACCGTGGCGGACCAGGATCAAGCGCGTCATCGCCGGCAAGGTTGGCGGCGCAACGTCGCCTCCACAACTCCGCCAGACGATCTATCCGACGGCGGTGCCGACCAGGCTCCCGACGAGTGCTGTCACGGCGCACGACACCAAGGTCAGCGCCACCTGACGCAGCGCGCTGCGGACAGGCGAGCGGCGGGTGAACACCCCGATCGCGACACCGATCGCGGTCGCCAGGATCGTCGAGACCACCAGCGAGGCGACGACGGCGACCACGCCGGACGCGAACAGCCAGGCCACGAGTGGCACGAACGCACCAACGCAGAACGCGCAGAACGACGAGATCGCGGCACCGATCGGCGAGCCACCGCTGCCCGAACCGACTCCGAGCTCGTTCAGCGCGTGCACCTCGAGCGCGACGTCGGGATCGACCGACAGCTCACGGGCGACGTTCGCGGCCGCCGACTCCTCGACCCCGCGGGCGGCGAGCATCTGGGTCAGCTCGTCGAGCTCGCCCTGCGGGTTCCTCTCCAGCGAGCTCCGCTCGATCTCCAGTTCGCGCTGCAACAGCTCGCGCTGCGCGCTCACCGAGACGTACTCGCCGGCCGCCATCGAGACCGCGCCGGCGATCATGCCGGCGAACCCGGCCACCACCACCACCGATCGTCCCGTGCTCGCGCCGGCGACACCGATGATCAGCGACACGTTGGAGACGAGCCCGTCGGACACACCGAACACGGCGGCGCGGAACGAACCGCCAGCGACGTCGCGGTGCCGGTGCGTCGGCAGGTGGTACGGCGACGTGCCCATCGCGCCGGAACCTACCTGGCGCTACTCGAGGTTGGTGACGAACCCCTCGCGCTGGCGCAGGTTGCGGCACTCGAACACGCCGTCGGTGTGGGTGCCGTACTCGCCGACGATCG
>CAZMGD010000149.1:0-8066 GCA_964565705.1 uncultured Ilumatobacteraceae bacterium | reverse complement strand
CCGTCGAGGCCGTCAACCAGGCGTTCCAGCAGGCCGCCTCGGAAGGTCGCCTCAAGGGCATCGTCGCCTACTCGGAGGAGCCGCTGGTCAGCTCCGACATCGTCGGGACTCCGTACTCGGTCACCTTCGACGCCGGCCTCACCATGGCGATGGGCAACCTCGTCAAGGTCCTCGGCTGGTACGACAACGAGTGGGGCTACTCCAACCGCCTCGTCGACCTCGCCCTGTACGTCGGCAAGGCGAGCGCCAAGGGTCGCCGCCGCACGGCGTCGAAGTAGTCCGGATGGCCAAGGGTCTGCCCCGCCTCGAGGATCTCGGCGACGTCGCCGGGAAGCGGGTGCTCGTGCGCACCGACTTCAACGTGCCGCTGGAGACAGCGGACGACGGTTCGCGCACGATCACCGACGACTTCCGGATCCGCGCCGCGCTGCCGACGATCAGCTGGCTGACCGAGCGCGGCGCCACGGTCGTCACGGCCAGCCACCTCGGGCGTCCGAAGGGAACTCCCGACGAGCGCTACTCGATGGATCCGGTGCGGGCCCGGCTGGCCGAGCTCGCACCCGGCGTCGAGCTGCTGGAGAACCTGCGCTTCGATCCGGGGGAGGAGGGCAACGACCCGGCGTTCGCGGCGAAGTTGACCGAGGGCATGGACGCCTACGTCGACGACGCGTTCGGCGCTGCACACCGCGCCCATGCATCGATCGTCGGTCCGCCGCGCACGCTGCCGTCGGCAGCGGGGCGCCTGCTGCAGCGCGAGGTCGAGGTGCTCGGCGGGCTGCGGGTCAAGCCACGCCGGCCGTTCGTCGCCGTGCTCGGCGGCGCAAAGGTCAGCGACAAGCTCGGCGTGATCGAGGCCCTGTCGGAGCTGGTCGACGCGTTCGTGATCGGCGGGGGCATGTGCTTCACGTTCCTCGCCGCGACGGGCAACCCCGTCGGCGACAGCCTGTGCGAGCGCGACCAGATCGACAACTGCGCCCGCCTCCTGCGGGGGTCGGTGCCGATCCACCTGCCCGACGACATCGTCGGCGTCGACGCGGCCGGCAACTTCGCGACGTGGGGCACCCGCCTGCCCGACGGGGCCAAAGGCTTCGACATCGGGCCAGGGTCCGCAGCGGCGTTCGCCGACGTGATCCTCGACGCCGGCACTGTGTTCTGGAACGGGCCGATGGGCATGTTCGAGGACGACCGCTTCGCCGCCGGCACGCGCACGGTCGCCCAGGCCGTGGCCGACACGAAGGCGTTCACCGTCGTCGGCGGCGGCGACTCGGCGGCGGCGCTCGCCCAGTTCGGGCTCGACGACGACGTCGACCACGTGTCGACCGGTGGTGGTGCGTCGCTGGAGCTGCTCGAGCTCGGCGACCTGCCCGGGCTCGAGGCCCTGCGCAACGCCCCGAACGCCCCCGAGACCGGGGAGGCGTGATGGCCGGGACGCGGCGACCGCTGATCAGCGGCAACTGGAAGATGCACAACAACCACTTCGAGGCGATCCAGAGCGTGCAGAAGCTCAGCTACCTGGTCGGCAAGGACGAGGTGGAGCACGTCGACGTGTCGATCCATCCGCCGTTCACGGATCTGCGCGCGATCCAGACCGTCATCGAGGGGGACAAGCTGCCCTACTCGCTCGGTGCCCAGCACTGCCACTGGGAGGACAAGGGCGCGTTCACCGGTGAGGTGTCGCCGCTGTTCCTCGCCAAGCTCAACGTCAGCTACGTGATCTGCGGCCACAGCGAGCGTCGCGAGCTGTTCCACGAGACCGACGAGATGGTGCGCAAGAAGGCGGCGGCGATCGCCGCCGCCGGCATGACCCCGATCGTGTGCGTCGGCGAGACCCTGGGCGAGCGCGAGTCGGGCGCGACCGAGGCCAAGGTGCTCGGTCAGATCGACGCGGCCCTGGCCGGCGTGCACGCCGAGCAAGTCGCGACGTGGGTGATCGCCTACGAGCCGATCTGGGCGATCGGCACCGGCCGCACGGCCACCTCCGAGGACGCGCAGGCGGTGTGCGCGGCCATTCGCAGCCAGATCGCCGTGTCGTTCGGGCAAGACGCCGCCGACGCCGTCCGCATCCAGTACGGCGGATCGGTGAAGGCGGCCAACACGGCCGAGCTGTTGGCCCAGGCGGACATCGACGGGGCGCTGGTCGGGGGCGCGAGCCTCGATCCCGACGAGTTCGCGCGGATCATCGTCCATGCCGCGCCGGGCAGCTGAGCGGTAGCCTGTCCGGCCGTGCACGATCTCGTCACCTACTTCACCGTCGCATTGAACCTCGTTTCGCTGGTGGCGATGGTCGCGGGCATCTTGATGCACAGCGGTCGCGGCGGTGGCCTGTCCGACATGTTCGGCGGCGGCGGCGGCGCCGCCCTCGGCTCGTCGGCCGCCGAGCGCAACCTCAACCGGATCACGTTCGTGCTCGCCCTCGTCTGGGGCATCACCGTGATCGCGTTGGGCTTCCTGCTCGCCGGTTGAGGGCTGTTACCAGTCGGTAACGAAGTGGTGTCGTCCGGCACACTTCGGTGAGCTGCTCTGGTATGGTTCGTCGCACGCCCATCTCGGAATGGCTGTTCCGAGCTCGGGCGCGCAGGTCCGCTCGAAGCGCGGTGCTGGCGTGAACGGCGTCGCTGAAGATCGCTTCGAACGGACCCTTTTGACCATCACTGAGGGAGGAAGTCATCTTGACTCGACACCGGAGACTGTCCGCGTTCTCCGCCGGCTTTGCAGCGCTCGCACTGATCGTCGCTGCTTGCGGTGGTGACGATTCGGGCAGCGACGACAACACGACGGAAACGTCCGCGGCGGCCAGCGACACCACCGCTGGCGGTACCACCGAGACCACCGCCGGCGGCTCGGAGGAGGTCCCGGCGGGCGGCACGCTCGTGATCGGGGCGGAGCAGCAGGGCGACTGCATGGACTGGATCTCGTCCTGCGCCGGGGCGAGCTGGATGTACTGGTCGGTCGGCGCGCAGACGATGCCGCGCGCGTACGACGTCGCCAAGGACGGCGAGGACTGGGTGTACGAGCCCAGCAACCTGCTGACCGGCGAGCCCGAGCTCGTGACCGATCCGCAGCAGGTCGTGACCTACCACATCAACCCCGACGCGAAGTGGGACGACGGCACGCCGATCACGTCCACCGACTTCAAGTACACGTGGGACGCGATCAAGAACGGCAACGACATCTACGACGCGACCGGCTACACGAACGTCGAGTCGGTCGATGACAGCGACCCGTCCACCGCGATCGTGACGTTCGAGACGCCCTTCGCCGACTGGAAGCAGCTGTTTGGCAGCAGCTTCGGCATCTACCCGTCGCACCTGCTCGAGGGCAAGGACCACGTCGCCGAGATGGCCGAGGGCTACTCGTTCTCCGGTGGCCCCTGGAAGCTCGAGTCGTGGAACAAGGACGTCGACTGGACGCTCGTGCCCAACGAGAACTACTGGGGTGATGTGCCCAAGCTCGACAAGGTCGTGTTCCGGTTGATCGGTGACACCGCCGCCGAGTTCCAGGCGTTCCGCGCCGGCGAGGTCGACGCGATCTACCCGCAGCCGCAGATCGACGTGGTCGAGGCGATCAACGCCGGCATCGACGGCCAGTCCGTGTACAGCGCCGAGACGGGCAACTTCGAGGCGCTGTGGATCAACAACTCGAAGGCGCCGTTCGACTCGGTGGCAGTGCGCCAGGCGCTGGCCTACAGCCTCGACCGCAGCGAGATCGTCGAGGCGCTGTTCGGCGGCCTCGGCCTCAGCGAGCCGCTGAACGTGATCAACGCCCCGATCCTGTCCTTCTACACCGACACCGAGGCGTTCGCTGGCTACACCCTGGACCTGGACAAGGTCGACGAGCTGATGACCGGTGACGGCTGGGCCAAGAACGGCAGCGGCATCTGGGCGAAGGACGGCCAGACGGCGAGCTTCACGTTCACCACGACGGCCGGCAACGCCCGCCGCATCCTGACTCAGCAGGTCGTCCAGCAGCAGGCCGGCGCCGCCGGCTTCGACGTCACCCTGGAGACGATCCCCGCGGGTGACTTCTTCGGCCAGCGCCTGCCCGCCGGCGACTACCAGGTCGGCCTGTACGCCCAGGTCCTCACCTCGCTGGCGCCCGGCACGTGCAACCTGTGGTGCGCGAAGAACATCCCGTCGGACGCCAACAACAACAGCGGCCAGAACTGGACCCGCACCAACGTCCCGGAGGTGGATCCGCTCCTGGAGGAGGTCGACTCCGAGCTCGATCAGGACGCCCGCGCGGCCACGAACAAGCAGGCCGACGCGATCCTCGCCGAGAACGCGGTGTCGATCCCGCTCGACCCGTTGCCGAACATCCTCATCTGGAGCGACACGGTGGTCGGTCCGGTGAGCGACAACCCGATCCTCGGGCCGTTCTGGAACCTCAACCAGCTCGGCGTCGCCAGCTGACCTGAGCGTCCGGACAACAACGTGAGCTGAACGACGATCGGGCCGGCGCCTTGGGCGCCGGCCCGGTCGCCAACTGGGGCAGGAGCGTCACATGCTGCTTTTCATCGTCCGCCGGATCCTGGTGTCGATCCCGGTCGTCCTCGTCGCCTCGCTGCTGCTGTTCCTGTTCGTGCGCTGGACGTACGATCCGACGGCACGGCTGCGCAACGTCCGCGATCCGGAAGCGATCCAGCGCGAGACCGAGCGGCTGGGCCTCGACGAGCCGGTCATCGTGCAGTACGGCAAGTGGCTCGGCGACTTCGTCACCGGCGACTGGGGCGACAGCGCGCGCACGCGCGAGCCGGTCATCGACATGACCAAGCGAGCGCTCGGCTACACCCTCCAGCTCATCGTGTGGGGCATCCTGGTGTCAGGGCTCGTCGCCGTGTCGATCGGCGTGTTCTCCGCGGTCAAGCAGTACTCGATCGGCGACTACCTGATCACCGGGCTGAGCTATCTGGCGATCGCGATGCCCCCGTTCTGGTTCGGCCTCGTCGCGATCAACGTACTGGTGTTCCGAACACAGGACCTGTTCAACCTGGAGAAACCTCCGCTCTACTTCGTCGGGCTGCACTCTCCGGGGCAGTCCGGCTTCAACATGGACTACGTCCGTCACCTGGTACTGCCGGTGCTGACGCTCAGCGTCCAGATCATCGGCTCGTGGAGCCGTTTCCAGCGCGCCGCGATGCTGGACGTGATGAGCTCGGACTACATCCGCACCGCGCAGGCCAAGGGCGTGCCGAGGCGCAAGGTGATCATCCGCCACGGGATGCGCAACGCGATGATCCCACTGGTCACGGTGATGGCCGTCGACATCGGCCTCCTGTTCGGCGGGCTGATCATCACCGAGACGATCTTCTCCGTGCCCGGGATGGGCCGCATGTTCTTCGACGCCCTCCAGGTCGGCGACGTGAACGTGATCGAGGCCTGGCTGATCGTGGTCGCGATCTTCGTGATCCTCTTCAACCTGCTCGCCGACGTGATGTACGGCGTCCTCGACCCCCGGATCCGGCTGTCATGAGCGAGGGAGGTGAGCGCCGATGAGCATGTTCATGGATCGGGACAACCTGGCCGACGTCGACCTGTTGCCCAACCCCCACGTTCCCGGCAGCGGGGACGTCGACGCCGAGCTCGTCCTCGCCGAGCCGGTCGCCCGCTCCCAGTGGGAGATGTTCCGGCGGCGGTTCTTCCACCACAAGCTCGCCCTGTTCGGGCTGATCGTCGTGATCTTGCTGTTCGTCGCCTGCTTCACGTCGCACTGGTGGGTGCCGAACGACCCGAACACGCAGAACATCCTGCTCGGCCCGACCGCGCCGTCGATGGAGCACTGGTTCGGCACCGACCAGCTCGGGCGCGACTACTTCGCCCGGGTGATGGAGGGCGGCAAGATCTCGCTGAAGATCGGTCTCGCCGTCGCCCTGCTGTCGACGATCGTCGGCACGATGGCCGGGTCGGCGGCGGGCTACTTCGGCGGCTGGATCGACCAGATCCTGATGCGCCTCACCGACCTGTTCCTGATCGTGCCGAGCATTGCGATCCTCGCGATCGCGCTGAAGAAGTTCGGCGGCACCGACACCGTGATCATGTTCGTGCTCGCCGGCCTGTTCTGGATGGCGATCGCCCGTGTGGTCCGCGGGCAGGTGCTCGCCGTGAAGGAGAAGGAGTTCGTCGAGGCGGCCCGAGCCGCCGGCGCGTCGAACTTCCGGATCATCACCAGACACCTGCTGCCGAACTGCATCGGCCCGATCATGGTCAACATGACACTGGCGATCGCCGGAGCGATCGTCGCCGAGTCCACCCTCAGCTTCCTCGGCTTCGGCGTGCAGCCACCGGCGACGTCGTGGGGCAACATGCTCGCCGACGCCAAGGGCAACTACGAGGTGAACACCCACCTCTTGTACTTCCCGGGCCTGTTCATCCTGCTGACCGTGCTGTGCGTGAACTTCATCGGTGACGGGTTGCGCGACGCGTTCGACCCTCAGGCCAAGCGGTGACCACATGATCGAGCCCAACCACAACGGCGACCTCGACACCCGGCTGTCGGGCACGTTGCTCGAGGTCACCGACCTGCGAGTGCAGTTCCCGAGCGACGACGGGCTCGTCACCGCCGTCGACGGGGTGTCGTTCACCGTCGACGCCAACGAGACCCTCGGCATCGTCGGCGAGTCGGGCAGCGGCAAGAGCGTCACGTCGATGGCGGTACTCGGCCTGCTGCCGAAGACGGCGAAGGTCAGCGGCAGCATCAAGTTCCGCGGGCGCGAGCTGATCGGGCTCGGCCCCCGCGAGATGCAGGTGCTGCGCGGCAGCCGGATCGCGATGGTGTTCCAGGACGCGCTCACCGCGCTGAACCCGGTCCATCGCGTCGGCGACCAGATCGCCGAGTCGATCAAGGCGCACGACCCGCAGATCAGCGGTGGCGATCTGCGCAAGCGGGTCATCGGGCTCCTCGACGTCGTCGGCATCCCCGATCCGGCGCGGCGTGCCGAGCAGTATCCGCACGAGTACTCGGGCGGCATGCGCCAGCGGGCAATGATCGCGATGTCGATCGCCAACGAGCCCGACGTGTTGATCGCCGACGAGCCCACGACCGCGCTCGACGTCACGATCCAGGCCCAGGTGCTCGAGGTGTTCGAGCGGATCCAGGAGCGTGCGCTGTCGTCGGTGATCCTGATCACCCACGACCTCGGGGTCGTGGCCGGCGTCGCTGACCGGGTGCTCGTCATGTACGCCGGGCGGGTCTGCGAGGTCGCTGCGGTCGAGCCGCTCTTCTACGAGCCGAAGCACCCGTACACGAAGGGTCTGCTTGCGTCGCTGCCCCGCCTCGACCGTCGCATCGAGGGGCGGCTGCATCGCATCGTCGGCCAGCCGCCGTCGCTGCTCGCGCTGCCGAATGGTTGCGCGTTCCACCCCCGCTGCCCCTACGCGGAGATCCCGGGCAGGTGCACGAAGCTGCGGCCTGAACTGGAGGAGGTCGCCGCCGGGCAGTGGGCCGCCTGCCATCGCGTCGCCGAGATCCCGGCGCTGGAGGCTGCCACTCAGGAGGCCGCCGGATGAGCGCAGCGGAGTTGATCCCGCAGGACGCGACGCCGGAGACGGCAGGTGCGCCGTTGCTGAACGTGCGCAACCTCGTCAAGGACTTCCCGATCCGTGCCGGTCTGTTGCGCCGCCAGGTTGCGGCCGTGCACGCGGTCGCCGACGTGAGCTTCGGCATCCGCCGCGGTACCACGCTCGGACTGGTGGGGGAGTCGGGCTGCGGGAAGTCCACCACCGGCCGGCTGGTCATGCGCTTGCTGGACGCGACGTCGGGCAGCGTCGAGTTCGACGGCATCGACGTCAACTCGGCGAGCCCGCGCCAGATGCGCCAGCTGCGCCGGCGGATGCAGATCGTGTTCCAGGATCCGTACGCCTCGCTCAACCCGCGCATGACCGTGCAGTCGATCGTCAGCGAGCCGCTGCGGATCCACGACATGTACGACGACAACGGCAGCGACCGGGTCAAGCAGGTGATGGAGCGCGTCGGGCTCAAGCCGGAGCACGTGAACCGCTACCCGCACGAGTTCTCCGGCGGCCAGCGTCAGCGCATCGGCATCGCCCGGTCGCTCGCGTTGCGACCGAAGA
>CAZMGD010000148.1:0-8070 GCA_964565705.1 uncultured Ilumatobacteraceae bacterium | reverse complement strand
ACGTCGCCGGTGACCGCGGCCCAGCGGACCGTCACGTCGGCGACGTGCTTCTTGCCGAGCACGTGCGCGGCGGGCATCTGGATCGCGGCGACGACTCGCCGGCACTCGCCGCCGTAGGCGTCGCCGAGTTGCACCTGGAGCCCGCCGGGCACGGCGACGATCGGGTACTCGTTCAGCACGAGGAGGTCGCAGCCGGGCTGGGCGGCGATCTCGACGGACAGGTTCTGGGCCACGACCGATGCAAGGCCCTCGAACTCGGCGCCGAACACGGCGGCGGCCTGGTCGGGCCCGGCGCACCAGTAGTCGTTGCCGGCGCCGGCGTCGGCCATCGCCGCGAGCAGCACCTCGTCGTAGCCGTCGTCGAACCCGATCGTGGTGGTGGTCACGCCCTGGGCCCGGGCGGCGCCGGTCAGGCTGCACAGGCGATCGGGCTCGGTGATGCCGTGGTTGGCGTGGCCGTCGGTCAGCAGGATCACGCGGCGCAGCGCGTCGGTGCGCGGCGTAGCGGTGAGCATCTCGCACGCCTTCAGCCAGCCGCCACTCAGGTTGGTGGACCCGCCGGTCTCGATCCGCCGGACGCGCTCGATCGCGACGTCGACGTCGTGGGCGGTCAGTGCCAGCACCATCTCCACCTCGCTGTCGAAGGCGACGACGCCCAGGCGATCGTCGGGTCCGAGCAGCCGCAGCAGTTCGCAGGTCGCCTCCTTCACGGCGTCCAGCGGGGCGCCGCCCATCGACCCCGACCGGTCGAGCACGACCACCGCGTCGATCGGCGGACGCTTCATCGACGGCGCCGGCGGCGCCTGGAGTTCCACGAGCACGTGCACGACGTTGTCGACGTCGATCGCGACCATCTTCCGATCCAGCTTCAGCGTGGGTTCCATCGGGGGTGCTCCTTCGAGACCAGCGGGCCGGTGCCTCCGGCCCCACCCCCTCGTCGATCGGCGGTGAGCGATGTGACACCGTGCGGCGGCCCGCCCCGCCGGCGGCTCAGCAGCCGAGCGCGTGACTCACCGCGATGCAGACACGCTCCAACGTGTCGTCGTCGATCTGGCCGACGAGCGTGGTGAGCGTGGTCTGGGCCACGGTGTGGAGGCCGTCGCAGTTGATCACCGATGGCTGTTCGAGCCCCACCGCCGAGTGGTCGAGCTCGACCTCGGCGGCGAGACCCCGAGCCGATGTCGAGATCTCAGCGACGGTGACGAGGGCCCGGACGTCCAGCACCTCGCTGCGGGTGAGGACGAGTACCGGACGCCGCTTCCGGCCGACCTCGGCGAGCCACACCTCGCCGCGCTTCATTCGTCGCCCCATACCTCGGCGTCGGCCCAGAAGCCATCGGCCTGCTCTGGATGCTTCAGGTATGCGGCGCGGTCAGCCTCGGCCAGCGCGGTCCGGATCGCCGCGGCAACGCCGTCGCGGGCCGCGGCGGAGATGTTCACACCCAGGCGTCGCGCTTGCTCGGCCATCCTCTCGTCGAGTGTGAACGTGGTCCTCGTCGTTGCCATCTGCACGAGACGCTAGCACTAGGTGATATCACTACTCCGGCCTTCCTACCATCGGTAGCATCCAGGTATGAAGGTGAGCGTGAGTCTTCCCGACGACGACGTGGCGTACCTCGACGCATACGTGACAGCGAAGGGGCTCGAGTCGCGGTCGGCAGCGGTGCACAAGGCGGTGCGGTTGCTCCGAGCATCGGAGCTCGGCGCCGCGTACGAGGACGCATGGGCGGACTGGGCGAGCAGCGAAGACGGCGACGCCTGGGAAGTGGTGACGTCGGACGGCCACCGCTGATGCGTCGAGGCGAGATCCGGTGGGTCGATCTCGATGCGACCCGCGGGGCCGAATCGAACAAGCGGCGCCCTGCGATCATCGTCAGCAACGACGGCGCGAACGCGACCGCCAACCGGCTCGGCCGCGGTGTCGTCACCGTCGTGCCGGTCACCTCGAACACCGCTCGCATCCATCCGTTCCAGGTGTTGCTGAGCGCTGGCGACACGGGGTTGCCGGCGGACTCCAAGGCGCATGCCGAGCAGGTTCACTCGGTGGTCGTCGAGCGGGTCGGCGCCAAGGTGGGGATGCTCGATGCACCGACGCTCGCCGCGCTCGACGAGGCCCTCCGACTTCACCTCGCGCTCTGACCACACGCGGCGACGTCCCCATCGGCGTGGCGGCGTCGTCCTGATCATGGTTACCCTTCGCGCTTTGGCAGAGCATGGGCGGTCGTCGGGTGCGCGTGGTGACGTGGAACATGAAGCAGGCGGTGGCACCGCGGCGAGCGCTCCCTGAACTGTGGGACTGGCTCGAGCAGCGGGTGGATCCGACGATCGCGGTGCTCACCGAGGCGAAGGTTCCCGCCAGTGGCCCACCGCCGGGCTGGACCGCCCTGTGGAGGCCTGAGGGCATCGGCTCGCGCCGGCGCTGGGGGACCGTCATCGCTGCGCGAGCGGGCGTCGAGATCACTCCCGTCGACGCGGTGCGCAAGAACGGGCCGGGGGTCGACGAGCTGTGGCCGGGCACCGTGTGCGTCGCCGACGTCCGCATCGGCGGAGAGCTGTGGGGCACGGTCGTCGGTCTGTACGGCTTGACGATCGACGCCGCCGGCACGGGTTTGATCGACCTCACCGACGTCACGTCTGCCGCGCGCGAGCCGGGCGGAGGATGCGCCGACTGCCGACAGCCGTGCACCCACCTGTGGACTCATCGGAACGGCAACAGCCCGAACGCCGCACGGCAACAGCTCGACTTCATCTTCGCCAACACCCGGCTGGCCAACGAGCTGGTCGGCGTCGGCGGTGGGGTGGAGGAGTTCGCCGACGCGTGGGAGGTCAGCGATCACGCTCCGCTCACCGCCGACTTCGACGTGTGGCCGACAGGAGCTGTCCGCACACCAGCGTTCGAGCTTCCAGTGCTGGAGGGTGAACGGCAGCGGACGTTGGTGCGTAGGCGCGCTCCTCGCCCGAATGGGGGGTGACCCCGCGCAGGCGCGGCCGGTGAGCCGGGCAGTGCTCTCAGTCGGAACGGCGCACATCCCGCCAGCGCCACGGTGCGCCGTCGACGAGCAACTCTGGATCGCCGGTCCAGAGCGCCGCGTCCGCGGCAATGGCGAGCGCGGCGCCAAACGCGTCGGCATAGGCCATCGGGTGCTCTGCCTTGAGGCCAGCGGCAGCGAGAACGAGGCGTTCGTCAGGAAGTCGGGCATCGACCACGTCGCGCAGGTCGCGTACGGTCTCGGTGGCGGACGCGTCGCCGTGCATGCGACAGACGATGTAGTGCACCTCACCGAGGTTGATCCACGACATCAGCGGGCGCTGCGTGGCGAGAAGGTCCGACACGAGCGTGGCAGCGGGCTCGTTGTTCTCGAGGTATCGCAGCACCGCCCACGAGTCGAGCACGACGGTCATCGTGCGGATTCGCGCCGGCGGTCCGCTTCGCGATCGGCGCTCAAGGCGTCGACCAGCGTGGAACCTTCGAAGCGGCCACGCAGGGGACGGCGACGGCCCGCCGGACGAACCGCCACATGGTCGTCGTGATGCCAGAAGCTGACTTCGTCGCCCGGTTCGATCCCGAGTTCGTCACGCAGTTCCTTGGGGATGACGACCTGACCCTTGGGCCCGACGCGATGAGTCATACCATCGAGTATAACCATGCACGAGCTCGCTGCCGCCGCGTGATGCACCCTTGCTCGTCGGCGGCCGGGTTGGGTCGGTGCACGCACGGCGATCTGCCAGTCGAACGCTGGCTGGCTGACGCAATCACTCGAAGCTGCAACGACTCCCGACCTGGTTGATCGAGGTCGGGGTTCCCGGCATCGGCCCCCGCTACGGTGACCGATGCGCCCTGAGGCGGGGCCGCAACGGCGATCGTGGGTGGAGGCGTGTCACATCCTCCGCCGCGGATCGACGACAGCACGATGGGCGATGGGAGCACGGTGAGTACGACGGTGGGACGGGTGCTGGGCACCGAGGACGCGACGCCACTCGAGTTCTGGGTGGCGGTGTCGCCGGGCGAGCACCTGGAGATCGACGACGTCATCGCCGTGGATCGGATCCTGCCGACCGGCGAGAAGGTCTCGATCTACGGGATGGTCGGCCAGGTGCGGGCCCGCCACGAGGGCGCGCACTTCGACTCCGACGTGTTCCTGATCGCCGACGGCGTGCTGCCGGCCGAGACGGTCGAGGCGGCGATGGTGCAGGTGACGCGCATCGTGCCGGAGACGTTCGTGCCGCCGCTGCCGGGCACCGAGGTCCGCAAGGCGGTGGGGGAGGAGCGTGACGCCGCGCTCGACCTCACCGACGTGGAGCGCAAGCTCCCGGCGGGCCTCAGCCGCGACGACGAGCCGGTGTTCCTGGACCTCGACTTCATCGACGGCACCAAGGGCGCCCACGTCAACATCTCGGGCATCTCCGGGGTCGCGACCAAGACCAGCTACGCGACGTTCCTGCTGTACTCGCTGTTCAACTCGGGCGTGCTCGGCGCCTCGGCGGTGAACACCAAGGCGCTGATCTTCAACGTCAAGGGCGAGGACCTCTTGTTCCTCGACCACGCCAACACCCGTCTCGACGAGGAGCAGCGGGCCCGGTACGGCCGGCTCGGGCTGGCGGCCGGGCCGTTCACGTCGATGCGGGTGCTCGCCCCGCCGCGCAAGGGCGACCCGAACGGTGCGCCTGCAACGGGTGCTCGGACCACCGGCGTGCGGCCCCTGTACTGGACGGTGCACGACTTCTGCAGCCAGGGTCTCTTGCCGTACCTGTTCGCCGATGCCGAGGACGAGCGCCAGCAGTACACGATCGTCGTCCAGTCGGTGACGGCGCAGCTGCGCCAGTGCGCGTCGAGCCCGAGTCCCGACGGCGCGGTGCGGATCGAGGGGGAGACGGCGCGGACGTTCGCCGACCTCGTCCGCATCGTCGAGTCGAAGCTGATCCCTGACGATCCCGACGAGCAGGCCGACCCGCGCTGGACCGGCCGCGCGGTGGGCGGCGGGACGATCAACGCGTTCGTCCGCCGCCTCGCGTCCGCCGAGCGGCACGTGGAGCACCTGATCCGTGCCGACATCCCCAACGCCGCCCGGCATGCGATCGACCTCGACGCCCAGCAGGTCACCGTCGTCGACCTCCACATGCTGCACGACCGCGCCAAGCGCTTCGTCGTCGGCGTCGTGCTGCGCCAGGCGTTCGACGCCAAGGAGGCCGCCGGCACCGCGTTGCCGCTGCAGTTCGTCGTGCTCGACGAGCTCAACAAGTACGCGCCGCGCGACTCGTCGAGCCCGATCAAGGAGATCCTCCTCGACGTCGCCGAGCGCGGCCGGAGCCTCGGCATGATCCTCATCGGGGCGCAGCAGACGGCCAGCGAGGTCGAGCGCCGGGTCGTCGCCAACTCGGCGGTGCGCGTCGTCGGCCGTCTCGACACCGCCGAGGCCGGACGCGACCAGTACGGCTTCCTGCCGGCGGTGCAGCGCCAGCGGGCCACGATCCTCAAGCCCGGCTCGATGTTCGTGTCGCAGCCGCGCCTGCCGATCCCGGTGCTGCTCGAGTTCCCGTTCCCGGCGTGGGCCACCCGCTCGGCCGAGGCCGACCTGCGCGCCGGCGGTGTGGACGGGCCGGCCGTCATGCCCGACGATCCGTTCGACGGGCTGGCCTGAGCCGTGAAGCTGCTGCACACATCCGACTGGCACGTCGGCAAGGGCATCCGCGGCGCCTCTCGCGCCGAGGAGCACCGTGCCGTACTCGGCGAGATCGCCGGCATCGCCGAACAGGAGGGGGTCGACCTCGTGGTCGTCGCCGGCGACCTGTTCGACTCCGCCGCGCCGGCGCCCGAGTCGGAGGAGATCGTGTACCGGGCGCTGCTGCAGCTCGCCGGCTCGGGTGCTCAGGTCGCGGTGATCGCCGGCAACCACGACAACGCGCGGCGGCTGCGCGCGATCGCGCCGCTGTTCGCGCTCGGCAACGTGCACGTCGTCGCCGAGCCGACCCGACCCGACGACGGCGGGGTCCTGTCGCTTCGCGCCCGTGACGGCAGCGACGTGCGGCTGGCGATGCTGCCGTTCGTGTCCAAGCGAGGCATCGTGCGCGCCGAGCAGCTGATGGCGGCCGAGGCCTTCGAGAACGCCCAGCTGTACAGCGAGCGCCTGCGCCTGCTGCTGGACGCGATGTGCGCGCCGTTCCACGCCGACACCGTGAACGTGCTGGCCGCCCACACGTTCGTGCTCGGCGCGACCGCCGGCGGTGGCGAGCGCGCGGCCCACCTCGTCGACGAGTACGCGGTCACCGCGCAGTCGTTCCCGCCGACGATCGGGTACGCCGCGCTCGGGCACCTGCACCGCCCCCAGCGGATCCATGCGGGTGCGCCGCTGCACTACTGCGGCTCCCCGATCCAGCTCGACTTCGGTGAGGGCGAGCAGGCCAAGCAGGTGAACGTCGTGACGATCACGCCCGGCGTGCCGGCGGACGTGCAGGCGGTCGGGCTGCGGTCCGGGCGTCCGCTGCGGACGTTGCGCGGCACGATCGACCAACTGGCGGCAACGCCGATCGAGGGCGAGCCGTGGCTGCGGGTGATCGTGGAGGGCCCGACCCGCGCCGGGCTGGCCGACCAGGTGCGCGAGCTGCTCGGCGACGGGGTGGTCGAGGTGCGCGTCGACAGCGGGCCGCGACCAGCGCGGTCGACACGCGGTCTGGCATCGGAACGTTCCCCGCAGGCGTTGTTCGACGAGTACCTCCAGCGCCAGCACGTCGAGGACGATCGAGTACGCCAGCTGTTCCACGACCTGTTGGACGCCGACCACGAGGTGCACGCCCGATGAGGCCCCTGCGAGTGGAGATGGAAGGGTTCGGCGCGTTCCGCGACCCGACGACGGTGGACTTCACCGGAATCGACCTCGTGGCACTCGTGGGCGACACCGGCGCCGGGAAGTCGACGATCATCGACGCGATCACCTTCGCCCTCTACGGCGAGGTGGCTCGCTACGGCGACGCCCGCCTGGTCGCGCCGGCGATCAACCAGACGAGCCAGCAGGCGAAGGTTCGGCTGGACTTCGACCTCGCCGGCCAGTGCTACACCGCCGTGCGCGTCGTCCGCAGGACGAAGAACGGGGCGACGACGCGTGAGGCGCGGCTCGAACGGGCGGGCGAGAACCTCGCCGAGGACGCGGCCGGCATGACCCGAACGGTGGAGGGGCTGCTCGGCCTGACCGCCGACCAGTTCAACCGGACCGTGGTGCTGCCGCAGGGCCGCTTCGCCGACTTCCTCCACGACAAGCCGGCCAACCGGCAGGAGACGCTGCGCAAGCTGCTCGGCCTCGAGATGTACCAACGCATCGGCGTCGCCGCGCGCACACAGGCGAATGCGCTGCGGGAACGGGTCAACGCGCTCCAGCCAGAGGTCGATGCCCGGGCCGCGGAGCTCACCGACGAGCACCGCGACGCCCTGCGGTCGGCGGCCACCGCGGTGACCGATGCCCGCACGACGTTCGACGAGTTGGCCGTGCGGCTGCGCGAATCGCAGGCAGAGGTCGAGCGCGCGTCAGCAGAGGCCGGTCGGTGCGACGAACGGATCGCGCTGCTCGAGTCCGTCGAAGCGCCGCTGGGCGTCGACGCGCTCGATGCCGAGCTCGTCGACGCGCGCACACAGCACCAGATGGCCACGGGGGCCGTCGACACCGCCCGGGCTGCGGTCAAGGCCGCACAGGAGGCAGCTGCCGCTGGCCCCGACATCCCGACGGTGCGCCTCCAGATCGATCTCCACGATCAAGCCGACGCGCTGAGCGCCGACCACGACCGATTGACCGCTGAGGTTGCAGCCGCGCAGGCCGCCTGGACGACCGCCGACGCCCGTGTGACCGAGATCCGCGCCGAGCAGACACGACTCGACGGTCGGCTGACCGCGTTGCGCCGCGAACAGGACGCCGCCCGCACCCAGCTGGCGCAGCATCCGAGCGCCGCGCAGATCGACGCCTGGCTCGACGTGCACCACCGCGCCGCAGCCGCCGTGGCCGACGCCGAGACGGCGCAGGCTGCCGTGGTCGCCGCGACATCGGCGCTGGAGCCGTTGACCGCACGCCGCGCCGAGGTGGTGGCC
>CAZMGD010000147.1:0-8142 GCA_964565705.1 uncultured Ilumatobacteraceae bacterium | reverse complement strand
CGCTCGCGCACGTCGCCGCGGACGCGCTGCAGCGTCTCGACCTCGTCGAGCACGACCATCAGCCCGCTGAAACCAGCGTCGCGCAGCACGACGCACAGCCCGCTGAGGAAGGCCAGCGCGGAGTCGTGGTCGAGGTCGCCCTTGACGCCGGCGCTGCGCTTCACTGCCGCGGCGACGTGGGGCTGGCCGCCCACCCACGCGATCAGCCCGTCGGCGGTCTCGACGTCGCCGGCCACCGACGCCACGCGGTACGCGCGCAGCACGGCGGCAAACGCGGGCGCGCGGGCGCTGACCGCGGCGAGCCGCTGCTCGGCCAGCCGGTTGGCGGCCTCCACGAGGCGCTCGGGCTCGGCCTCGGTGGCCAGCCCGGCGTCGAGCACCTCCTGTTCGAGGGCGAAGTACCACCGGTCGACGACCGCGCGCAGCGCGCCGGTCGACGTGTCGGCGGTGCTCAGCCGCTCGACGAGACGGCGGTAGACGGTCTGGAGGTGATGCAGCGGCGTCTCGCCTTCGGAGATCTGGACCTCGCTGGTCGCGAACCCTGCCCGCCGGGCACGCTCCGCGATCCAGCGCACGGCGAACGTCTTGCCGGCGCCGTACTCACCGCGGATCGCCTTGAAGCCGCCCGACCCGGTCGCGATGGCCGCCAGCTCGTCGTCGATCGTCGGCGCGATCCGGTCGAGCCCGACGGCGAGCGCGTCGAGGCCCTGCCCCGGCACGGTGCCGCGCCGCAGGGCGTCGATGATCTCGCGGCGGCGCTGCGGGGAGATCACCCGTCCACCCCGAACTGGGTCAGCAGCAGCCCGCGGTTCAGCACCACCGACTCGCCCTGCACCTCGAGCACCGCGTACCCGTCGACGTTGAGGGCGGCGGCCAGCATCTGCAGGTAGCCGTCGAGGCGGAACAGCGGCGTGCCGACGTCGTCGGCGAGCGTGTGCTTCAGCACCACTCCCCCGCGGGCGTCGAGCACCGCCAGCGTGGTGGCGACGCGGTCGTCGTCGATCCGCCCGCGCTGCAGCACGTTGCGGCGGGCGGCGAACACCGGTGACGCCAGCAGGGCGTCGATCCAGCCGGCGCGGGCGGCAGCGGCGGCGGGCGGTGCTGGCTCGTCGAACAACCCGGGCTGATGCGCCACCGCCGGCGGCGCCGGCGCGGCAAGGCCGATCAGCGGAGCCTCCTCGCGGGTTGCATCCGCCCGCCACCAGCGCGGGGTGTCGTCGGCGCGCTGCCCCCACCCGTCGGGGATGCCCGTCGCCCGGGCCAGCACGACGATCGGCACCAGCACCTCCTGTGGCGCCAGGCCGCCGTGGTAGCCGTGCTTCGGCGGGCCGTAGCGGATCAGCTCGGAAGCGGGGGCGACGATGCTGCCGCCACCGAGCAGCACGCGCGGCCCCGACACCGCGACCTCGCCGTCCACAGGCGGCCGGTCCGCCGGGCGCCACCGCTCGCCGGCCTCGGCGACGCCGTGCTGCACGACGCGGCCCTCGTCCAGCACGTGGCCGTGGTCGCTGACCAGCACCACGGTGCGCCCGGCCGCTGCCGCTTCGACCAACAGGTCGCCGAGCGGGGCCACCGACTCGGTGGTCCACTCGACCCGGATCTGCTGCCCGCGGCTGAGGTGGTCGTCCACCGCGTTGATCACGACGCCGACGACGCGCTGCGCCGGGTCGGCGACGGCGTCGCGCAGATCGGGGGCCAGCGCCTCACCGCCGGCCGTCGTCAGCATCGCCTTGTGGAACAAGCGTGGCGGCGGGCCGGGCACGGCGCGCAACGACGGATGGCCGGTGAAGCCGGCCTGCTCGTCCGCAGCGTGGCCGCTCACCAGGCGGCCGCACAGCAGGCTCGTGCGCGACGACTCGGTGACCGTCGGCAGCGCGGCCACGCCGATCGGCACGTCGGCATCCTGCTGCAACCGCACCCATCCGAGGTGCCGGGCGTCGTCGATCAGGTCGAGGGCGACGGACCAGCTGGTGCCGTCCACCACGGCGAGCAGCACCGGGCCCGAGGCCGCGAGTGGAGCCACGATGCGGTCCAGCACCCGTTCCAGTGGCAGCAGCGCCGCCGACTCCGGCGCCTCGCCGCGCGACCACTCGGCGAGCTGGGCGGCGAACTCGCGGTTGCCCGCCTCGCGCTCGGCGTCGACGACGCCGAGCAACCGGCTGTACGCCGCGGCGACGATCGGCGATCGATCGCCGCGGCGCACCCGTAGCCGGGCGCGATCCACCCAGGCTCCGTCGTGCACGTAGGCGGCAGCCAGCGACGGCAGCGACGGGACCGGCGCCGCGGGCTGGAACACGAGCCGCCGCGCCAGGCGCAGCGCGGCGTCCATGCCGGCCAGCCGACCGGTCTGATCCGCTGCCAGGAGGTGGGAAGCCACCTGCGCCGCCGTGTGCTCCGGTGCCTGCACCGCGCGCTCGCTCGGATCGTCGAGCACGGCGTCGAGCGCCAGCCCGAACGCGTCCAGCCGGGCGTCGAGCCCGCTCGGCAGCACGTCGCTCGTGGCGCGATGCGCCGTCGCCCCGACGGTGGCGACGAGCTGCTCGGCGCGGTGCAGCCACGGGTCCACCGCGGCGCGGCCCTCGGCGGCGAACCGGCGGCGCACGACCGCCTCCGCCGCGTCGGCCCACGCCAGCGCATCCGCGGCCGAAAGCTGCACGTCGCCGAGCTCGAGGTCGAACCGCACCCGTGCCGCGATCAGGTCGGGGTCGTCGGGGCCGGCCCGCAGCACCCGGGCCACGACGCCGGCGGCGACGAGGTCGTCCACCCGGCCCGCGGCGGCGAGTCCGAGCAGCAGCGACGTCGGCCCGCCGACTCGCTCGGACAGCGCGGCGGCCACGCCGGCGCCCACGTCGGGTCCGGCGGCGCGCAACCGGTCCTGGGCCCCCGGCGCCGACAGCCACTCGACCACGTCATCCAGCGCCGGCTCCGCGGGCAGGCCCACGGCGCGCTCCAGCACCTGGCGCAGCGCGTCCTCGTAGTTCAGGAACCCGCTCGGCGGCTTCTCCCAGCCGTCGGCGGGGCGGGCGGCGACGAACGCCTGCAGCAGCCATCGGTGCTGCACCTGCGCCAGCTTCGGGTCCAGCCCGCGCAGGCCCAGCTCGCTGCGGATCAGCTCGGCCGGGTCGAGTCGGCGCACCTGCTGGCGCGACACCCGGGCCAGCACGTCGAGGCCCAACTCGGTCTCGGGCCGGTCGGTCAGCACGATCAGCAGCTCGGAGCCGCGATGGTGGGCGAGCGCGTCGCGGACGGCGAGCACGGTGGCCGCGGGCACCACGTCGGCGGTGCGGCCGCCGACCTGCAGCCGCGCCGGCTCGGTCCACACCGGCTCGGCGCGCACGAGCAGCACGCGGTCGCTGGTGGACCGGCCGAGGGCGCGCAGCTGCGCGGCGGTGGCCCGCAGCTCAGTCACCTGGGCGGGCTCCGCTCACTCCGACGTCCGGATGGTCCAGCTCAGGTCGATGCTCGCCCCGGCGCTCGTCTGCCCGAGGGCGGCGCGCAACCGCTCGACGTGGGCGAGCGCCTCGGCCGGGCTCAGCCCTTCCAAGTTGACGTTGGCCTGCACCGGCTGCGGAGCGGGACCGACGGCAGCCGCGACCGGCTGCGGCGGGGGCGGAGGAGGGTTCACCGCCCGGCTCACCAGGTCGGTCGCCAGCGCGCCGGCCGCGGCGAGCTCACTCGGCAACGACACGACGAACTCGTCGTGGGTGAACGCGTCGGCCACCTTGGCCCGGATCGTGTCGGCGTCGGCGGCGAACTCGCCGGTCAGGTTCCGGGCGGTGGTGAGCAGCGTCCAGTTCGCCTCGCGCAGCGCCCGCACCACGGCAGGCGCCGAGCTGATGCTGCGCCCCAGCGCCGCGGCGTTCGTCGGGATCGCCGTGGTCGCGACCGCGTGGATCAGCTCGGCGTCGTCGGCCGTCCTGGCGATCGCGTCGAGCAGCGCCCGCGCCGTGGCGGCCGTGGCGAGCCGATCGGCCGACGGCTCGATGCCCTCGGTCGACGCTCGCGTCGTCAGCTCGGCGACGAGGTCGACGCAGTGGTTGCGCGACTCGGCCGCCTTCGTCCGCAGGTCGCCGACGAGGCGCGCGACGGCTGCCGCTGTCCGGATCGGCGGGGCGACGAGCCCGAAGACGTTTGCGGCGTGTTGCACCGCGGCGGTCCAGTCCTCCTCGGGCGGCGCCTGCTGCGTGTGCAGCTCCACGTCGTCGTCGACGCGACCGATCTCGCCGGTGACGACCGCCCCGTGACGCATCAGCACGAGGTCGGACTCGGCGGCGACGGTCAGGATCACGAGATCCTGGATCTCGCGCGGCAGACCGCGCGGCCGCGGGTCGTCGGTCCAGCGGCGCAGGTCGCCGACCGTCAGCACCGCCGGGCTCTCCTCCGCCCGCCGTCGCACCATGTGCTCGGTCCAGAACGTGCCGGGCTCGTAGTGCGCCTCGTACATCGTGCCCAGCTGCAGCTTGTTCGCGATCCGGGCCATCAGGCGGCGGGTGGGCGGCGCGGCGACGTCGATGCGCTTCGACCGCTGCGCCGCGCCGCGGGCGATCTCGGCGTACACGGCGCGCAGGTCGCCGACCTTGATCTCGGCGTCGAACTCCGGGTGGTCCGGGTACCGGTGGGCCAGCTGCTGGCCGGCCAGCTTCTCGAACGCGTCGCGCAGGTCGAGGGCGACGGGCCGCTGCGGCACGAAGCTCGGGTCCAGCGACACGAACTGCTCGTCGGCGGACAGCCCCGGCAGGACCATCGCCTCCCGCGGCTCGTCGACCCGGTATGCCTGGCGCAGGGCGACGCGCAGCCGGTCGCGCAGCGCGTCGTAGCGCCCGGTCAGCAACTGCTTGGCGACGGGCCGGTCCTGCACGGCGAGGTGCGACGCGTAGCGCTCGAAGTTGTCGCCGCTCAGCACCCGGTGCAACACGACGAAGTTGCCGAGGTCGGTCAGCGACTTGGCGGTGAAGAACTGCGGGATCCAGCACAGCGTGCTCGTCGGCGGCTGGTCGCGGGCGAAGTCGACCGCCCGGGCGAGGTCGTCCTTGACCGTGCGCCCCTCGGAGTCGAACGGGAAGTCGAGCACGATCCTCACACGCTCGCCCGACGCCACCATGGCCTGGTCGCTGACGTCGTCGCGGTCGGCGAGGTTGCCGAACACGACGTCGACGGTGCGCCGGGTGCCGCGCCACACGATCGTCTTCGACGGCAGCATGCCCGCCCCGCCGTCGATCTCGAGCGAGTCGAAGATCATGTCGCGCAGCGCCTGACGCCGAGCCCCTGGCGTGTCCTCGCCCTCGGCCTTGCGCAGCACGCTCTCGGTGTCGACGTCGAGCAGGCGCACGGTGATGTTCGGGTCGGCGGGGTCGCCGTCGAGCTTCAGCTCGCCGATCTCGGCGCTGAGCTCGCGCAGCAGCGTGGCCACGACGGCGCGCTCCTGGTTCGGGATCGGCGACTTGATCGACCCGTGGTTCAGCGCGGCGAGCCGGCTCGCGGTCAGGTTCCCGAGCGTCGCGCTGCCCGGCACGATCGCCGCCAGCAGCAACGTCTTGACGAGCCGGTCACCCGCTCGGAACGCCGGCGTGTCCTGGCCGGCCTCGACCTGGGCCTCGGTCAGCTCGTACTTGGCGAGCAGCCACGGTCGGAACTTGACGCGGTACAGCCGGCGAGCCGTGTCCCAGTAGTCCTTGATCTGGGCGCTGAACGGCTCGTCGCCGTCGGCGATCACGTCGTACAGGTCGCCGAGCGGCACGAGGTCGCCGAGGCGCAACGTCTCGCGACGGTCGACCAGCAGCTGCGCCAGCACCCGCAATGCCGTGCGCTCGCGCTGCAGCACCGAGCTGAGGTCGACCAGCGCCGACACCAGCGCCGGCGAGAACGGGTACACCTGGCGGAACTCGTTGACGTCGCCGGTGGCCGTGCACAGCGTGTCGATGACGCCGTGGGCGGCGGCGGTCGTCGCCCGGAACGCCTGGTCGATCGCCTCCCGGGCCGCCGGGCTCTTCGGCGCGAGCAGCCGCTTCTCGACGATCGCGCGCAGGTTGCCCTCGGCGAGCTGGATGTTCGCGAAGCGGCCCTCCCACCACGCCAGCACCGTGCCGAAGCGCAGCTGGTCGGCGTGGGGCATGTGCTCGTCGACCAGTTCGTTGAGATCCTTCTGGCGGGCCAGGAAGGCGACGATCGGCGCCGGCCGGTGGTCGCTGCCCGACTCGACCAGCTTGGCCACCTTCGGCCCCTCGCGGTTGACGAACGCCTGGTCGGCCATCTGGCTGGCCAGCCAGAGGATCAGCTCGTCGAGCATGAACACCACGGCGTCGTAGCCGAGCGCGTTGGCGTGGCGGCTGATCGCGGCGATGCCCTGGTCGATCGCCAGCATGCCCTCGCCGGTGGCCGCCGCCGCGCCGGGCACGGCCTGCAGCGGGCCCGACACCAGCGCGCTGACCAGCGCCTCGCGCTCGGTCGACTCCGGCGGGGCGACGAGCGCAGCGTCGAACCGGGCCGCGTCCCAGCCGCCGGCGAGGTCGCCCCACCCGGCCGTGCTCTGCCCCGAGCCGAGCGTGGCGAAGAACCGCTCGTCGCCGAACTGGGCCCGCAGCGCCCTCGCGTTCTCGAGCAGCCCGTCGGCCACGTACACGGCGGGCAGCGGCGCCTCGGGGTGCTTGGCCTGGATCGTGCGCACGTAGCCGCCGAACACCGCCGATTCGACCGACTTGGCCCCGATCATGTTCATCGTGACGACGAGGAACTTGCGGCCCTGAAGGCGCGAGTCGTACTCGGCGAGCACCTCCGCCAAGCCCTCCTTCATCCGGGTGGCCGGGTCGTGCTCGAGGGCGAGGGTCAGCACCGACAGGAAGTGGCTCTTGCCGCCGCCGAAGCTGCTCTGGATGTACGCGCCGCGGCTGGCGTTGCTGCCGACGGCGGTCGTGACGAGCGTCAGCGCTTCGCGGAACGCCCGTTGCAGGTCGGGGGTCAGCACGTAGGTCGAGAGGGTTTGCTGGGCCTTGCCGACGGCGTCGGTGAGGCTGATCACGAACCCGCCGCGCTGGGCCTCGTCGGGCAGGTCGATGTAGTCGGCGAGAAGTCGGTCGGTCATCGCGTGCGTGCTCGCTTCGTCGTCGTCGGCGCCGTCCAGGCAGCCAGGTCGTCGGTGGTGCAGCCGAGCGACGCCGCCTGGCTGCGGGTGAAGTCCTCGTAGAAGTCGCCGAGGCGCTGGCCGAACGTCGGGTCGATGTCGTTGTGCCACTGCTTCAGCCACGGCACGAGCTCCCACAACCCGGCGAGCAGCGACACCTGCTGCTCCGCCGGACGACCTGCCGCGTCGGCCGACGTGAGCAGCTGGGCGAGCGCGTTCGCCCGGTCGAGGTGGTTCCAACCGGCCCAGCCGATCAGCGGCGTGGGGTCGTTCTCGCGGGCGATTCCCGGGTACGACACGAACCGTTCCTTCGGCACGTCGAGCTTGCCGCGCAGCGACCAGTACGACGGCTTGGCGAAGTCGCCCTTGCCGTACTTCGGCGGCACCGGGATCGTGCCGACGTCGTCGCCGGCGTCTTCCCGCCGCTGCAGCTCCCAGGTGTGCTCCCACTCGCGCCGCACCCGCTTGCCGGCGTCGGTGTATCGCCAGGCGGCGAGGAACGGCACCGCTTCGGCGGTCACCAGGTCGGTCACGAGGTCGACGAGGTCGACGTCGCGGTGCGCGTACAGCTGCGCCACCTCGACGAAGTCGGCGTCGGCGCGCACCCGGTCGGCGAGCGCCCGGGTGGACATGATCTGCTGCTCGCCCCAGTAGCGCGACGACTCCAGGCGGTCGAGCAGCCACAGCCGCAATGCCTCCTGCACCTGGTCGTCCCACGCCTCGCTGGCCCAGCGCCGCTTGCACTCGGGGCGTTCGATCAGGGCGACGTCGCGGTCCGACTCGATCCGTTCGATGCGCCGCTCGACCAGGCGGCGGTAGTCGTCGGGCCAGTGGGCGGGCAGCTCGGTGATCGGCGTCGAGCGGTGGCGGGTGAACCACGTCGTCGTCAGCTCGTCCGCCGCCATCTGGCGGGCCATGACGATCTCGAACGCCCGCTCGCCCAGCGCCAACGGCGGCACCCGATCCAGCGGGTAGGTGAGGTCCTCGTCGAGCAACCCGTAGTGCTGCATCACGTGCCAGTCCAG
>CAZMGD010000146.1:0-8160 GCA_964565705.1 uncultured Ilumatobacteraceae bacterium | reverse complement strand
GCGGAGGTCATGAGCCAGGCTCGTTCACCGATCGCGAACGCCGGGCCGAGGGCCGGATCGAGCATGGTCAACGCCGTCACCAGGTCGGGTGCGGCGAGCGACACGCAGCCACTCGTCGGCTTGGGCGTGCTGCCACCGCCGTAGTTGTGGCGGTGGAGGAAGATCGCCGCCGCGTACGGCGGCTCGCCGGGCGCGTCGCCCGAGACCGGGTCGAGGTTGGCCCCGATCACCGCCGCGTACGAGTAGACGTCGCCGATGCGCGGCAGCCACTCGTCGTCGGGACCGGGGCAGTTCGCTCGCCGGTACAGCTGCTGGTACGTCGGCGAGCCGGGCGTCGCCCCCCAGCAGTCCTCCGGTTGCACGGCGCGGTACGTGCCGCGCACCCCGGGGTCGGGTGAGTTCCCGAAGAACTGGAACTGCTGGCCGTCCCACGCGGTCTGCGTGCCGAGCGGGAAGACACCGGCCGGCGCGGTGTCGTCGCCGGAGCGGCGCTGCACCAGCGGTCGGGTGCCCTTGGCCCCCACCATCGCGGTGCGGGTGCCGAGCTGGCACACCCAGGTGGATCCGTCGAGCGCGGCGATCCCGAGCCGCGCCGTCGTCGCTGACCACGAGTCCGTGACGACCGTGACGAACTGCCGGACACCGGGGTGGCGCGCCGCCAGCGCGCGCACGAGGTCGAGGTCGCAGGACGCGCCGACCTCGCGGGCGATCCCGCGAGCGGCCTTCGCCGACGCGCGGGCGGGCGACGCGATCGGCGGTGTCGCTTCTGCGACCACCGTCGGGGCACGGGCTGGGTCCGCCACGGTCGGGGCGGCAGCGATCGGCGACTCGATCGCCGGCGAGGACGCGGAGCGCTCGACCGGGGCCGCGCAAGCGCCCGACACGGTCACGACCAGCACGGCGACGACGGCACGTGTCGCGTGGCGGGACATGACGACCAGTCTGGCCGACAGCGTCAGCGGGTGACCCGGCAGGCCGCGCTCCGGCGGCCACAATGGTCCGCCGTGTCAGCCCGACGAACTCCCACGTGGTCGCTCGGCGACCGCGAAGGTCGCCGGCGGGCTGGCACCCTCGTGGCGAGCGCCGGCATGGCGGGTGGTCTCGCCGTGCTCGCCGTCCGCCGTGTCGCCTGGACACGGGATCTCGGGATGGCGATCAGCGCGGCGACGCCGTACCTGGTGGCGCTGCCGCTCACCGCAGGCATCGTCGCCGCCGCCGTGCGCCGTCCCTGGCTGGCCGCCGGAGCGGTGGTGACGGCGGGCTTGCTCGCCGCCACGCAGCTGCCGTTGTACGTCGGCGGGCCGGCGTTGGCCGGGCCGTCGCAACCGCTGCGGATCGTGACGAGCAACATGAAGTACGGGCACGCCGATCCGGCCTCGCTCGTCGAACTGGTCCGCGACGGCGACGTGGACGTGCTCTTCCTCCAAGAGCTCACCGCGCACGCTGTCACACGGTTGGCATCGGCGGGCATGGGCGAGCTGCTGCCCTACCAGGTGTTGCGGCCCGGGCCGCGGGCGACCGGCTCCGGGATCTACAGCAGACGTCCGCTCACCGCGATCGACGCACCGGACGGGTTCAGCAACGTCGTCGCGGTCGCGACCCTGCAGGTGGGCGGAGCCGCGCCCGCGATCACCGTCGCCTCCGTGCACCCGAAGTCGCCCTGGCCGGGCGCGAGTGGCACCTGGTCAGACGAGTTGGAACGGCTGGCCGCGTGGGCGGACGGGCTGCAGGGCCCGGTGGTGATGGCCGGCGACTTCAACGCGAGCGACGACCACGCGCAGATGCGCCACTTCGCCGACATCGGCTACGTCGATGGTGGCGGCCAGGTCGGGGCGGGCTACCTCGCGACCTACCCGTCGGACGAGTGGTACCCGCCGCTCCTCGCGATCGACCACGTGCTCACGCGGGGAGGGCCGCTCGTCGCGGCGATCGGGAGCAGGACGATCCGTGACACCGATCATCGGGCGCTCGTCGCGACGGTGGCCGTGCCCCTTCCGGCTACAGCACCTGCGTGAACGCGTGGATGAGCACGCCCACGATGCAGCCCACCACCGTGCCGTTGATGCGGATGAACTGCAGGTCGCGCCCGACCTGGAGCTCCATCAGCCGCGCCGTCGACGGTCCGTCCCACTTGGCGATCGTCGACTCGATCAGCGCGCTGACCTCGCTGCGGTAGTTGTCGACGACGTAGTACACGCCGCGCTGGATCGACTCGTCGACCCGATCCTGTAGCTCGGGCTCGGTCACGAGCCGAACCCCGAGTCGTTGCAAGGTGAACGACATGCGCTGACGTAGTTCGCTGCCAGGTGTCGAGGTGGCCTCCAGCAAGCCTCGCTTCGCGTCGCGCCAGAGGCTCGCGGTCCATCCCCGGAAGTCGGGGTGGGCCAGCAGCTCTTCCTTCAGCTCGGTGCCCTTGGACACCAGCTGCGGGTCGGTCTTCAGCCGTTCGGCGAAGTCCAGCATCCGCTGCTCCACCGTCTTGCGGATCGGATGGTTCGGATCGGCGGCGATGTCATCGATGAACCGACGCGCGCCGCTGTAGGCCTTGGCGAACACGCGGTCGTCGATCGGCTCGGGAACCCACCACGGCGATTCCTCCGACAGCCGGGCCCGGAACGTGTCGCGGTTGTCCTCCATGAAGTTGCCGGCGCCTGTCAGGACCGCGTCGAACAGCCGCTCGTGGTGGTTGCCCTCGACGGCCAGATCGATCGCCCGGCCGACCAGCGGGGACACGTCGGTGGCCCGGATCCGTTGCTCCACCACGTGCTCGAGCGCGGCCGAGACCTCGTCGTCGTCGAGCACCTTGATCGTGTTGGTCAGCACGTCGGCGAGCGCGTCTGCCGCCCGGTCGGCG
The DNA here is from genome assembly GCA_964565705.1 of uncultured Ilumatobacteraceae bacterium. Lineage (GTDB taxonomy): Bacteria > Actinomycetota > Acidimicrobiia > Acidimicrobiales > Ilumatobacteraceae > CAZMGD01. Next base: position 5,306 of record CAZMGD010000146.1, on the reverse strand, counting down.
TTCTCCTCCAGGCTCAGCCACTCCCCGAAGCGGCGGGAGATGCCGGCGCCGCGCAGGCGCTCGCCGATGACCTCGCGCGACATGAAGTTGCCCTCGACGAACTGGCCGAGCGACCTGCCGATCTCGTCCTTGCGGTTGGGGATGATCGCGGTGTGTGGGATCGGCAGCCCGAGCGGGCGCCGGAACAGGGCGGTCACGGCGAACCAGTCGGCGAGAGCGCCGACCATCGCGGCCTCGGCGCCCGCCTCCACGTACCCCCACACGGCGGGCTCGCCGTGGAACGTGCGGGCGACCAGGAACACGACGGCGGCGAACACCAAGAGACCGGTCGCGACGACCTTCATCCGCACCAGCGCGCGGCGCCGCGGGTCGTGCTCCATGCCGGCGACGGTACTGGTGGCGAGCGCCGCCGGTCGCGCACGTTCGTGTGAGCCCGGGGGCGCCGGTTCGTCGCCACGCTCGCGAGTTGGTCGGCCGCGCTCGCGTACTGTGCAGCAGATGGGGACGTGGCGTTGGGGGGTCGCGGGCACGGGACGGATCGCGACCGACTTCGTCGCCGACTTGTCGTTCGTCCCCGGCGCACACGTGACCGCGGTGGCATCCCGCAGCGCGGCTCGGGCCGAGGAGTTCGGTAGGTCGGTCGGCGCCGCGCGGTGCCACGGCAGCTACGAGTCTCTCGCCGCCGACCCGGAGGTCGACATCGTCTACATCGCGACGCCGCACTCCCGACATCTCGACGACGCCCTGCTGTGCCTCGAAGCGGGCAAGCACGTGCTCTGTGAGAAGCCGCTGGTGCTCTCCGCGGCGCAGGCCGACGTGCTGGTCGAGGCGGCCCGCCGCAGCGGACGGTTCCTGATGGAGGCGATGTGGTCGAGGTTCCTCCCCGCGTACGCCGAGATCATCCGCCGGCTCGACGACGGCTCGATCGGCGAGCCTCGGTTCGTCGAGGGCAACTTCGGCTTCCATCGCCCGGTCGATCCGAACCACCGGCTGTTCGCGCCGTCGCTCGGCGGTGGCGCGACGCTCGACATCGGCGTGTACCCGATCCATCTCGCGCAGATGGTGCTGGGCCCACCGACCGCCGTCGTCGCATCGGGTCGCATCGGGCCGACCGGTGTCGACGTGGCGATGGCCGCTGTGTCGACGCACGCCGGCGGAGGGCTCAGCCAGGTCGCGGCCGCGATCGACACGGCGCTGTCCTGCACGGCGCGCATCTCCGGCGCCTCCGCCGCGATCGAGATCCCCGCGTTCATGCACTGCCCCGACGGGTTCACGGTGCGCAGCGGGGGGATCGCGACGACCGTGGCCGCGCCGCGCGTGGGCAACGGGCTGCACCACCAGGTGGAGGAGGTGCACCGGTGTCTCGACCAGGGCCTCACCGAGAGCCCCGCCTGGCCCCTGGCGCTCAGCCGCTCCTTGCTGGTGACCACCGACGCGATCCTCACCGCCATCGGGCTCGAGCCGGCGTCCTGAGCGACCGTGACCTGGCGCTTTGCGGGTGTCGCAGGACGTGATGCCAGACTGACCCCGTGGAGCTCACGCCGCAAGCGGGAGCGGGCACCGGTGACATCCCTGACACCGACCAGACCACACGCCCCGCTCGCCGCAGGACCACCCGACTCGTACCCCGCGAGTTCGTGCTCGTCGCCAACCGGCTGCCGATCCATCTGACGTCGAAGTCGACGTGGGAGGTCAGCCCTGGCGGCCTGGTGACCGCGATGTCGTCGGTGCTCGCCAGCCGGGCCGTGGCCTGGGTCGGATGGCCGGGTGAGCGAAGCGCCCGCCTCGAGCCGTTCGAGCTGCGCGGCAACCAGCTCGTCCCGGTGCCGATCTCGCCGTCCGAGCTGGCTGGCTACTACGAGGGGTTCTCGAACTCGACGCTGTGGCCGCTGTTCCACGACCTGGCGACCATGCCGCAGTACCACCGCGAATGGTGGGAGCGTTACCGCGAGGTGAACCTCCGCTTCGCCGCCGCCGCTGACGCTGCGTCCGCTCCCGGGGCGACCGTGTGGATCCACGACTACCAGCTGATGCTCGTGCCTCGCCTGCTGCGCGAACGCCGCCCCGATCTGCGCATCGGGTTCTTCCTGCACATCCCGTTCCCGTCGCCCGAGCTGTTCGCCCAGTTGCCCTGGCGGGCCGCGCTCGCCCACGGTGTGCTCGGCGCCGACCTGCTCGGTTTCCAGACCGAGAGCGACATGGACAACTTCTCCCGGGTCGCGCAGATGCTGGCCGGCAGTCGCCCGGTCCGCAACGGCCTCGACGACGCCGGACGCCACGTCGGCCTGGGCGCGTTCCCGATCTCGGTCGACACGCCGAAGATCCAGCAGGCAGCAGCGGACCCGGCGACGACCGCCCGCTTCGAGCAGGTGCGCGCCGATCTCGGCTCGCCGGACCGCATCATCCTCGGCGTCGACCGGTTGGACTACACGAAGGGGATCACGGTCCGCCTCCGAGCGTTCCGCGAACTGCTCGAGGAGGGCGTGGTCGAGGGTCCGCCGTCGGCCGTGTTCGTCCAGGTGGCGGTGCCCAGCCGGGAGCGGGCGCGCGGCTACGCGCAGGAGCGGCGCAGCATCGGCCAACTGGTCACCGAGATCAACGGCAAGTTCGCCGACATCGGCCGCCCCGCCGTGCACTACGTCCAGCGCAGCGTGCCCTTCGACGAACTGCTCGCACTGTACCGAGCCGCCGACGTGATGGTCGTGACGCCGCTGCGCGACGGGATGAACCTCGTTGCCAAGGAGTTCGTCGCCGCGCGGGTGCACCATCGAGGCGTGCTCGTGCTCAGCGAGTTCGCTGGCGCGGCGCGTGAGCTGGGAGGGGGCGCCCTGCTCGTCAACCCGTACGACATCACCCAGGTCAAGGGCGCGATCGCGTCCGCGTTGCGCATGCCATCACGCGAACAGGAGCAGCGGATGCGCCTGCTGCAGCAGGTCGTGACGGACAACGACGTGCACCGCTGGACGGACTCGTTCCTGTCCCGCCTCAGGCACGGCTGACGGGCGCAGCATGGGCGGGTTGGACGGCGACCTGGAGATCGCGCTCGCGGCGCTCGCCGCGGTGCCGAAGTTGCTCGTCGCGTCGGACTTCGACGGCACGCTGGCGCCGATCGTCACCAACGCTTGGGAGGCCGCGGCGCCGCCGTCGACGATGGAGTCGCTGGCCCGCCTCGCCGATGCGCCGGCCACGTTCGTCGCCGTCGTCACCGGTCGTTCGCTCGCCGCCCTGCTCGAGCTGTGCCCCGTCCCTGCGAAGGCTTCGGTGATCGGATCGCACGGTGCCGAGTGGAGCGACGGCGCGATGTCACCGTTGACGGCGGATCAGGAGTCCACGCTCGCCGCGGCCCGGTCGATCGTCGGGCCGCTGCTGGCCGATGCCCCGGGAGCGGTGTTGGAGACCAAGCCTGCCGGCTTCGCCGTGCACGTGCGGGCGATGCCGGATCGCTCGCTGGCGCCCATGGTGCTGGACCGGGTCCGCGCGGCGCTCGGCCAGGTCTCCGGTGTTGCCCTGCTGCCCGGCAAGCAGGTGCTGGAAGCGACCGTCGTGCACTCCTCCAAGGGCGCGGCGCTGGCGCGCCTGCGTGGATCCGTCGGTGCGGACGCGGTCTTCTTCGCCGGCGACGACGTGACCGACGAGACCGTGTTCGCACTGCTCGGCGGGCGCGACGTCGGCATCAAGGTCGGGTCGGGTCCGACGGCGGCGCGCTACTGCGTGCCCGACACCGCAGCGCTCGCCGACGTGCTGCACTGGCTCGCCGACGCCCGCGCCTGACCCGTCCCACCGTCGGGCGCGACGATGGCGGCGCCGGTGGCCCAGCGCGCTCAACCGAAGCCGTCGCGCAGGAGCGTGAAGGTCTCGTCGACCATCCTGCCGAGTGCTCGAGGTTCGGCGCCCTCGGCCACCCACTGCTCGACGATCACCCAGATCGCCTCGGCGACGGCCGCCGCCAACACCCGCGGGCTGAGGTCGTCGGGCGAGGCGTTCATGCGCTTGGCGAACGCGGTCACCATCTCGCTGCGGTGGTAGCGGCCGTGCTCCACGGCGATCGCCCGCAGCGCCGGGTTGGCCATCACGACGCGCAGTTGGCGCATCATCGTCGCCGCGTCGCCGCCCCCGTCCACGAACTCGGCGAGCTTCTCGCGGATCACGTTGTGCGCGGCTTCGATCGGACCCTCGCGTGCCGGCCGGTCGTCGAGGCAATCGGCGAGGGGTCGCTCGTCGTCGTCCTTGCCGGGGAAGACGACGTCGAGCTTGGAGTCGAAGTAACGGAAGAACGTTCGCGGCGAGACGTTGGACGCCTCGGCGATGTCCTCCACCGTCGTCGCGTCGTAGCCCTTGGCCTCGAACAGGTCGAGGGCGGCGTCGGTGATCGCGGTGCGCGTCTGCTCCTTCTTCCGAGCGCGCAGACCCTGGGTCACGCCTCGAACCTTACGGCTCGCGCCGCCGGCAGCTCAGCGGCTGTGACACATGTGACATTGGTTGACAATTGGCAGTCACTGCCATGAAATGGACGGCATGACCTTGTTGCTCTACCGGCTCGGACGCTCGAGCGTCCACCACCGGCGGCTCGTGCTCCTCGGATGGATCCTCGCTGCCGTCGGGATCATCGCCATCGGCTCCGCCGCCGGTGGCACGACCTCGAACGGGCTCGTGATCCCCGGCGTCGATGCCCAGCGAGCCGTCGACGTGCTCGAAGAGCGGTTCCCCGCGGTGTCCGGCACGTCGGCACAGGTCGTGTTCGCCGTCGACTCGGGCACCCTGTCCGACGCCGCGCCGGCAGCGACGATCGACGCCGCGCTCGCCGACATCGCCACTCAGCCCGACGTATCCGGTGTCGGCGAGCTGCAGCGCAGCCCCGACGACCGCATCGCCTACGCCGACGTGCAGTACACCCGGCCCGCCGGTGAGATCCGCGACGAGGCGTTCGCCCGCCTGGAGGCGACCGCGGACGCCGCGGCCGTCGACGGCGTGCACGTCGAGCTCGGCGGCGAGTTGCCATCCGAGGCGGCCAACGAGGAGCCGGGTGGACAGGAGATCTTCGGCCTCGTTGCCGCCGTGATCGTGCTGTTGCTCGCGTTCGGGTCGGTGATCGCGATGGGCCTCCCGATCGGCACCGCGCTGCTCGGACTCGCCACCAGCCTCGGGCTGATCACCTTGCTCTCGGCGTTCACCGACATCAACTCGGTATCCCCGGTGCTGGCGGCGATGATCGGCCTCGGGGTCGGCATCGACTACGCGCTGTTCATCGTCACCCGCCCCGCGGACTCCTCCACCGTCATGCCGAGGTGCAGGTTCTCGCGGTGGCG
>CAZMGD010000145.1:0-8252 GCA_964565705.1 uncultured Ilumatobacteraceae bacterium | reverse complement strand
CCGCCCCGACATCCTCGACCCGGCGCTGCTGCGCCCGGGCCGCTTCGACCGCCAGATCGTCGTGCCGCTCCCCGAGTTCGAGGAGCGCCTGGCGATCCTCAAGGTGCACAGCCGCGACAAGCGGATGAACCCCAACGCCGACCTCGAGACCATGGCCAAGGGCACGCCGGGCATGAGCGGCGCGGATCTCGCCAACCTCGTCAACGAGGCGGCCCTGTTCGCGGTCCGCCGCGGTGCCAAGGAGATCGAGCGGATCGACTTCGAGTCCGCCCGCGACCGGATCATGATGGGGGCCCGCCGCGACTCGATGGTGCTGTCGGCCGAGGAGAAGCGCACGACCGCCTACCACGAGGGTGGCCACGCCGTACTCGGCGCGATCCTTCCCAACGGCGACCCGCTGCACAAGGTCACGATCCTGCCCCGGGGCATGGCGCTCGGCGTCACCCAGACCCTGCCCGAAGAGCGTCACAGCTACTCCAAGGAGTACATCGAGGATCGGATCTGCATGGCCCTCGGCGGTCGCGTCGCCGAGCAGCTGGTGTTCGAGCAGCAGACCACCGGCGCGTCCAACGACCTCGAGGTGATCACCGGGTTGGCCCGGCGCATGGTCCGCGAGTGGGGCATGAGCGACAAGGTCGGTCCGATGGCCTGGCACAACAACCAGCAGGTGTTCCTCGGCGAGGACCTGATGACCGGTGGTCGCGAGTACAGCGACGACACGGCGCGGATGATGGACGAGGAGATCAACCGCATCCTCGTCGAGCAGGAGTCGCGGGCGATCGCGCTCCTGAGCCAGCACCGCAAGGGCCTCGACCTCGTCGCCGAAGCGTTGCTCGAGCGGGAGACGATCGACGGCGCCGAGGTTGCGGCGCTCGTGCAGCAGGCGCTCGACAGCGCTCCGGGCGCCCGCACCCTCTGAACCCTTCGGTTCTCGGTCCGGTTCTGGCACCCAGAGCGACCAAAAGCCGACCGAGAACGCTGGATCGCGATCAGTGGGAGGTGTCGCGGGCCTTGGCGACCTCGGCCCACAGGTCGGTCGCGGTCACCGGGCCGAGCACGCTGTAGCGCACGACGCCATCGCGATCGGCGAGCACGAGCGCCGGCACGGCGTCGATGCGGTAGCGATCGTGGAGGGCACGGCCGGTCTGGTACGGCACCTGCTGCACCGCGACCTCGCGGCTGGCGAGGGCGTCGGCCTTCGCCGCGACCAGCTCGCAGGCGTCGCAGGTCGCCGACGTGAACACCACGACCAACCACGGCGCGTCCGGCCGCTCGAAGTCCGCACGGTCGAGCTGCCGGGGCACGTCGAACGTCGGCTGCGTCGGTGGCTCGGCGTGCATCCGCCGGCGGGCCTCGAGCGCGACGCCGGCGGCGACCGCGACGACGGCCAGCGCGATCAGGACCTGGGCCATCAGAACTCGGGGATGGCGAACGACCCGGTGCGCCCGCGCACGGTCTCGTCGCCGCGTGGCAGCCGGCGCTCGACGATCACGTTGCCCGTCGACGTGACGACGAGCTGTGTGCCGACCGCCGCTGGGTCGGTCAGGTCGATGGCCAGCACGCCGTTGGCGGCGACGGTCAGGGCCTCGAGGCCTGGTACGCCCTTTGCACCGCCCGGACCGAGCTGGGACACGGTGACGGTGGCCTCGCTGAAGGACGTGTTGTAGACGACCAGCGCCTGGTCCACCCCGAACGACACGCCGATCGGGACGTGCCACGTCCGCGCCACGTACGAGGACGGCGAGCCCATCACGACGGTCGTGGTCACGAGGTTGGAGTCGGGGATCGGCCGGGTGAGGATCCGCTCGACCACGATCGGGTCGTTCGCCGAGGACGACACGACCACCGCGTGGCGACCGTCGGGCACGCCGGCCAGGTCGCTCACCGCGAACACGGACACGCCCTGGGCGGGCACCCTGATCGATTGGGTCAACACGGAGTTGTCGGTGATCAGCGATTGCTCGATGCCGAGCAGCACGAGGTCGGCGGAGATCGTCCGGTCGCTGGGGTTGTAGATCGCGTACTGCTCGGTGATGTTCGCGCCGCGCTCGCCGTCGGCGAACCACCACTGCGAATCCGCGGACGGTGCGCCGAGCGCGAGCACGTACCCGAGGCGACCGCCGCCGACGAGCCGTTGCTCCTTCGCCGCGATCACCCGTCCGGTCGTGGCGTGGACGTGCACCGCGAGCTCGGCCTCCTGCAAGGCGCCCTGGGCGCCGAGATCCACCGACACCACGGAGTGCGGGCGGACGACGAGACCTTGGAGCGCCGACGGCTCGCGCCGACCGCCGTCGAGTCCGAACGCGACGTCGACGATCGCGTCCTGCGGGAACGGGTTGGTGAGGATGAGCACGTCCGTCGAGCCGTCGACCGTGAACCCGTCGGCGAAGTACCAGTTGGACGACGTCGCGTTGGAGCACGACGACACGGCCGCTGAGCCCTGGTGGATCGCCTTCTGCTCGACGATGCCTCGACCGCCGTCGAGCTCGACGACCGCCGACGCGTACTTCGACGTGACCAGATCGTCGACGACGAACGTCTGGCGGTCGTGCGGCGCGACGGCGACGGTCTGCAGCACCGGCGGCTGGTCGCCCGAGAGGAGCTGGAGCCGGCCGGTGACCTGGACGTCGGTCGGGTTGGCGACGATGACCTCCCCACCGAGGCGCGAGGTGCCGTCGCTGCCGAGGGCCGGCGTGCCCGCGCAGTACCACGTGGAGGTCACGAACTGTCCCGTGGGCACGAACGGGGCGCCCGGGGGCGCGAGCTGGGTGAAGAACGGTCTGACGGAGGCGGGGCGTGAACGGGACGCGCCGAACACGCCGAGCACGCCGAGCAGCACGACGACGATCAGGGCGACGCGCTTCACGAGCCGTCCCTCCCGATCTCCGTGTCCGGCGCGCGGCGCAACGGTTTGGTGGCGTCGGGATCGTCGGCGAACAGCGGCTCGCCGCCGGGTGCCATCCAGTCGTCGGTCAGCGCCAGCTCCCGTTCCTCGCCGACACCGGCGCTCGGTAGCCGCGACGGCGATCGCCGACCGAGCCGGCGCGGCAGCACGTCGACCGCGAGCGCGACGAGCACGAGCCAGAGCAGCATCTGGAGCACGATCCACAGGGTTCGCGTCGCCGGCGTGTGGTACCGGAACGTCGCCGTCCCCGCCGCCGGCACCTCGTAGGCCTGGGAGAAGCCGAACGTCGGCCGCGGGACGATCGACGCGCCATCGACAGACATCGTCCAGCGCGGATCGCGCCGCATCGAGGAGTTCAGCAGCCCGGCTGGTACCGGGCCGGTGACCGTGGACGCGAGGTCGGCGCCGACGAAGACGGGCTGCTGCCCACTGACGTCGTAGCGGACGATCGCATCAGCGCCGGCCTCGCCGCTGGCGAGTGCAGCGTCGCCCGTGAGCATGCTGAACGTCGGCAGCCACGCCGTGTTCTCGTAGACCACGACCTCCGCAGGCGAGGGGAGCCGGGCGAGGTCGAGTTGGTCGCCGAGCGCATCCATCAGGCCGCTCGGGGGCGGGAGCGGGTTCGACGTCGTCGAGTTCACGCGGTCGATCAGCGGTACGACGATGTAGCGGATGCCGAGCGGCGCGAGCAGGCGGCCGACCCGCGCCGTCGTCTCGGTCGCGGCGGCGTCGATCGCCGGACGCAACACCTCGTCTTCCAGCACCGGCGGCCCGGCCCAGTCGGCGGTGACGTCGAGCGCGCCGCCGTCCACCAGGGCGTAGGCGACGCCATCGCGGAACGACCACGACGCGACGGGCATCACCAGCGGGTTGCCGAGGTACAGCACGCGGTAGTCACCCTCGGCCGGATGGGACGGCAACCGGTTCTCGAGCGTCTCGGCGATCGTGGCCGACGGCTGCGTGAAGCGGCCGTCGAACGACGCCGCGACACCCGGCACGACCCCCACCGCGATGGCGACCACGCCGAGCAGGCCCGCCGGCTGACGCCATCCGAACCCCGCAGCCTGGACGTCGGAGGCGAACACGGCGACCATGACGCCGGCAGCGAGCGCCACGCCCACCGCGACCGGCACCAGCAGGACCGCCGGTTCGGGCAGGCGGAAGCTGAACGCCCCTCGATCGTCGAGCACGGCGAGCGCGCCGAACGGCACGACCAAGAACAGCGCTCGTGCTGCCCAGGGGAGGCGCCAGCCCTTGGCCACCAGCGGCGTGATGACGACCGGGAGATACAGGGCGACGGCGAGCACGCCGACCACCGACGGTCCGACCCCGAACCTCGCCAGGCGCAGCACGCCCAGGTCGCGAGGCGAGGCCAGATCGGGCCCGACGATGGCGTCCCATCCGCCACGGTCGAAGTAGCGCAGGGCCCACGGCATGTTCGTGACGAGCGCCACCAGCGCGGCGAGCACCGTCGCGGCCACGCCGAGGAGCGCGGCGGTCGGATGGCTGCCGACCGCGACATCCGCCAACGCGAACATCGCCGCGGCGAGCACGGCGACGATCACGACCGAGGGCTCGAACGCTGCGGTGGCGGCGAGCAGGAGCGCGAGTGCGCCGAGGAAGCGCAGCCGTCGACGCATCGTGACACCGACCACGTCCTCGACGTCGATCGTCTGGAGGCCGCTGCCCGGGTAGCCGACGATGTACCTGGAGCGCAGCCCGGTGACCGCAAGCGAGAGGTACAGGATCCAGGGCACCGCCGCGTAGCACGCCAGCGCCGACCAGCGACCGGCGGCGATCGACGCGTAGGGCAAGGGCACCGCCGCGTACACGGCGAGCCCGACCCAGCGCGAGCGCGGGTTCGGCATCGCCGCGCTCAGCCGCCAGAAGCCCAGGTAGCCAGCTGGCAGCAGCGCCACCACGCCCAGGGTGTGGGCCAGGCCGGGATGTCCGAGCGTGACGAGGTTCCCGACGCTCGCCAGGGCGTAGGCCGTCGGATGCGCAGACGGTTGGCCGAGACCGGTCGTCCACCATCCGGACCGGAAGCTTCGCCACAGGTCGCCGGCGCCGGCCGGGAAGGCGAGCATCTGGCCGACGGGGTTGACGCCGTCGGTGATCAGCTCGCGACTGCCGATCAACGCGAGCACGAGCACGACCACCCAGGTGACGGTCGTACCGATCGAGGCCCGCGACCGCGGGATCGCATCTCCCTCGTCGGCCAGCTGAGCCGCCGCGTCGCGATGACGCTTGTACGCCGCGCGGCGGGCGCTGCCGCGCATCTGGAGATCGGCGACCTCGCGGTCGGGCACCTCGCGCGTCGGTCGGATCTGCCGCCGCCGCACGGCGATCGACCCGATCCGCGGGATCAACCCGACCATCGCTCGCGTCGCGGCCCACCCCTCGGTGGGGCGACCCCGGAACAGCCCGGCGACGAGCTCTGCCAGCGTCGTCGCGACGAGCAGCGGTGCCCACATGATCGCTCGGCTGAGGCCCGTCAGCGTGGCGTAGGCGCGCATGCGGTGACGGGCCTTCAGGGCGTCGTGCGGCAGGTCGGGGCGACGATCCGCCAACCGCTCGCGGTGTCGCGCTCGGGACGCGGGGACCACGACCACCCGGGCGCCGGACAGGTGCGCGCGCCAGCAGAGGTCGAGGTCCTCGCCGTGGTAATCGATCGTCGGATCGAAGCCGCCGAGAGCGCGGAAGAGGTCCGCTCGCACGAGGAGGCACGCCGACGGGAGCGCGAACACGTCGGTGACCGCGTCGTGTTGCTCCTGGTCGCGCTCGCCGGGCTCGACCAGCGGGTCGACCGCAGCGACGTGGTCGACGGCCATGCCGACGTGCTGCAGCACCGTCGGGTCGGCCCACGTGACCAGCTTGGGACCGACGACGCCGGCGTTCGATCGGTACAGCTCCTCGACCAGGAGGCGCACTGCATTCGGATCGAGCGCGACGTCGTCGTGGAGGAGGAGGAAGAAGCCGTTGTCGCCCTCCACGAGGCGCAGCACCTCGTTCGCTGCCGGACCGAACCCTGGGTTGCCGGGGATCGTCCGCAAGACCGCGTCGGGCGAGACCCGCCGGATGCGTGCGGTCGTCTCGGCCACATGCGCGCCGTCGACGAGGAGGAAGAGACGCCGCAGGTTGCGGTAGTCCTGGCTCTGCAGCGCGGTCAGGACGTCGTCGAACCATGGACCCGGTTCGTGCACCACCATCGCCGCCACCACCGGCGGCAGCTGCTGGGTCTCGGCATCCATGAGGCGTCGAGGCTATCGAAGGTCCTTCGCGACGTTCCGTCATCTGCCGGATCGTCCGGTTACGCTCGCTGACCTTGTCACGTAGCGAATCCCCCCGCGCCGACAACCCCTCCGTCACCCAGCGGTTGCCGCTCCCAGAGGGCACCCTCCCGGTCGGACTCGGACTCCTGATCGCCGGCGTCGCCAGCTACGCCTTCTTCATCGTCGGCGAGGCTGCGCTCGGCAAGGAGGCCTTCAAGCCGATCTCGTCGCTGTGGTTCGCGACCTTCGTCATCGCCCCAGGCATCTTCTTGCCGCTCGAGCAGGAGGTCGGCCGCGCGCTCGCCCACCGCCGCGCCCTGCGCCAGGGTGGACGCCCGGTGGTGCAGCGGGTGTTCGTGCTCGGCGCGATCCTCGCCACGATCGTGACGGTGGGCCTGCTCGCGCTCAGCCCCGTGCTGACATCGGCACTGTTCGAGGGCGACTGGGTCGTGATGGCGGCACTGATCATCGGGTTCCTCGCCTACGCACCAGCCCACCTCGCCCGCGGCGTGTGCTCGGGGTCCGGGCGGTTCCGGCCGTACGCGATCGTGATGGGATCCGACGGTGTGGTGCGGATCACCGCGTGCTGCGTGCTCGCCGTGCTGGGCGTCACGACCGTTGGTGCCTACGCGATGATCGTCGCCCTCGCCCCGATCATCGGTGTGGTGGTGATCGCATCCCGCGGCGCGCTGCGCACCGAGCCGGGCCCGATCGCCGACTGGCAGGAGGTCACGCCGAACCTCGGGTGGCTGCTACTCGGCTCGATCCTCTCGGCCGCGCTGGTGAACGCCGGCCCGCTGGCGACCGGCCTGCTGGCCGACAGCGGGCAGGACGCCGAGGTGACGTCGTTCGCCCAGGCGGTGTTGATCGCCCGGGTGCCGCTGTTCCTGTTCCAGGCCGTCCAGGCTGCGCTGCTGCCCCGCCTGGCGCGGCTCGCCGCAGGCGGCGACCTCACGGAGTTCCGGTTGGGCTTCAAGCGGTTGCTGCTGGTCGTGTGCGGCGTCGGCGTGGCCGGCACCGTCGGCGCGTTCGTGCTCGGCCCGACCGTGTTCACCCGGTTGTTCGAGGACACCGGAACGCTCGACATGCGGCGCACGTTGACGCTGCTCGCACTCGGCAGCGCCTGCTACATGGTGGCGATGGGCACCGCCCAGGCGGTCATCGCGCTCCACGGCCACTCGCTGGTCGCCTACGGCTGGGTCGTCGGCGTGGTGACGTTCGTGGTCGTGACGGCGATCTCGGGCGACGACCTGTTCCTGCGGGTCGAGCTCGGCCTGCTCGCCGGATCGGCAGCGGCGATGACGTTCTTCCTGCTCGCGCTCCGCGTCCGGCTGCGCGCCGGCGTGCCGGCGGACGAGGAATCGCTGATCCAGGCGATCATCGACTTCCCGATCGAACCCTGACCCACCCGAGACAGCGAACCTGCGGTCGCAACGCGCCCGAACCGGGCGCACTTCGACCGCAGGTTCGCTGGGGTTCGACCGCAGGTTCGCTGGGGTTCGACCGCAGGTTCGCTGGGGTTCGACCGCAGGTTCGCCGGGGTCGGGCGGGCGGGCGTCAGATGCCGGCGCGCTTGGCTTCGATGTCGAGGTCGTGGGCGACCATCATCCGGACCAGCTCGGCGAACGCGACCTCGGGCTTCCAGCCGAGCTTGTCACGGGCCTTGGTCGGGTCGCCGATCAGCAGATCGACCTCTGCCGGGCGCAGGAACCGCTCGTCCTGACGCACGTACGGCCGCCAGTCGTCGATGCCGACCTCGGCGAAGGCCCGCTCCAGGAACTCCTCCACCGAATGCGTCTCACCCGTCGCGACCACGTAGTCGTCGGGCTCGTCCTGCTGCAGCATCAACCACATCGCCCGCACGTAGTCCCCCGCGTAGCCCCAGTCGCGCTTGGAGTCGATGTTCCCCAACACCAGCTCCTGCTGCAACCCCAGCTTGATCCGCGCCACCGCGTTGGTGATCTTGCGGGTCACGAACTCCAACCCCCGCCGCGGGCCCTCGTGGTTGAACAAGATCCCCGAGCAGGCGTGCAGGTCGTAGCTCTCCCGGTAGTTCACCACGATGTCGTGGCCGA
>CAZMGD010000144.1:6911-8259 GCA_964565705.1 uncultured Ilumatobacteraceae bacterium | reverse complement strand
GCCCGCACCCCAGTGCAGCACGATGTCGACGGAGAAGTCGGTGCCGAGGATGTTCCTGCCGATGTAGCCGGCGGCGTACGCGTCGTTCAGCGCGGCGGCGACGCGTTCCTGCGCCACGGCCATCTCACCGCGGATGTACAAGAAGCACTGCGACAGCCCGGCGGCGTAGCAGGCGATCAGGCAGCCCTCGATCAACTGGTGCGGATCGCGCTCCATGAGCAGGCGATCCTTGTAGGTGCCGGGCTCGCTCTCGTCGCCGTTGACGACGAGGTAGCGCGGGAACTTGCCCTGCGGGGTGAGGCCCCACTTGACGCCGGCGGGGAAACCGGCGCCGCCGCGGCCGAGCACGGTCGCATTCTTGACCTCGTCGTGCACCTCGGCAGGCGGCTTGGCGAGGACGGCCCTCAGCCCCTCGTAACCGTCGGTCGCGAGATAGCGCTCGAGCGTGTAGGAGTCGCCGAACTCGAACCGCGAGGTGACGATACGCGGCCGGTCGCCGGCGATGAAGCCGGGGGCGTGGGGATAGGTCGTGCCAGTCGTCATGGGGTCCCCTCAGCGCTCGTGACCCACGCCGGAGGGCCCGTCACGGACTCCGGTGGCACGGCTCCGACGCCGCGTTCGGCGGGGATGTGCTGGCGCACTCGGGCGACGATGCCGTGCGGCGGGATCTCACCCTCGAGCCGGCCCGCGGCGAGGTCATCGACCAGCTCGTCGAACACCTCGTTGGTGACCCGGAAGCGGTAGCGGTAGTTGACCTGCAGCGTCGGCGCCTCCGTGCACGCCGCCTGGCACTCGGCGTGGTGCAGCGTGAACATGCCGTCGGGCGTCGTGTTGCCGGCCTTGATGCCGAGCTTCTGCTCGGCGTGGTGCATGAGGTCGTCGGCGCCGAGCAGCGCACAAGACATCGTCTGGCAGATGTTGATCAGATATCTGCCGGTCGGCTCGCGCTTGAACATCTCGTAGAACGTGCAGGTGCCGAGCACCTCGGCGGGCGTCGCGCCGACGAGCTCGGCGATGTGGCGGATCGCGTCGTCGGTGACGTGGCCGTCCTGCTCCTGGGCGAGGTGCAGCAACGGGATGGTGGCCGAGCGCGGCTTCGGGTAGCGGCCGATGATCTCCTTGGCGAGGATCACGTTCTGTTCGGTGAGGCGAGCCATCAGCGATCGACCTCCCCGAGCACCGGATCGACGGAGGAGATGATGGCGACGGCGTCGGCGACGAGGCCGTGGCGCATCATGTGGGGCAGGCACTGGATGTTCACGAAGCTCGGGGCCCTGATGTGCATGCGGTACGGCTTCCCGCTGCCGTCACTCGCGATGTAGCAGCCGATCTCACCGCGGGGGCTCTC
>CAZMGD010000144.1:0-6901 GCA_964565705.1 uncultured Ilumatobacteraceae bacterium | reverse complement strand
GGTGAAGATCTTGAAGTGGTGGATCAGCGCCTCCATCGATTCGTCGATGCGGGCGCGCGGCGGTGGCGTGACCTTCTTGTCCTGGATGCGGTAGTCGCCCTTGGGCATCCGGTCGAGGATCTGGTGCACGATCCGCATCGACTCGCGGATCTCGTTGAGGCGCACGGCGTAACGATCGAACGCGTCGCCATATGACCCGACGATCACGTCGAAGTCGACATCGTCGTATCGCAGGTACGGCAGGTCCCGGCGCAGGTCCCACTCGACGCCGCTCGCCCGAGCGGTCGGGCCGGTGGCGCTGAGCGCCACGGCCTCCTCGGCGGTGATCACACCGACGCCCTGAAGGCGCTCGCGCCAGATCGGCTGGGCGGTCAACAGCGTGTCGTACTCCTCGAGCCGCTCGGGGAAGATGTCGAGCAGCCGCAGCACCTCGTCGCGCCAGCCGGGCGGGAGATCGGCGGCGACACCCCCGGGGCGGATGTAGTTGTGGTTCATCCGCAGGCCGGTGACCGCCTGGAAGAAGCGCAGCACCTCCTCCCGCTCGCGGAACCCGTAGATCATCATCGACACGGCGCCGAGATCCATGCCGTTCGTTGCGAGGAACAGGAAGTGGCTGCTGATCCGGTTCAGCTCGCTCATCAGCATCCGGATCCACACCGCCCGCTCGGGGATGTCGCCGCCGATGCCGAGCAGCTCCTCGACGGTGAGCGCGAACACGAGCTCGTTGTTGAGCGGGCTCGCGTAGTCCATGCGAGTGACGTTGGTGCCGCCCTGCATGTAGGTCAGCTCCTCGCCGGTCTTCTCCATGCCGGTGTGCAGGTAGCCGATCACGGGCTTGCAGCGCAGCACGGTCTCGCCCTGCAGCTCGAGCATGAGGCGCAGCACGCCGTGCGTGCTCGGGTGCTGCGGGCCCATGTTGATGATCATCGTCTGGTCGTCGGAGACGTCGGCCTGGGCGTCGCCGAGCGCTGCTGCCTCGGCCTCGCTCATCCGCAGCACGGCGCCGACCTCGCGCAGCAGCTCCGAGGCGGTGAGCGCCGAGCGGGGCCGCATCTCCTGCGTGCCCTCGTCGGTCTGGGCGATCATGTCCTGCATGTCCGTCATCGGCTGCCCCCGAGGCGGACCTGGATGGGGCGGACGTCGGGGCTGAACTGGACCGGGATGCAGCCGACCTCGTAGTCCTTGCGCAATGGGTAGCCGTCCCAGTCCTCCGGCATGAGGATCCGGCTCAGGTCGGGATGGCCGTCGAACGTGATGCCGAACATGTCGAACACCTCGCGCTCCATCGCCTCTGTGCCGGGCCACTGATCGAACACGCTCGGTACGGTCGTTGCATCTGCAGCGACTTGGACCCGTACCCGCAACCGTTCGTGGCGCGTCATCGACAGCACGTTGAGCACGAGCTCGAACCGTTCGGGCTCGATGCCCGCGGCGAGCACGTGCGCTGGCAGCTTCCGGTCAGGGAGGTTGAGGTAGTCGACGGCCGTGAGGTCGCTGCACATCGTGAACGACTCATCGACCAGTCGCTTGGCGAATGTGGTGTAGTCGGCGACGGGTACGAACACGACGGCCTGCCCGCTCGTGTCGTCGAACGGGCAGCCGAACAGCTCGGGCGGCGGTGGGGCACCCTCCGCCTCCTGCAACTCGGGGGCTGGGGCGTCAGCCACTGGCCGGGATCTCCGTGATCCGCAGGTCCGCACCGGCGCCGGTGGCCTGCCGGCGGCGCATCAGCTCGCCGTCCTCGATCTTCTGGTGCAGCGTCTCGATCGCGTGGATGAGCGTCTCGGGCGTCGGCGGGCAGCCGGGCGCATACACGTCCACGGGCACGACCTGGTCGACGCCCTGCACGATCGCGTAGTTGTTGAACATGCCGCCGGTGCTGGCGCAGACGCCCATCGAGATCACCCACTTGGGCTCCATCATCTGGTCGTAGACCTGACGGAGTACGGGCGCCATCTTCTGGCTGACCCGTCCGGCGACGATCATGATGTCGGCCTGGCGCGGCGAGGCGCGGAACACCTCCATGCCGAACCGGGAGAGGTCGTAGTGGGCGCCGCCGGCCGCCATCATCTCGATCGCGCAGCAGGCGAGACCAAACGTCGCGCCCCAGCTGCTGCGGCTGCGCGACCAGTTGACGAGCTCTTCGACCTTGGCCGTGATGAAGTTGAACTCGAGCCCTTCGAGGCCTTGCTCCTGGACGTTCCTGACGAGACCCATGGGCGCTACGCCGCCTGCTCGTCGCCCCGTCCGTCGAGTCCGACACGCCGCACGTTGGACGCGCGGCGGATGGTCGTCGTGGAGGTGCGCTCAGGGGTGACCATGTCGTCGCCGGTGAGGCGACGACCGAGTTGCAGCGGGCCCCAGTCGAGGGCGCCGCGGGCGACCATGTACACGAACGCCACGAAGAAGATCGCCGAGAAGGCGACCATCTCCCAGAACGCGAACGTGGACAGGTTGCCGCTGCCGAAGATGCCGCGGGTGACGGCGTAGGGGTAGACGAAGATGATCTCGATGTCGAACATCACGAACAGCATCGCGACGACGTAGAAGCTGACCGGGAACCGCTGCGGGGGCTCACGGCTGGGCACGATGCCGCACTCGTATGGCGCCTGCTTCGCCGCCGACGGGCGTCGAGGAGCGAGGATCCTCGACATCAGCACGCTGACCGCGCCGAACACGATCGCCAACACGCACAGGACGATGAGCGGCAGGTATTGCGCCACGCAGCTATCCCTTCGCCTCGGCGAGGTTCGAGCTGACCACCTTGTCGCGGCGATGCAGCAACCAGCACGAGGCCCCGAAGATCAGTCCGGCCCCGATGGTCAGGAACGTCGCCGGCTGGCGCTTGCTGCCGAGGTCGCGGACCATCAGCACGTACTCGTGTGGCTGGTTCGAATCCGGGATCGGGGTGGCCGGGGCGCGGCCGGGCTCTTCGCGCTGGGGCACGACGGGTGCAATCTCGACCAGCGCGTAGTGGGGCGAGTGGCGCAGGGCGATGAAGTCGAACGCGTCGCCGAACTTGGGGAAGCGGTCACCGCCGCGGTCGAACACCTCGATCGGGACGTACTCGCCCGCCTCGTACAGCTCGAACTCGTTCTGGATGATCTCGTCGGCTGACGCGATCGCCTGGCCGCGCTGCGGGTCGTCCTCCTCGAGGAGCCGCCATCCTCCTGCTTCGAGTTGGACGCGCGCCTGCTCGGCTTGCTCGGGGAACGGCAGGGACTGGTCGATGTCGATCGTGGCCGTGTCGTTGATGATGTGCGACTGGTCGAGATCGCTCGGCGTGCGCATCAAGTTGACGCCCTCCGCGACCGCCCACGTCGGATCGCGGCCCTTGAGGCCGAGGCCGTACACCCACCAGATCGCTCCCATCGACGCCATCCAGGCGGCGAGGGCGGCGATGGCGAGCAGGAAGCCGAGGCGCGCGCCGACGTTGGTGGCGAGGAGCAGGTAGATGCTGCCGCAGAAGACCACCACGGCGGTGATCACGACGAGGATGCCGCGGATCTCGGGCATCCACGAGATCGCGAGCGTGGAAACAGCGGTCAAGGACATCACAGCGTCCTCACGTAGTCGACGATGGCGGTGATCTGCTCGTCGGTGAGGAGGGCACCGAAGCCGGGCATCTTGCCCGAGCCCTGCCCTTGGACGCCGTAGCGCGCACCGTTGGTGGTGCCGTTCTTGATGAAGTCGATCATGTCCTGCTTGTTCGGGAAGTGCTCGACCGTCGAGCCACCGGTCAGGTTCCACCCGAGCTGGCCCGAGCCGGCCGTGCCGGGATCGCCGTAGCTCCAGCCCGGCGTGTGGCAGCGGGCGCACGAGTACGCCCCACTCGCCAGGTCGAGGTTGAACAGCGCCTCGCCGAGCGACCCGTACGTCCCGTCGGCGACCGCCTGCTCAGCGGCTGCTTGGATCTCCTGCTGGGTGGCCGACGGGAGGTGGCCACCGTCGCAGATCGTCGACGGAGTCTTGCCGAGGTCGACCGCCGTGGAGCCCTCGACGCAACTCTCCGGTTCGACGGTGATGCTCTTGATGTACTCGACGAGCGTCTCTACCTGCTGCGCGTTCATGGCACCGCCACCGGCGACGCCCCACGCCGACATCGGGGTGCCCGGACGACCGTAGGTGATGATGAACGTGACCTCGGAGGCGTCGAAGCGGTACAGCACCGTGTTGAGCGCCGGTGCCTTCCAGGTGACCTCTTCAACCTTGCTGGTCAGTGGATCGGTCACGACGAATTCGGCCGAGCCACCGGTCGCGGTCATGCCGCCGTGGCATCCGGCGCAGTTGAAACCGCCGTCGGCGGTCGGCGCGAACAGGTGCGAACCCCAGGTGGCGAACTGCTTGTCCCAGCTGCGGCTCTTGGCCTCCTGACGCCCGGGCTCGAGCACCCAGTAGAGGGGCAGGCCGACCACCATCGTGGCGAGCAGGATGACGGCGAGGAACTGGACCCGCATGAGGCGCGGGCCTTCGAGCTCCTCATCGTCGTAGTACGGCTTGCGGTTGGGCGCGAGCTCGATCTCCGAACCGGCCTCGGCCCGGCCGGAGCGCCAGTTGGCGATCGCGTACACCAGCCAGCCGAGCGTGAAGACGACGCCGATGATCCAGGCGATGTTGGTGGTTGCCGAAGCGGCAAGCATCAGTGGCCACCCCCGCCGGTGATGCAGTGCGGGCCCTCAGCCTCTTGACCGGTGGTGTTGGTGCCGATCGGCGGTCCGAGGAACACGACCCCGGTGTCGATGACGACGTTGCCGCCGGTGACCGATACGCCGAAGCGGTCCATGCCGCGCGGCGCCGGTCCGCCCTTCTTCTCCCCGACCCGGTTGTACTGCGAACCGTGACAGGGGCACTCGAACCACTGCGAGGTGAGGCAGTCCGGCACGCGGCAGCCGAGGTGGGGGCACTTCTGGTAGAGCGCGACGAGCCCTGCCTCCATGCCGGCCAGGACCGCCGGCTGATGCCCGTACGCCACCTGCGCCTTCGGCAGCGCGTCGGCCGGGTACTCGGTCAGCCAGGTGCGGGCCTCCGGCAGGTACAAGAAGTTGTCGCCGGCCGTGATCTGGCTCTGCAGGTCCTCGAGCTTGCCGACGGTGACCTTCGAACCGAACCCGCCGCCGGCGCGCGGCCACAAGAAGCCGACGACGGCGACCCCGAACGCACCGAGGCCTGCAGACATGAGGATCGTGTTGGCGCGGTTGAAGAACTGTCGCCGGCTGACACCGATCGCCTCGGGATCGGGCGGCACGAACGGGGCGGGCAAGAACTCCTTGGCGGGCTCGAGATCGCCGCGGCGCTCGGCGACCGCGAGTCGCTCGACCTCCTTGCCGCTCGGCGGCTCGGGCAGGGGCAGCGCGTCAGCGGACTTGTCGCGCTGACGGGTCTCACGCGACAGCGCACCGGCGCCACGCACGTCGCTGCGCCGCGAGAACGTCAGGAGCGCCGCCAGGGCGGCGATCGCCAAGACCGCGACGACGATGATGATGGTGACTGCGGTACTCATCGGTTGCTCACAGCTCGAAGAACAGGCCGTCGCGCCACGGCAGGGTGAAGTTGAAGCCCGGGCCGCGGAAGAACGAGCCGATGATGACGAGCACGGCCCAGAACATGAGGTGGATCGTCATGATCGAGGTCGCGAACTTGCGATCCTCCGGCTTGTTCGACGGGTTGCGGTCGAGGTACGGGGCGAGGATCAGCACGAACAGCGCCATGCCCGGGATGGTCACGCCGGCGACCATCGGGTGGAACATCGTGAGCAGCTCCTGCAGGCCGAGGAAGTACCACGGCGCCTTGGAGGGGTTCGGTGTCTGGTTCGGGTTGGCGAGCTGCAACAACGGCGCGTTCACGAACACGGAGAAGAAGAAGAGGAACGACGTGCAGGCCAACGCCGCCACGAACTCGGCGGCGAGCAGGTGCGGCCAGGTGTGCACCTTGTCCACGGGGCTGGCCTTGACGTCCTGGATCGAACCGGACTTGACGACGGTGAGGAGCCGTTGCGTGTGCCCGCCGGGTCCGGCGGCGAGCGGTACACCGGCACCGGCGGCGGGGGCGGCGACGACCGCGCTGACCTTCTCGGCGACGGCGGTCGACGTGCTGGCGGTCGCGGTGCCGGTATCGCCGCCGCCAGCTTGGGCCTTGGCGGCGCGGGACCGCTCCAGCAGGTGGGCGGGGATGCGCGAGTCACCCGCCGGCGCAGCAGCCTCAGCGGGCGCCGCGGCGGCGGGCTCGGCTGCAGCGGGCTCTTCTGCCGCGGCCTTCTCACGAGCCGCTTGGGCCCGCTTCAGGAGATGCTCAGGGATTTCTGTCATCGGGTGCTCGCTCCTCCGTCGCTGCGCGCCGGTGACCGCCTCGTCGCTGCGCTCCTCGGACCCGTGTTGATGATTCGCTCGCTTCGCTCGCTCATGTCACCTCACATCCTCAGAGCGGGCCCGAGATGCCGCCGTCCTTGCGGACACGCCAGAAGTGGATCGCCATGAAGATCACGATGACGAACGGGAGCATGATCACGTGGAGCACGTACCAGCGCAACAACGTCGCGTCACCGATCTCCACGCCGCCGAGCAGCACGAAGCGGACCTGCGATCCGAACACCGGCGTGTAGCCCATCATGTTGGTGCCCACGGCGACGGCCCACATCGACAACTGGTCCCACGGCAGCAGGTAGCCGGTGAACGAAAGCAGCAGGGTGAGCGTGAGCAGGATGACGCCGATCACCCAGTTGAACTCCCGCGGCGGCTTGTACGCACCGTGGTAGAAGACGCGCGCCATGTGCAAGAAGACGCTGAGCACCATCAGGTGCGCGCCCCATCGGTGCATGTTCCTCACCAAGAGGCCGAACGCCACCGAGGTCTGCAGGCTCTGGATGTCGGTCCAGGCCGTCGTGCTCTCCGGCCGGTAGAAGAAC
>CAZMGD010000143.1:0-8284 GCA_964565705.1 uncultured Ilumatobacteraceae bacterium | reverse complement strand
GGTCGTCGCTGCGGCTGGTGAGGTAGTTCTCGTGGCAGCCGTAGGAGTTGCCCGCTGAATCGGTGTTGTTCTTGAAGAGGTAGATCGTGCCTCGGATGCCTTCCTCGTGGAGGCGCATCTCGGCCGAGTCGAGCAATCCCTCGAGGATCCGCTCACCGGCCTTGTCGTGGACGACGAGGTCGTAGAGGCTGTCGCACTCGGGCGTCGCGTACTCGGGGTGCGAGCCGACGTCGAGGTACAACCGGGCGCCGTTCTGGAGGAAGACGTTCGAGCTGCGCCCCCAGGACACCACACGGCGGAAGAGGTAGCGGGCCACCTCGTCAGGGCTCAGCCGCCGCTGCCCGCGCAACGTGCACGTCACGCCGTATTCGTTCTCGAGCCCGTAGATCCGGCGCTCCATGTGAGCAACCTAGCTGCGAGACTGCGTCCCCGCATGCCATCCAGGACCATGGGACATCAACCGGCGCTCGACGGTCTGCGCGGCGTGTCGGTGATCGCGGTCATCCTCTACCACGGCGGGTTCGCCTGGATGTCGGGCGGCTTCTACGGCGTCGAGGTGTTCTTCGTCGTGTCCGGGTTCCTGATCACCTCGCTGTTGCTGGAGGAACGGGCGTCGACCGGTCGCACCGACCTCGGTCGGTTCTGGCTACGGCGCGCACGGCGCCTGCTCCCGGCGTTGTTCACGATGGTCGTCGCCGTCGCGCTCTGGGCCGCCCTGTTCGGCACGGACGAGCAGCAGAGCCAGTTGAAGCGCGACCTGCCGTGGTCGATCCTCTACGTCGGCAACTGGGGCCAGATCTTCGGCGCGGTGGCGTACTACTCCCCCGCCGACCCGCCGTTGCTGCGCCACCTGTGGTCGCTGGCCGTCGAGGAGCAGTGGTACATCGTCTGGCCGATCGTGTTCGCCGCGATCTCGGCCGCCCGCTGGAAGCCCGCCACCTCCGCCAAGGTGTGCGGTGGACTGTTCCTGCTCGGCTGGCTCTGGATGGCGTGGCTGACGCGCGACGGGCTGGCCGAGGCCGTGGTGTTCGCCGGCCAGCAGGTGGATCGCACCAACTTCGTCTACCTGTCGACGATCACGCGCGCGGGTGGCCTGCTGCTCGGTGCCGCCGCCGCGTTCGTGTGGCGACCGTGGCGCCAGGTCTCGCCGCAGGCGGCCCGCCCGCTGCCGTTGCTCGAGGGCGCGGGCGGCGCGGCGGTGGCCGCGCTCCTGATCGCGTTCTCCGTCGCCCACCTCGCCGAGGTGGCGACGTTCCGGTGGGTGCTGCCGGTCGTGTCGATCGCGTCCTGCGTCGCGGTGTGCGTGGTCGTCCACCCCGGTGCCCCGGCGATGCGGGCCTTGGCCGGGCGTCCGGCGATCGTCGCCGTTGGCACGCGCAGCTACGGGCTGTACCTGTGGCACTGGCCGATCCTCGTGTTCCTCGACGCCCGATCGGGCTCCGTCGGGCGGTTCACGATCGCGATGGTGCTGTCGGTCGCCGTCAGCGAGGCGTGCTATCGCTACGTCGAGACCCCCGTGCGCCGCGGGTGGATCGGCGCCCACGTGCGGATGTGGCGGGCGAACGGGTACCGCGACCTGCCGGCGATGCGGCAGCGGATCACGGTGCTGTCCGCCGGCGGTGCCGTGCTGGTGCTCGGTCTCACCGCGTTCTACGCACAGGTGGACACGTTCGACCGGGCTGAGGGTGGTCAGGACGCCGAGTTCGTCCTCTCCACGACGCCTCCACCGGCGGCCGTCGGCACCACGGCACCGGTCACGGTCGCCGCAGACGCCCTGCCGGTGCGGCTCGTCGTCGTCGGCGACTCGCAGGCGCACGCGCTCGTCACCAACCGGCCATCGGGCATCGGCTCGACGTTCACGGTCACCGACGGCTCGGTCGACGGGTGCGGGGTGCTCGACAGTGGACGCCTCCTGACCACCCGGACCGACGTGAAGGAGCGGACGTTCGAGGGCTGCGTCGGGTGGGAGAAGAAGTGGGCCAAGTCGGCAACGGCGGCCGATGCCCAGATCGCGCTCGTCGTGCTCGGCGCGTGGGACGTGTTCGACATCGCCGAACCCGCCGGCGTCACCCAGTTCGGGTCCGACGCCTGGGATCAGCGGTTCCTGGGCAACCTGCAGCAGGGCATCGACACGCTCGCCGCCACCGGCGCTCGGGTCGCGCTGCTCGAGGTCGCCTGCATGCGTCCCATCGACGTGGACGGCGCCGCCGTGCCCGCACTCCCCGAGCGTGGCCGCGACGACCGCGTCGCCCACGTCACCGAGTTGCTGCGCCAGGCCGCAGCGGCGAACCCGGACACCACGACGTTCGTGGCCGGCCCGACCGAGTGGTGCAACGACCCGGCGATCTCCGAGGACCTCGGCTACCGGTGGGACGGCGTGCACGTCTACAAACCCGGCGCCGATCTGATCTTCGAGACGATTGCCCCGGCGGTGCTGGCGATCCCGCGCACGTAACCTGCCCTCGTGGACGACCAGATCGCGCTCCGGGTCCGTGCCGTGGCCGCGGCGACGGGCGTGGCGCACGACATCGTGCCGTGCGACCCGGCGCTCGGCGGCGGCAGCCGCGACTGCAAGGTCGTCGGCCCACCGGCGTTGCTGAGCGCGTTGCCGAACGCCGAGGTGGTCGAGCTCCTCGCCGTCCAGCTCTGATCAGACGTGGACGCGTCGGTCGGCGCGCACGAAGCGGATCCGGTCGCCGGGGCGGGCCTGGGCGAGGATCCGAAGGTCGCCCCGGTCGACGACGGCGACGACGGGGTACCCGCCGGTGACCGGGTGGTCGGCCATCATCACGATCGGGCGGCCGTCGTGAGGGATCTGCACGGCCCCGGTCACGAGGCCCTCGCTCGGCAGTTCGCCGTCGCGAGCACGCCGCAGCGGCGGGCCGCCGAGGCGCACCCCGATCCGGTCGCTCTCCGGTCTGACCTGCCAGGTCGTCGAGACGAGTGCGTCGAGGGCGTCGATGCACCTGTCCTCGCGCGGGCCGGGCCACAGCCGCACCGGGCCTGCCGCTGGTCGTCCGGGTGCGACGTCGACCTCGATCGGGGTCGCCGGGTCGGGCCCGACCGGCAGCACGTCGCCGGTGGCGAGTGGCGCCGGGCCGATGCGGCCCAGGGTATCGAAGCTGCGCGAGCCGAGCACTGGCGCGACGTCGATGCCGCCGCGCACCGCCACGTACGTCCGCAGCCCGGCCGTCGGGGCTCCCAGCGCCACGCGAGCACCCGGAGGTACCGCGGCCGGAGCGTCCATGGCCACGGCTGGCCCACCGTCCACCGCGACAGCGCACGGCGCGCCGGTGAGTGCCAGCACCGTCGCATCGCGGCACAGCAGGACGAGCCCGCCGAGCGTCACCTCGATGCCCGCCGAGCCCGACGGGTTGCCGACCAGCCGGTTGGCGAGCGCCAACGCCTCGGCATCCATCGCTCCCCCGCCGCCGACACCGAGGTGGCGCCAGGCCTGGCGGCCCTGATCCTGCACCGTGGCCAGCGGGCCGGCCTCGATCACCTCGATCACGGCACGAACCGCACCCGCGCGCCGGGTTCGATCAGCCCGGGCGGTCGGCGATCGATGGACCACACGTCCACGCTGGCCCGCCCGAGCAGGTGCCATCCGCCGGGCGACATCGACGGGTAGACGGCCGTGTACTCCCCGGCGATCGCCAGCGATCCCGCGGGCACACGAGTGCGCGGGTCGGCGCGCCGGGGCACCTGTAGCGCAGGGTCGCCGCCCACGAGGTAGGCGAAGCCGGGCGCGAACCCGCAGAACGCGGCCGTGTAGATCACCGCGCTGTGGCGCCGCACCACCTCCTCGACGCTGAGCCCGCACGACGCCGCGACCGAGCCGAGGTCGTCGCCGTCGTAGACCACGGGGATCTCGACCACCTCCGCGAGCACCGACGCCGTCCCCACCACATCCGTGGAGAAGTCCAGCAGCGCGCGCCGAACCGCGGTGATCGTCGACGCGTCGCCCTCGACGAGCACCGTCCTCGCCGCGGGCACGAGGGCCGTGAGCGCGGGCAGTTCTTGGAGGTGCAACCAGCGGTGGAGCGCGGTCACGGTGGCGGCACCGTGCACCTCGAGCAGCACCGCCCCCGGCCCGTACGGCAGCAACCGGACGTCGGTCACGGGCTTGCGAACGGTGTCAGCCGGACCCCGGCGTGCTCCAGGGCGCGCCGCACGGCAGCCGCCAGTGCCGCCGCGCCGGGTGTGTCGCCGTGCACGCACAGCGATCGCGGCTCGATGCGCACGGTCGTCCCGTCAGTCGCGATCACCTCGTGTTCGGTCGCCATCCGGACGGCTCGTTCGCACACAGCCGCCTCGTCGTTGATCACCGCACCAGCGGCCGCGCGCGGCACGAGACGACCATCGGGCTCGTAGGCCCGGTCGACGAACGCCTCCGCCACCGTCGCCAAGCCGGTCTCCGACGCGATCGTGAGCACGGCCGAGCCGGGCAAGCCGAGCAACGGCAGATCGAAGGGCGCGACCGCGTCGACGATCGCCCGCGCTTGGCGCTCGTGGTGCACCACCGCGTTGTAGAGCGCGCCGTGCGGCTTCACGTAGGCCACCCGCGATCCCGCCTGCTCGGCGAACGCCGACAGCGCGCCGATCTGGTAGGTGACGGCGTCGGTCAGTTCGAGCGGATCGATGTCGATGAACCGGCGGCCGAACCCGCGCAGGTCGGGATAGCTCACCTGCGCACCGATCGCCACACCGGCGATGGACGCCGCCTCGCAGACCCGGCGCATGATCGTCGGATCGCCAGCGTGGAACCCGCACGCGACGTTGGCGCTCGTGACGATCCGCAGCAGGGCCACGTCGTCGCCGAGCGACCAGATGCCGTAGCCCTCGCCGAGATCGCTGTTGAGATCCACCACCGCCACCGTAGGCGGCCCGAGCGTCAGCTCCCGGCGAACAGCGCGGTGAGGGTGGACTCGGGCACCCGCTGGAAGCAGCGCCGACCGTTGGTGCGCGACAGCACCGCCACCTCGAGGTCGCCGGGATCGATCATGCGATCGGGGCCACCGAGCGCGCGCGTCCCGAGCTTCACGGCGGCGTCGAAGTCGAGACCCTCGTTGAAGCCCTCGTCGAGCCGGGTCGTGATCGCCTCGGCGTCGCCGCCGAGCACCGAGAAGCGGCGTTCGTCCATCACCGTGCCGTCGTAGAGGATGTGGTACAGCTCATCACCCGCCGGCGTCAGGCCGACCTCCGCCACCAGGATCTCGACCTCCATCGGCTTCATCTCGTGGGTGAAGATCTGGCCGAGCATCTGCGCGTACTGGTTGGCCAGGCTCCGGGCATCCACGTCGTCACGGGAGTACTGGAACCCCTTGAGGTCTGCCGCACGCACGCCGGCGACGCGCAGCTGGTCGAACTCGTTGTAGCGACCGACGCCGGCGAACGCGATGCGGTCGTAGATCTCGGAGATCTTGCGCAGCGTGTTCGACGCGTTCTCGGCGACGAGCGCGATCCCGTCGGCGTAGCGGAGCGCGACCAGCGCCCGCCCGCGGGCGATGCCCTTGCGGGCATAGTCCGCCCGATCCTTCATCATCTGCTCGGGGGCGACGTAGAACGGCATCGACATGGTCAGACCCGATCCGTCACGGACGCGGCGATCTGCTGGTAGATCGCGGCGAGATCGGCGTCGGGCACCCGCCGCCAGCCTTCGGTGGTGATCGTGGCGACGACCGGGTAGATGCCGCGCAGCGCGTCGGGCCCGCCGGTGGCGGAGTCGGCATCGGCGGCCTCCCACAGGGCGCGGCACAGCAGCGCGATCGCGTCGTCGACGGGCAGTTCGGGGCGCCATCCGAGCTTGACGACGGTGCCGGCGTGCAAGCTGCCGGATCCGGTGGCGACGTAGTCGCGCTCTTCGTAGCGGCCACCCGTGGCGTCGAAGTCCCACAACCGCCCGACGCTGCGCAACGTGTCGTAGCCGGCGAAGATCGGCACGACGACCATGCCCTGCATCGCCGCCGGCAGGTTCCCGCGCACCATCATCGACAGCTGGTTGGCCTTGCCCTCCAGGCTGAGCGACGAGCCCTCGACCTTCTCGTAGTGCTCCAGCTGGAGTTGGAACAGCTTGACCATCTCCATCGCCGGGCCGGCGGTCCCGGCGATCGCCACGCCGCTGAAGTGGTCGGCCTGGGCCACCTTCTCCATCGCCCGGTGGCTGATCAGGTTGCCGGCGGTCGCCCGCCGATCGCCGGCCATGACCACGCCGCCGGCGCAGCGCACGGCGACGCACGTAGTGGCATGAGGTACCCCGAGCGACGACACGTCACCCGGCCCCGCGGCGGCCGCGTTCGCTGGCAACCCGACCCGCCGGAGCAGCTCGGGAAAGTTCGCGCCGGGATCGGTGCCCGGCGCGAAGAACGGCATCGCCATCTACTGGCCGCCCTTTTGGACGTAGCTCTTGACGAAGTCCTCGGCGTTGGACTCGAGCACCTCGTCGATCTCGTCCAGCAACCCGTCGAGCTCGGCCTTCAGCTTCTCACCCTGCTCGGTGGAAGCCGGGGCGGCCTCGGCGACCTCCTCCTCGGTGCGGCTCGGTGTCTGCTTCTGCTTCTGCGTGCGTTCAGCCATCTCGGTCTCGCTTCGCTCTCAGGGGGTTCACGCGCCCAGCTTCGCCAGGAGCTCCGCTGGGTTGTCACTCTCGTCGATCAAGCTACCCACGTGGCCCAGCGTGCCACGGAGCGGTTCCATCATCGGGACCCGGCGCAGCGGGTCACGGCCGACGTCGAACACCATCGAGTCCCAGTTGGCAGCGACGACCGCGCTCGGCCAGCGCTGCAGGCAGCGCCCGCGGAAGTACGCGCGAGTCGTCGTCGGCGGCTCGCTCATCGAGCGCATCACGCTGGCTTCGTCGACCAACCGCTCGAGCCCGACGCGCGTGGCCAGGCACTTGCCGGGGCGCATGTCGTGGTACTGGAGATCGAGCGCCTTCAGGCGGGCGTCGCCGGGTTCGAGACCGTGACGATCGGCGTACCCGTCGACCAACCGCTGCTTGGCCACCCAGTCGACGATCGACGCCACGCTGTCGCGGTCGTGCTCCAGCCCGGTGAGCACCGCCTCCCAGCGGTGAAGCACGTCGGCGCCGACCTCCTCGCCGACGCTGGCGAGGCCGTGCGAGCGCTCGTACTTGCGGGCCCGTTCCACGAGCGCCCACTGGATCTCCAGTGCCGTGGCTCGCCGGCCGCCGGCGAGGGCGATCGTGCGCGTGAGGCTCGGATCGTGGCTGACCTGGCGGATCGCGGGCACCGGCGTGGACAGCAGCAGATCCGTGCCGAGCTCGTCGTCCTCGATCATCGACAGCACGATCGCCGTCGTACCGACCTTGAGGTAGGTCGCGACCTCGCTCATGTTGGCGTCGCCGACGATCACGTGCAGGCGGCGGTACTTCTGCGGGTCGGCGTGGGGCTCGTCGCGGGTGTTGACGATCGGGCGCTTCAGCGTCGTCTCCAGCCCGACCTCCTCCTCGAAGAAGTCGGCGCGCTGGCTCAGCTGGTAGGGCACCTCGGCGGTTGACACCCCGACCAGCTCGCAGCCGACCTTGCCCGCGCCGCAGAACACCTGGCGGGTCACGAAGTGCGGCGTGACCTGCGAGGCGATCCGACCGAAGGGCGTGTCGCGGGCGAGCATGTAGTTCTCGTGGCAGCCGTAGCTGTTGCCCTTGCCGTCGGAGTTGTTCTTGTAGGTGACGATCTCGGTGCCCGGGCCGAGGAAGTCGCCAGCGACGGCCATCGACTGGCGGATGATCTCTTCACCGGCGCGGTCGAAGCGGACGATCTCCAGCGCGTCGAGGCACTCCGGCGTCGACACCTCGGGATGGGCGTGATCGACGTAGTAGCGGGCACCGTTGGTCAACACCGTGTTGACGAGGTGGGTCTCGACCTCCGGCGGGTAGGCATCGGAGAGCGAGAAGCCGCGGGCGTCGTCGCCAGGTCGCTCGTGATCGAAGTCCCACGACACCTTGCGGGCGGTCGCGGCAGCGAACGCGTTGATCAGCACGGACGACGCGGCGACCGAGTTCGTGCCGCCGCCGCGCACGAGGATGCCGTACTCGGTCTCGATACCGCAGACCTTGGCGATCGCCATGAGCGGACCCTATCGGGCCGGTTCCGGCGGTTCGCGGCAGATCACAGGTACTGGCCGGTCGCCACCCGCTCGATGGCGCGCCCTCCGGCGACGTCGTCGGCTGCCTTGCCCTCGTTGACGAGCGTGCGGATGAACACGATCCGCTCGCCCTTCTTGCCCGAGATCTTGGCCCAGTCGTCGGGGTTGGTGGTGTTGG
>CAZMGD010000142.1:0-8461 GCA_964565705.1 uncultured Ilumatobacteraceae bacterium | reverse complement strand
GTGCCGATCGGCACCGGCATCAAGGTGATCCCGGTGCCCGACAACGATCCCGATCCGTTGCGGATCGTCGGCAGCTACACCTACACCTCGGTCATCAACGGCTCTCCGTCGGGCATCGAGACGACCACGATGGTCTACGACATCACGTTCGTCGAGCCTTCCGGCTGACCGGCGCTACTGCAACGCATCCAACAACGCCATCAGGTTGCCCGCACCGAGTCGCAGGCGATGGCCAGTACGGGAGATGAACGCCAGCTGGAGGCCGCTGACGAGATCGACCGCAGCGAGGAACTCCTCGTGACCGTCGGCGTCGACGATCACCTCGGTGAGCAACGGCGTGCCGTTGGCAGCGAGCGCGTCGTGAGTGAACTGGGCGTTCAGGACGTCGATCGCGATGTGCCCGACACCGGGCCCGTGCTCGGCGAGGAACCGCTCCACGATCGGGTGGGCCCCGCCGTCGACGAGGACCAGTGTCACTCCTCCACCCGTCGCGATGACGATGTGGTCGCCTGCCCGCTCGACCTGGAGGCCGAACTGCTGGGACAGCGACGCCTGAGCGTCGTCGAGGTTGTCGACGGCGACGACGACGTGGTCGATGCGCGTCGCCGCGGTGTCGATCGCCGATGCCAGGCGACCGGGCGCCGCAGCCTCCTTGTCAGGCGCAGGTTCGGGTCGACCTGCGGCGACCTCGATCCGGTGCGTCTCGGCGAGCAACACCCGCACGACCTGCTCGACGAAGTCGGGGTCGAGTCCGGCGTCGATCCCCCACTGCCGCCGGGTGCCGATCACCTCGCGCACCCGGTCGGGCTGAATGACCGCCGCCCCGGTCGCCTCCTTGCGCTTGGCGACGAGCTCGCAGATCTCGATCCGCTCGGCGAGCACGCGGATCAACTGGGCGTCGAGCGCGTCGATGCGCTCGCGCAGATCCGTGAGATCGGGTGCAGGATCGGTCACGGCGCGATCAGGCGTCCAGGCCGAGCGCGCCGCGCGTGTGCTCGACGTCGAGCTTGAGCTGGGCGGCAATCGCGTCGATCCCGTCGAACTTGCGTTCGCTGCGCAGGAAGTGAGTGAACTGCACCTTGGCCGGCTCCCCGTACAGATCGTCGCTGAAGTCGAGCAAGTGCGCTTCGAGCAACGACGAGTCGGCGTGGGCGTAGAACGTCGGGCGCCGGCCGAGGTTGATCGCGCACGGATGGCGATCCCCGGCCGGTCGTTCGTACCAGCCTGCATAGACCCCGTCGGCCGGCAGGCACACCTGGTTCGGAACCTCGACGTTGGCCGTCGGGAAGCCGAGCAGCCTCCCGCGCTGGTCGCCCTGGACGACCGAGCCGCGGGCCTCGAACGGCCGGCCGAGCATCGCTGCCGCCAACTCCACCTCGCCACCCGCGAGCGAGCGACGCACCGCTGTCGACGACACCGGCTCATCGACGCCGTCGGTCCGCTCGAGCAGGTGGATCGGCTGCACCTCGAAGTCGTGCTCGGCACCGAAGCGGCGCAGCAGGGCGACGTTGCCCGAGCGCTTGTACCCGAAGTGGAAGTCCTCGCCGACCACGACGAGGCGCACGGCGAGCCCATCGACCAGCACCCGGCGCACGAACGCCTCAGGTCCTTCCGACGCCTGCTCGCCGTCGAAGTGGACGAGCACCGTCGCGTCGACCCCGGTCGCGGCGAGCAGCTCGAGCTTCTGGTCGAGCGTGGTCAACAGGCGCGGCGCGGACTCGGGCCGGACGATGCTGGCCGGGTGACGGTCGAAGGTCACGACGACGCTGCGGGCGTCGAGGGCCACGGCGCGACGCTTCACCGCGTCGATCACGGAGAGGTGGCCGAGGTGCACCCCGTCGTACGCACCGATCGTGACGACGGATCGCTGGGAGCTCGCAGCTGCCGGATCGGCCAGCTCTCGGATCACCTGCACGGGCCGAAACGCTAACGCCTGGCCGCGCTCGGCACGCAAGCGTCGCTCGCCGAGCGGTAGCGTCCCGCGTTGAACTCACGAGGGGGATCCACCGATGGTCAACGCCATGCTCCGGCTGAACTTCATCCAGCCCGAGATCGATGCCAAGCAGCTGTCCGATCGCTACAAGGCGGGGCTGGAGATGGCCCGCTTCGCCGACAAGCACCAGTTCAGCGCGGTCTCGCTCGAGGAGCACCACGGCGCCGACAACGGCTGGAGCCCGTCGCCGCTGACGACCGCGGCGGCGATCCTCGCGTCGACCGAGTCGATCAACGTGATGCTGATGGCGTTGCTCGTGCCGCTGCACGACCCGTTGCGCATCGCCGAGGACATCGCCGTGATCGACCTCCTGAGCGGCGGCCGGTTGATGACCGTCGGCGGCATCGGCTACCGGCCCTCGGAGTACGCCGCCCACCAGAAGGACTGGAAGGGCCGCGGCAAGCTGATGGACGAGTGCGTCGAGGCGATGCTCAACGCTTGGACCGGCGAGGAGTTCGAGTACCGCGGCACCCGGGTCAAGGTCACGCCCGCGCCGCTGACCAAGCCGCATCCGATGTTCTTCATCGGCGGCACGTCGAAGGCGGCGGTGCGCCGCGCCGTGCGGTTCGACCTGCCGATCTTCTTCGCTGCGTCCGTGCCCGACCTGATGGACTACTTCAACGAGCTGCACGCCGAGCAGGGCACCCAGGGCATCGGGATGATGCCCGACGGCAACTTCAGCCACGTCTGGCTCGCCGAGGACCCCGACAAGGCGTGGGCGGAGATCGGCCACCACCTCTTCCACGAGGCCTGGACGTACCACAGCTGGCAGACCGACGACATCAAGTCGGCCGCCCACTCCCACGCCACGAACGTCGACGAGCTGCGCGCCGAGGGGATGTACACGATCCTGACGCCGGACGAGGCGGTGGCCAAGGCCACCGCCGACCCGGCGTTCACGTTCGGGTTCCACCCCCTGTGTGGCGGCATGCCCATCGACACCGCCTGGGAGACGCTCCAGCTGCTCGAGGAGCAGGTCCTCCCCCGCCTCTGACCTCCGACCTCTGACCTCCGACCTCCGACCTCCGACGTTCTCGGGAGTGTTTTGGCTGCCCCAGCAGCCAAAACACTCCCGAGTTCGAAGGAGATTGGTGAGGGGGTGATCAGGCGAGGACGACTGCGGGTTTGCACCAGCCGTCGTTGAACGGTTCGTAGACCGCGATCAGCGATCCCTCGGGGTCGGTGATCGCCCACGGGCCGTCACCAGGCGGCTGGGGCAGGACGCGGCCGGTGGCGATGATCGCCGCGGTCTGACCATCCACCTGCACCGACTCGTAGTCGCGCATCGCCGCCGCGGGCGGGATCAGCTCGCAGTCGTCGGGCGGCAACGACTCGGCCGCCGCGAACGAGCCGACGGCGGTGCGGCGCAGGTTGCGGAGGTGCGCGCCGCCACCGAGCAGGTGGCCGAGGTCGGCGGCGAGGGTCCGCACGTACGTGCCGGAGCTGCACTGCACCTCGATCGCGAGCACGCCGGGCTCCGGCCCGGCAGCCACGGCGAATCGGTGCACGGTGACCGGTCGAGGCTCACGCTCGACCTCGATCCCTTCACGGGCCAGCTCGTGCAGGCGCCTGCCGCCGACCTTGACCGCCGAGACCATCGGCGGCACCTGGAGGATGTCGCCGGTGAGATGATCGCCGGCGACGCGCCGGGCATCGTCGAGTGTCACGCCGCTCATGTCGTACGTCGCGGTGACCTCGCCGGCGGCGTCGAGCGTGGACGTCTCGGTGCCGAGGACGACCTCGGCGGTGTAGGTCTTGCCAAGCGAGGTCAGGAACCGCAGCAGCTTGGTGACCTTGCCGACGCCAACCAGCAGCACCCCGGTCGCGTCTGGATCCAGCGTGCCGGAGTGACCGACCTGGCGCTCGCCGAACCGCTTGCGCAGCATGTCGACGACATCGTGGCTCGTGACGCCCGCGGGCTTGTCGACGATCGCCAACCCGTGCGTCGTGGGCGGGCGGCGTTGGCGTCCCACGCCTACTCGCCGTCGACGGGAAGATCGGCGGGATCGGCAGGCCGCTGCGGCAGCGTGTCCTGCGCCCGCAGGATCTGGTCGATGCGCTCCGCGGCGCGGATCACCTCGTCCGGTCGGAACTCGAGGATCGGCGTCTTCTTGGCCCGGATCTGGCGGCCGACTGCCGACTGGAGCCGGACCCGGTGTGATGCGAACGCGTGCACGATCTCGTCGTCGCCGGTCTCGCCGACGAGGGAGTCGAAGTAGACGATCGCCCGGTTCATCTCCGGGTCGACGTCGATCGTCGTGATCGACACGTGCTCGAGATCCTCGTCGTCGATGCGGACGAGCTCCTCCGCGATCACCTCGCGCAAGCTCTCCGACAGCCGCGCGGTCCGCGGATACCGGGGTGCTCCCGAGGACGCGGACGAACGACGTTGACGACCGGACATGGACAGAAGGCTAGTGAGAAGTCCGCCGATCCTGGCGGGCCCGCCGGAGCAGGCCCGGCGCCGCCCTCTATGTACGCGGGATCTCGCGCTCTTCGTAGGTCTCGATCAGGTCGCCCTGCTTGAGGTCCTGGAAGTCGGTGAGGCCGATGCCGCACTCGAAGCCCTCGCGGACCTCGCGGACGTCGTCCTTGAAGCGGCGCAGCGACTGGATCGCGCCCTTCCAGATGATCGTGCCGTCGCGCAGGAAGCGAACCTTGGACCCACGGGTGATCTGACCGCTGCGCACGAGGCAACCGGCGATCGCGCCGATCTTCGGCACACGGAAGATCTCGCGGACCTCGGCCTCGCCGGTGACCACTTCCTCGAACTCGGGGGCCAGCATGCCGACCATCGCCTGCTCGATGTCCTCGAGCAGCTTGTAGATGATCTCGTAGGTCCGGATCTCGACGCTCTCGGCCTCGGCGAGGTCGCGGGCGCTCTTGTTCGGGCGCACGTTGAACCCGATGATCGTCGCGTTGGACGCCGACGCCAGCGTGATGTCGTACTCGCTGATGCCGCCGACCGCGCGGTGCACGAACGCCAGCTTGACGTCGTCGCGCTCCAGGCGGCGGAGGCTCTCGGTGACCGCTTCGAGCGAGCCCTGCACGTCGGCCTTCAGGATCAGGTTCAAGGTGGCGATCTCGCCGGCCTGGACCTGGCTGAACACGTCCTCGAGCCGGACGCCGCGCTGCACCCGTGCGTCGCCACGCTGGTTGTTGAGCTTGGACCGCTGCTCGCGGGCCTCGCCGACGGTGCGGGCGATCTTCTCGTTCGGGGCGACACGGAACTCGTCACCAGCGTGGGGCACGGCGGACAGGCCGAGCACGACGACAGGCGTGGACGGTCCGGCGACCTTGATCTGCTGACCCTTGTCGTCGATCATCGCCCGGACCTTGCCCCAGGCGCCGCCGGCGACGATCGGGTCGCCGACCTTGAGCTCGCCCTTGTCGACGAGGATCGTGGCGACCGGGCCGCGGCCGACGTCGAGGTTGGCCTCGAGCACGACGCCCTTGGCCCGGCCGGTCGGGTTGGCCGACAGCTCTTCCAGCTCGGCGACCACGAGCAGCTGCTCGAGGAGGTCGTCGATGCCCAGCTCCTGCTGAGCCGACATCTCGACGACGATCGTGTCGCCGCCCCACGACTCGGGGACGAGCTCCTGCTCGCTGAGCTGGCTCAGCACGCGCTGCGGGTCGGCGTTGTCCTTGTCGATCTTGTTGAGCGCGACCACGATCGGAACGTCTGCCGCCCGGGCGTGGTTGATCGCCTCGACCGTCTGCGGCATCACGCCGTCGTCGGCCGCGACCATCAACACGACGATGTCGGTGACCTGCGCGCCGCGGGCGCGCATCTTCGTGAACGCGGCGTGGCCGGGCGTGTCGAGGAACGTGATCTTGTGACCGCTGACATCGGTCTGGTAGGCGCCGATGTGCTGCGTGATGCCACCGGCTTCGCCGGACACGACATTGGCCTTGCGGATCTTGTCGAGCAGCGTCGTCTTGCCGTGGTCGACGTGACCCATCACGGTGATGATCGGCGGACGCGCCTGCTGCAACGTCTCGTCGTCGTCGTCGCTGTCGTCGAACAGTGCCTGGAGCTCGAGCTCTTCTTGCTGACCGGCATCGACCAGCAGCAGGTCGGCACCGACCTCCAGCGCGAACAGCTCCATCTGCTCGTCGGACAGCGTCATGGTCGCGGTGACCATCTCGCCGTTGCCGAGCAGGAACCGCACGACGTCGGCCGACGTGCGGTTCAGCTTCGGAGCGAACTCCTGCGAGGACACACCACGCTCGACGACGATCGTGCCCTCCGGCACGGGGGCGTCGGTCGCGGTGTAGCCCATCGACTGCGGCTGCAGATCGTCGAGGTTGCGACGACGACGGCGACCGCCACCCTTGCGCGGGGCACGGCGCTGACCGCTCGGGCGCGGGCCACCGGGGCCGCCAGGACCACCGGGACGGCCGGGACCACCACCGGGGCCGCCAGGACCACCAGGACGGCCGGGGCCGCCAGGACCACCAGGACGGCCGGGACCACCACCGGGGCGCGGACCACCGGCGAAGCCGCCGGGGCGACCGGGACCACCGGGGCGGCCCGGACCACCGGACGGGCGGGCGGTGTACCCACCACCGGGCCGCGGGCCCGAGCCCGGTGCACGAGCGGCTCCGGGCGGCGGCGGGATCGGCTTGCCCGACGGCGAGAGGGGACGGCCGCTGCCGGGCGGCGGCGGGATCGGCTTGCCCGACGGCGACATCGGGCGACCTGGCGGCGGCGGGGCGCCGACACGGGCCGCCGGACGGTCGCCCGTCGGAGCTCCGGCCGGTCGAGCCGGGCGGTCGCCGGGGGGCACCGTCGAGCGTGGCCGGTCAGCGTCGACCGGGGGACGACCCGCGGGCGGTGCGGGCGGGGCCGGGCGGGCGGCCACCGACGGCGCCGGACGTGAACCCTCGGGAGGGCGCGAGCTGATCGTGTCGTGGCGGCCGCTCGAGATCATCCGGTTCTCGGGCTCGGCAGGAGCCGGGGCGGGGGCGAGAGGGGCGGGTGCCGCGGACTGGTCGGCGACGGCCGCGGGCGCGGTCTCGGCGGCGGCCGGCGCCGGCTCAGCGGCGGGCGCCGGGGCGACCACCTCCGCGGCTGGGGCGGGCTCGACGACGGGTGCCGGCGTGTCCGGCACCTGGGCAGGAGCTGGGCCGTCGGCCGGCGATGGCACCTTGCCAGGCGCTGGCGCGGCTGCCTCGGCGGAGGCCGCAGCCTTCTTCGTGGCCTTCCTCTTCTCCGGCTTGGGTTCTTCCGGCTGGGCGTCGCGGATCAGACCGTCCTTCGCGGCGCGGCGGCGCACGCGATCGGCCTGGGCCTCGATGAGGGTCGACGAGTGGCTCTTCACGTCGATACCCATCGCGATGGTCAGGTCGACCATCTCCTTGTTCGTCATCCCGAGCTCTTTGGCAAGCTCGTGCACGCGCATGTTCTTCGGCAAAGCGCTGTTTCAGCCTTTCGTCGCTGCTGCGGGCGCGCCAGACCTTCCGGCTGCCCACGAGGTGTCCATTCTGCCAGCGGGTTGCTGGAATGCATCGCGAAGTTCGACGAGGTCCGCGCGATCCACAGATCGTCGCCAGGCACGCTCGAAGCCGCCGCGCCGTACCGCAGCGTCGAAGCACTCGAGCGAGCCGGTGCAGATCCATGCTCCTCGGCCAGGTGCGGTGCGGTCGAGGGTCGGCCGGCTGGCGGCGTCGAGTGCGGTGCGCGTCAGAGCAGCCACCGGTTGGGCGCGCCGGCAGCCGACGCACGTACGGATCGGTCCGGCGGGCGTCAGCTCTCCGAGCTCGCTTCGTCGGCGGGAGCGACGTCTTCGGTGGGACCGGCCGCGGCCTCGTCGGACGACGGGTTGACCTCGACGCCGGACGGCACGGCCTCGACCGAGGTCACCTCGACCTCGGGCAGCGGGCCCGGCGTCTCGGCCTCGGCCTGCCACTGGCCCTCGCTGACGACGGTGCCGTCGGCGGCGTGGAACTCCATGACGCCGGTCTCCGGGTTGGCGATCCACTCGCCGGCCTCGTACTCGGTGTCGTCGTCGACGGGCACGATCCCGGCCGCCTCGTCGGCGGCCATCTGCTCGCTCTTGATGTCGATGCGCACGCCGGTCAGGCGAGCGGCGAGGCGGGCGTTCTGGCCCTCCTTGCCGATCGCCAGGCTGAGCTGGAAGTCGGGCACGATCACGTCGGCCTGGGTGAGGTCGTCACTGAGCACGACGCGGTTCACCCGCGCCGGCGACAACGCCTTGGCGATGAAGTCGGCGAGATCCTCGCTGAAGGGCACGATGTCGATCTTCTCGCCGCGCAACTCGTTGACGACCATGCGCACGCGGCCACCGCGGGCGCCGACGCAGGCGCCGACCGGGTCGACGTTGTGGTCGTTGGACCACACCGCGATCTTCGTGCGGTGGCCTGGCTCGCGCGCGCAGGCCTTGATCTCGACGAGGCCGTCGGCGATCTCCGGCACCTCGAGCTCGAACAGCCGCTTGATCAGGC
>CAZMGD010000141.1:2756-8921 GCA_964565705.1 uncultured Ilumatobacteraceae bacterium | reverse complement strand
AGCACGAGACGCAGTACTTCGAGATGTTCGGCAACCGGGCGATCTACCACCTCGGTTGGACCGCGGTCGCCAAGCACAAGGACCCGTGGCTCGGCTCCACCCACGGCCCCGACGACGACGTCTGGGAGCTGTACAACGTGGAGGAGGACTGGACCCAGTCCAACGACCTCGCCGCCGCCGAACCCGAGAAGCTCGCCGAGCTGCAACGTCTGTGGTTGATCCAGGCGGCGCGGTTCAACGTGCTGCCGCTCGACGTCCGTTCGGCGGAGCGCTTCAACCCGGATCTCGTCGGCCGCCCGACGCTCATCGAGGGCACCACCCAGCGGTTCTATGCCGGGATGAAGCGGATGAGCGAGAACTCCGTCGTGACGGTGAAGAACCGCTCGCACACGATCACGGCCCAGATCGACGTCGCCGACGGCGCTCACGGGGTGATCATCGCCCAGGGTGGCGCGTACGGCGGGTGGGCCGTGTTCGCCGTCGACGGGATCCTCGAGTACTGCTACAACCTGCTCGCGCTGGAGACCTACACCGTCTCGGCGACCACCCCGCTGCCAGCCGGTGAGCAGGAGATCCGGGTGCACTTCGCCTACGACGGCGGGGGGCTCGGCAAGGGCGGCACCGTGACGTTGTTCTCGGGCGACACCGAGCTCGGTTCAGGCCGTGTCGAGCGGACGCTGCCGTTCCAGTTCTCCTTCGACGAGACCACCGACATCGGCGTCGACACTGCCTCGGCCGTGTCACCCGAGTACGACGCGGCGAGCAGCGCGTTCAGCGGCACCATCAAGTGGGTGCAGATCGACCTCGGCGACGACGACCACGACCACCTCATCAGCCCCGAGCACAAGCTGCACGTCGCGATGCTCAAGCAGTAGCGCCCCTGTGACCCCGCTCCACAGAAAGCCCTGACCCGAAGGAGTCCGAATGGCTGCCGAGGCACTACTCGCGTCATGGGCCGAGACGCCGACCCGACGCACGATCATCGACTTCGTCGACGCCGTGAGCACCGTTGGGTCCGACGAGTTCGTCCCCGAGGCCGAACGCATCGCGGTGTTCGACAACGACGGCACGTTGTGGACCGAGAAGCCGATCCCGATCCAGCTCGACTTCACCCTGTTCCGCATGGCCGAGCAGGCAACCGCCGATCCGAGCCTCGCCGACCGCCAGCCGTACCAGGCGGCGCTGACCAAGGACTACCGGTGGCTCGGCGCGGCGATGGTGAAGCACTACCACGGCGACGACAGCGACCTCGGACTGCTGATGGGGGCGGTCTCGAAGGCGTTCGAGGGGATGGATGTCGAAGCGTTCGCGGCCGAGGTGCGCGGCTGGTTCGCCACTGCGCAGCACCCGGTGCTGCAACGGCCGTACCTGTCGTGCGGGTTCGCGCCGATGGTCGAGCTGCTCCGCTACCTCGAAGCCAACGGGTTCACCACCTACATCGCGTCGGGCGGCGACCGTGACTTCATGCGCCCGTTCGCCGAGGGCCTCTACGGCCTCCCTCCCGAGCGAATCATCGGCAGCGCGCTCGGCCTCGAACTGGATGCCGACGCCGACGTCGCCGGCCTGCTGTACAAGTCCCAGATCGAGTTCTTCGACGACGGACCCGCCAAGCCCGTCCGCATCTGGAGCCGGCTCGGCCGCCGACCGCTCGTCGCCGTCGGCAACTCGAACGGCGACATCGAGATGCTCCACTTCGCCCGCAGCGCGCACCGCGACGGCCTGCGTGTCCTGCTGCGCCACGACGACGCCGACCGCGAAGGCGCCGCGTACGACCAGGGTGCCGAAGACGCACTCGCCCGAGCCGCCGAACGCGGCTGGACCGTCGTCTCGATGCGCAACGACTGGACTCGCGTCTACCCAGACGTCTGAACGAGACGTCTCGCATCGGTCGTGCCGTGATCCGTGAAGCGACGGAGCGGCTCCTGGCCAGTCGTGCAGGATTCGGACATCGGGATCGGGGTACCGTCGATCGGTCGAAGCGCTGCACACGCGCGCCGGTGAGCACGAGGAGCGAGGAACGACATGTCTGACAAGCCGAACATCATCCTGTTCATGTCCGACGACGTGGGGTGGGGCGATCTCGGGTGTTACGGGGGCGGTGAGAACCGTGGCGCCCCGACGCCGAACCTCGATCGTCTCGCTGCGGAGGGTCTGCAGTTCCTGTCGTTCTACGGGCAGCCGAGTTGCACGCCGGGTCGTGCTGCGGCGTTGACGGGTCGTATGCCGATCCGCAGTGGGATGACGACGGTCGCGTTCCCCGGTGAGGGTGGCGGCCTGCCTGCCGGCGAGTGGACGTTGGCGAGCGTGCTGAAGCAGGCCGGCTACGACACGTGCCACATCGGCAAGTGGCACCTCGGCGAGTCGGACTACTCGATGCCGACCGAGCACGGGTTCGACGAGATGTACAACACCACGCTGTACCACCTGAACGCGTACACCTACACGGACCCGGCGTTCAACCCCGACTTCCCGTTCGACGAGCCGGAGACGATGAAGATGTGGGGCAACGTGATCGGCGCCGTCGAAGGCAAGGCCGGTGAGCAGTGGCACGAGGTCGAGAAGCTCGACTCGGCGAAGATCCCGTTCATCGACGAGACGTCGACGAAGCACGCCACCGACTACCTCGACGCCCACGCCAACGGTGACAACCCGTTCTTCTTGTACCTGAACACCGCGAAGCTGCATCAGCCGAACCTCCCGCACCCCGACTTCGTCGGGAAGTCGATGGCCAAGTCGAAGTTCGCCGATTCGGTCGTCGAGCTCGATCACTGGGTGGGCGTGGTCGTCGACAAGGTCCGTGAGCTGGGCATCGCCGAGAACACGTTGATCCTGTGGACGACCGACAACGGAGCGTGGCAGGACGTGTATCCGGACTGTGGCTACACCCCGTTCCGAGGCACCAAGGGCACCGACTACGAGGGCGGCAGCCGGGTGCCGGCGATCGCCTGGTGGCCGGGCACGATCGAGGGTGGGCGACGGAACTCGGACATCGTCGGCTCGCTCGATCTGATGGCGACGTTCGCCTCGTTGGCTGGTCTCGAGTTGCCGACCGAGGATCGTGAGGGCGAGCCGACGATCTTCGACAGCTACGACCAGACCGCACTGCTCAAGGGCGAGGGCCCGTCGACGCGGGATCACTGGTTGTACATGACCGAGACGGAGATGATCCCGGGCGCGGTGCGGGTCGGCAAGTGGAAGGCCATCTGGAACATCCGTGACCAGTGGCGGGGCGCCGCGTCGCACACGGCGATCGTGCCCGAGCTGTTCGACCTGTGGCAGGACCCGCAGGAGCGCTACGACATCTTCATGACGAGCTGGGCAGAGAAGACGTGGCAGGCACCGCAGATGGCGGCGCGGCTGATGAGCGTTCTGCCGAGCTACCAGAAGTACCCGAACCGCCCGCTGCAATCGGCGGGGATCAGCTACGCCATGTTCGACGTGGAGGACGCGCAGGTCCAGGCGCAGATCCGCAAGATGAACCAGGGCTTGTCCAACGCCTGAGATCGGATGCAGGATCGGACGGTGGACGTGACCGGATGCTGCGCGCCGGGCCGACCACCCGCCGACGACGAACGTGCCGTGAGCACACCGCCGTCGCCACCGCGGCGCGGTGGTCCTGCCGTGCCGTTGGTCGAGGTGCCGGGCGGCCGGTTCATGATGGGCGCCACCGGTTCGGTCGCCTATGACGCCGATGGTGAGGGCCCGATCCACACGATCGAGCTCTCCCCGTACCGGATCGCCGCTAACGCGCCGTGTTCCCGTGGGGCGACGAGCTCGAGCCCGATGGACGACACATGATGAACGTGTTCCAGGGCGGGTTCCCGGCACACGACACCGGCGCCGATGGGTGGATCGGCACCGCCCCCGTCGACGCCTACCCGCCCAACGGGTTCGGCCTCTGCAACACGACGGGCAACGTGTGGGAGCGGTGCGCGGACTGGTACTCCCCGAAGTACTCCGGCACAGCTCTCGCCAGGACCCGACCGGCCCGACGGCGGGCACCGCCCGGGTCATGCGCGGCGGGTCATACCTCTGCCACGAGTCCTACTGCCGGCGCTACCGAGTAGCGGCCCGCAGCGGCAACTCACCCGACAGCTCCGCCGGGAACGTCGGCTTCCGAGTCGCGCTCGACGGCCATTCATGATGCGAGCTCAGCGCGCCCCCAGCCGTCTCGACGTCGCGCATCGGCTCGGCGATCGGTTCAGCGTCGTCGACGGCAACTCCGCGTACACCGCGCGGTGAGAGCTGGCGAAGCGTCCGAGGTGGGTGAAACCGTGGGCACGAGCGATGTCGGCGACCCGCCCGACGCTCGGATCGGCGTCGAGCAACGCGACGTGTGCGCCCTGCAACGCTCGGTAGTACAAGAAGGCACCCGGACTCACATCGAGCATCCGGCGGAACGCGTAGTGCAGGCGACGCTCCGATACGCCGACCTCGCGGCACAGCGTCAGGACCGGAACGTGCCACTGGGCGTTCGAGTCCAGGAACCCGATCACGGCGGCCACCAGGTCGGCGTCGCTCCAGCGGCGGCCGCTCCCCACGCCGTGGCGGTCCGGTGTGCCGCCGCAGGCTGCTCGCACCGCCGCGTCGAGCACACGATCCTGGATCGTCGTCGCGTCCAGGGCGACGTCGCCGCTCGCCAGGGGCTCGAACGGCAACGCCTTGGCGACGGGCCACCACGGGCCGTCGACCAGGGTCCGCTTCGATGCGGCACGTCGGGGATCGAATCCCAGGTCGTCTGCTGCTCGTTCGAACAGGTTCCACGGCACGACGGCCATCGCGAACTCGAGTCCTGCCGGATCTGCCGCGTGATGGGTCGTGCCCGGTCCGTAGGCGAACGTCTGGCCCGTCGCCAGCGGTACGCCTTCCCACGTGCCGCCGTCGGCGCGCAGCATCGTGCACAAGATCACTGAGTCCCCGACGCCGACAGCTTCCGCCACCGCCGGGAACCCGAACTGGAGACGGGCGATCTGGATCGCACCGAGATCGACGACCGTGACTCGCACCTCGCCCGAGCCGGGTCCGGTGCGGACCATCTGCCCTTCCGCGCCTGGAACGGCCAGCATCACGGAGTCGCCGTCGGTCGCGAAGGTGTGCTGCACCCCGAGCTCGACCGTCGCGCTTCCCTTCGACACCCCGCCCGACCCTAGCGAAGGTCGTTTCGTGCCACCGCGGCGGAGTGCGCCGGTGGTGTCGCCGTCGAACGAGGAGCCGTGCATCAGCGCGAGCGTGTGCGGTGCCAGGCCGGCGAGGTGTTCGAGGATCGCCGGTGTGCTCGGGGCGAGGCTGCTGAAGCGGAACGGGTCCTCGCCCTCGATCGCTGGACCGACGATGTCGCCGTCGGTCAGCGCAGGTCCGTTGCCGAAG
The DNA here is from genome assembly GCA_964565705.1 of uncultured Ilumatobacteraceae bacterium. GTDB lineage: Bacteria > Actinomycetota > Acidimicrobiia > Acidimicrobiales > Ilumatobacteraceae > CAZMGD01. The sequence goes on along the minus strand of CAZMGD010000141.1, from coordinate 3,554 downwards.
GCGGTGAACAGGTCACCGCACAACACGTTCCGGTCGCGTCCTCATACGGCACGCCGGCGTCCCATCCGTGCGGCACATGGGGCGTGTCGATGCGGCGGACTCGGAGGGTGCCGAGCTCGAGCGCCGCACTCGTCGGACTCGACGTGGCCGAAGGTGATCCACCGCAGCCGTTCAAGGGGGACGACGCGCGCGATCGCCTCGGCGACCGACGGGAACATCGACCGGTGCCCGGTGTGGACGAGCAGCGGCTCCTCGTCGGCCAGCAGGAACTGGTTGAAGGTGAAGCCGGTCGGGCCGATCTCCGGCACGTACGTCGAGAGCCGGTGGATCCGATGTGGCCGAGCGTGCGCTCGTCTCCAAGACGACCGCATACCGGTACTTCGCCTCAGCGGAGGTGCTGATCGCCGAGGTGTTCTTCGATCGCGACTTCCCCGCGGTCGACGACGTGCTGGGCGCCATCGGCGACGACGCCGCCACGCGTGTGCTCGCCGACGAACGCCCGCCCGCGTCGGTCGTCGGTTGGGACTGATCGCCGCCGCCGTCGAGCCGCTCGCACACCAACTCGATCCAGAAGCGCTCGGTCGACTGCGCGACGCGCTGGCGCTGGTGATCGGAGCCGAGGCGATACTCGCCGCTCGCGACGTGTCCAGGCTCAGCCCCGACGACACCCGCAAGACGACGCGGTGGGCCACCGAAGCACTGATCGCCCACGCGCTCTCCGAGCGTCACCATCCGTGAACCAGGCATCGTTGGGACCAACGCCCCTGGCCGAGGTGTCCGCCGGGCCGCACACTGAGA
>CAZMGD010000141.1:0-2656 GCA_964565705.1 uncultured Ilumatobacteraceae bacterium | reverse complement strand
GCATCGTTGGGACCAACGCCCCTGGCCGAGGTGTCCGCCGGGCCGCACACTGAGATCGACGAACGGAGGTGTCGTCATGATGAAGTTGTTCAGACGCAAGTCGAAGGAGACCGAGTCCGTGGCGCCGGTCGAGGTGACCGAAGGCTCTCCGACCTCCGAAGCCGTGGTACCGGTGAGCGTCAACGGTGGGTCGGCTGGGGCGACCAGGTCGTGGCCCGACCCGTTCCCGGTGATGTTCGCTCCGCCGTGGGCGATCGACGAGATGATCCGGGTCGAGGAGTACTCGCAGGACGGCACGCTGGTGATGCGGGCCGAACTGCCGGGCATCGATCCCGAGGAGGACATCCGCCTCACGGTCGCCAACGGACGCCTGGTGATCGAGGCCGAGCGGCACGAACACGACGAGGTCGAGCGAGACGGGTTCATGCTGCGAGAGCTCCGCTACGGGACGTTCTCTCGCTCGTTGCCGCTGGCGCCCGGTGTGACCGCGGCGTCGATCACGGCGACCTACAAGGACGGACTGCTCGAGGTCCGCATCCCGTCGCCGGCGGCGACGCCCGCCCAACCGCCGGAGAGGATCCCCGTCACCACGAGCTGACGTCGCCCCGTCCGCCCGCATCGGTGATCCACCGCGGGTCGGCCAGTAGCGTCGGTGAGGCCGGCTGACCGGTCGCAGGTCACCTGCACGGCGGCGCGGGTGGGTCGAGGCAGCGGAGGGATGGACGGATGACCACGTTGGGACGCCACATGCCTGGCGTGGCGTCCCTGCGCACCTACCAGCGACGGTGGCTGCGGTCCGACCTCGTGGCCGGGATCGTGCTGGCGGCGATCCTGGTTCCCCAGGGCATGGCCTACGCCGAGCTGGCCGGTCTGCCGCCGGTCAACGGTCTGTACACGACGATCGCCTGCCTCGTCGGGTATGCCCTGATGGGGCCGTCGAGGATCCTCGTGATCGGCCCCGACTCGTCGCTCGGGCCGCTGATCTTTGCCGCGGTCACGCCGCTCGTGGTGGCCGGCGACGACCCTGCCACCGCGATCGCCCTGGCCGGGATGCTGGCGGTCATGGTCGGCCTCGTCGAGGTCGGCCTCGGCCTCGGCAGGCTCGGCTTCGTCGCCGACCTGCTCTCGAGCGAGGTGCAGGTCGGCTACATGAACGGGCTGGCGATCGTCATCGTCGTCGGGCAGCTGCCCAAGCTCAGCGGGTTCTCCACCGACGCCGACACCTTCGTCGGCGAGATCCGCGAGTTCGTGACGGACTTCGACCAACGCGACGCCACGGCGCTGGGTGTCGGCCTCGCCACGCTCGCGGTGCTCCTCGTGCTGCCGCGCGTCGCCCGGCGAATCCCCGCGGTCCTGGTCGCGGTCGTCGGCGCCACCGTGGTGAGTGCCGTGTTCGACCTCGATGTCGCCACGGTCGGCACGCTTCCCGAAGGACTGCCCGCGCCGGCCGTGCCGTGGACCGAGATCGGTGACGTCGTGCCGCTGCTCGCCGCCGCGATCGGCATCACGCTCGTCTCGCTGACCGACACGATCGCCCTGTCGACGTCGTTCAACGCCCGTCGCGGCGAGGAGGTCAAACCGAACCAGGAGATGGTCGGCATCGGTTCGGCCAACATCGCCGCCGGCTTCTTCCGCGGGTTCGCCATCTCGGCCAGTAGCTCCCGCACCGCGGTCGCCGAGCAGTCCGGCGCGAAGAGCCAGCTCGCCGGCGTCGTCGGTGCCGGCGTCGTGGTGCTGATGCTCGTGTTCTTCAACGGCCTCCTGGCCGACCTGCCGAACTCGGCGCTGGCCGCGGTCGTCATCGCCGCAGCACTGTCCCTCACCGACATCGCCCTGCTCGCGCGGATGTGGAAGATCCGACCGTCCGCGGTGGCGCTCTCGCTCGTCGCCAGCGCTGGGGTGATCTTCGTCGGCGTCCTCGAAGGCATCCTCGTCGCCGTCGTGCTGTCGATCCTCCTGTTCTTCCAGCGCAACTGGTGGCCCCACGGCGAGGTACTCGGACGGGTGCCCGGCCGCGAGGGCTGGCACAGCGATCAGAGCGGTGACGAGATCGTGGAGCGTCCAGATGTCGTCGTGTTCCGCTGGGAGGCCCCCCTGTTCTTCGCCAACTCCACCATCTTCGCCAACCAGGTGCGTGACCTCGTGCGGCAGCGCCGGCCGGCCTGGGTGATCCTGCAATGCGAGGCGATCACCGACATCGACGTCACCGCCGCGGGGATGCTCGAGCGCCTCGACGGCGAGCTCAACGCGAAGGGCGTGAACCTCGCGTTCGTCGAGCTGCGCACGCGGCTGCGCGAGCTCGTCCACGACTACGGACTGCTCAGAACCATCGACCGCGATCACTTCTACACCACGATCGACGAAGCCCTCGCCGACATCGACGCGGGCGTCGGTGATGCGGACGGGCCCGCACCGTGACGCTGACGTGCGCCGTCGGTCAGGCGCACACGCTGCACTCGCGAGGGGCTGCCGAGGCGGAGGCGCAGACGGCTGTCGCCACCGTCGCCGCTCGTCCACCGCGCCTGCCACGATGAGGGCGGGTATCACATCACGAGGGAGTGGCGGTGGCGAACGCCAGCACGATCCAGAACCACGCAGCGTTCATCTGGTCGGTCGCCGACCTGCTGCGCGGCGACTACAAGCAGTCCGAGTACGG
>CAZMGD010000140.1:5903-9013 GCA_964565705.1 uncultured Ilumatobacteraceae bacterium | reverse complement strand
CCGAGTCGACCTTGCGGTCGCCGATGCGGTCGATGTTGTGGAGGATCTGGCGCTGGAGGTTGCTCTCGTCGACGTCGTCCATGTCGACGATGCCGAGCGTGCCGACGCCGGCCGCGGCCAGGTACAGCGCTGCTGGCGAGCCGAGGCCACCGGCGCCGAGCAGCAGCACCTTGGACTCGAGCAGCTTGGTCTGGCCGGCGACGCCCACCTCGGGCAGCAGCAGGTGGCGCTTGTAGCGGTTGGCCTGTGACGGCGTGAGCGACGCCGGCTTGCGCCAGGCACGGCCCTCGTCCTTCCAGCGGCCGAAGCCGCCAGCCATCGACGTCACGTCGGTGTAGCCGAGCTCGGTCAGCGTCTGCGCCGCGAACGCGCTGCGTACGCCGCCGGCGCAGTAGATGACGACCGGCTTGGTCTTGTCGAGCAGCCGTCCCTCGACCTGGCTCTCCAGGTGCCCACGCGGGATGTGGATCGCACCCGGGATCGCGCCCTCCTCGTACTCGTCGGGCTCGCGCACATCGAGCGCGATCTGCCCCGCGTCGATGCGGCGCTCGGCCTCGGCGGTGTCGACCTCGGTGATCTGCGACTTCGCTCGTGCCAGGAGATCTCGGAACGTGGTCATGGGTTAAATGCTACCCAGCCGCTCAGGATTCGCACGGAGTCGGCGAGGTCCGTTTCCGGACCTGCCTCGCTCACTCCCACACCTCTGTCGTACGGCTTCCCCGCCCGCAGAACAGCGACCCGACGGAGGTCACCACCATGTCCACCCCGTTCGCCCTCGTGCCCGAGGGCGCCGCGCCCGAGCGGGCGCTCGTCACCACGGACTCGTTCGCGATGGCCTCCCAGCTGGCCGAGCTGCCGACGTCGGTCGTCGTGCGGCCCTGGGTCGACCACGTGATCGACAAGGTCGGCTACGACGTCCGATCGGTCTATGCCGAGATGTTCTACCTGAGCGTGGTCGGACCCACGTCGCTGTGGTTGCTGCGCCGGCTCGTCGCCGGCCTGGAGCACTACCCGGACGGATACGAGCTCGACCTCGGCGAGACCGCCCGGGCGCTCGGGCTCGGGTACACCACCGGCAAGGCCGGCCCGTTCCTCAAGTCACTGGACCGCTGCGCGATGTTCGGTCTGACCCGCTCGTCGACCGAGGGCCTCGCCGTACGTCGCAAGCTCGCCCCACTGCCTCGGCGGCTCCTCGACAAGTTGCCACCGCACCTGCAGGCGGCCCACGCCGAGTGGACGCCAGCGCGCCGGCAGCCCGACGAGCTCGCGCTCGCGAGGGCGACCTCGATCGCCCGGGTGCTGCTCAGCGCCGGCGACGAGCCCGAGATCGCCGAGCACCACCTGCTCGCCATCGGGATCGCTCCCCGCCTCGCCGCGCTGGCCCTCGGCCGCTGCGAACCCTTCCCCGGCGAGGTCCGCCCAGCGTGAGCGCAGGCCAGCGTCGTTGGGCGCGCTCCCTGCCCGCAAAAGCGACAGGCAGCGCGCCCAAGCAAGGTCGCCGACGCTTCGCGAGCGCAGCGAGCACCCCGAACGAAGCGAGCGCGGCAACGAACCTGCGCCGCAGCCACTCACGCCGAGCGCAGCGAGGCCCCCCTCGGCGAGCCCAAGCTCCGCCAGCGAGCGCAGCGAGCCATCGACGCGTCAGCGAGCCATCGACACGGCGAGCTCGATCAGCGTGCGGGTGCCAAACGCGGTGGCGCCGCGGGCCAGCCAGCCGTCGTCGGCGTCGGCGTGCATCGGGCCAGCGATGTCGAGGTGCGCCCAGGGCGTGTCGCCGACGAACTCGTGGAGGAACAGCGACGCGGTGAGCACGCCGGCGTAGGGCCCGCCGACGTTCTTCATGTCGGCGACGTTGCTGTCGAGCAGCTTGCGGTACTCCTTTGCGAGCGGCATCTGCCACAGCGACTCGTCGGTCGCGCGGCCGGCCGCCAGCAGCTCGTCGGCCAGTTGCTGGTCGCTGGCGACGAGACCGGCGATCTTCTGACCCAGCGCGACCACGCACGCTCCGGTCAGCGTGGCGATGTCGACGACGGCGTCGGGTTGCTCCTCCACGGCGAGCGAGAGCGCGTCGGCGAGGATCAGCCGGCCCTCGGCGTCGGTGTTGTGGATCTCGGCCGTCTTGCCGTTGCGGAACGTGAGGACGTCGCCGAGCTTCATCGCGCTGCCCGACGGGAGGTTGTCGGTGCATACGAGCCAGCCGGTGACCTTCGTGCGGCACTTCAGGCCCTTGAGCGCGGTCATCGCCCCGAGCACCGCGGCAGCGCCGCTCATGTCCAGCTTCATCAGCGCGTGCATGCCGTCGCTCGGCTTGAGACTGAGGCCACCCGAGTCGTACATGACCCCCTTGCCGACGAGCGCGAGGTGGCCCGTGGGATTGCGCGGCGTGTACGTCAGCTTGACGAGGCGGGGCGGTTCCTTGGACCCCTGGTTGACGGCGATGATCCCGCCGCAGCCCATCGCCTGGAGCTGGTCGCGGTTGTAGACCTCGACCTGCAAACCTGCAACCGCAGCGAGCGCGACCGCGCGATCGGCGATGCCGCGCGCGGTGAGGTGGCCGGGTGGCGCGTTGCACAGATCGCGTGCCAGCGCGGTCGCGTGGCCGGTCACGACGCCGCGCTCGACACCGGCGGCGATCGCCGAGGCCTTGGCCTGGGGCACGACGACGGTGATCGTGGCCAGCTTCGGGGTCACGTCGTCGGGCTTGCTGCGCATCGCGGTGTACCGGTAGCTGCCGAGCAGCAGCCCCTCGGCCACCGCCTGACCAGCTGCCTTCCCGTCCGCTCCGAGCTCGGCGAGCCCGGTCGCCAAGTGGTCGCGCTTGGCGGCGGCCCGGGCAAGGGCCGCGGCGGCCGTGCGCAGTGCGCCGGGCTCCACGTTGCCGGCCGGCCCGACGCCGATGGCGATGTACGAGGTGCCCGGCAGCGCCAGCACCTGACCCACCTTCCCGTCGAACCCCACCGCGGCGAGGGCGGTGCGGTTCAGGCCGAGCGAGCGCGGGACGGGCCCGGATTCAGCGACGGCGACGCCGACGGCGTCGGCGGTCTTGGGCTGCGTGCGGGCGACGGTGATCGTGGGCAGGCTCATCGTGGTCCGAGTGTACGAGCGACACC
>CAZMGD010000140.1:0-5803 GCA_964565705.1 uncultured Ilumatobacteraceae bacterium | reverse complement strand
CGACACCCCCCACGAACCTGCGGTCGAACCAGGCCCACAACGGGCGCGATACGACCGCAGGTTCGGACAACGGGCGGGCGGGCAATGCTGGCCCTGACCAGCGGGGGCGCGCCGGTAGCGTGGCTGGCCATGGATCGGCAGCCGTACCTCGACGCAGTCAACGAGCGGATCATCGTGTTCGACGGTGCGTTCGGCACCTTCGTCCAGGGGCTCGACCTCGGACCGGACGACTTCGGTGGCGCAGCGCTCGAGGGCTGCAACGAGATGCTCTGCATCACTCGGCCTGATGTGATCCAGTCGATGCACGCCGCGTTCCTGGACGTCGGCGTCGACGCACTGGAGACGGCGACGTTCGGCAGCTTCTCGGTCGTGCTGAACGAGTACGGCATCCACGAGAGGGCCCACGAGCTCAATGTCACGGCGGCCCGCCTGGCCCGCGAGGTCGCTGATGGCTATGCGGCCGACGGCCGGTCTCGGTACGTCGCCGGGTCGATCGGGCCGGGCACGAAGCTGCCGAGCCTCGGTCACATCGGCTTCGCCGAACTGCGTGACGCGTACGAGGCGCAGGCCCGAGCGCTGCTGGAGGGTGGCGTCGACCTGTTCCTGATCGAGACCTGCATCGACCTGCTCCAGGCCAAGGCGGCGATGATCGGTGCTCGGCGAGCGATGGCAACAGCGGGTCGCCGGGTGCCGCTGCAGGTGCAGGTCTCGATGGAGACGACCGGCCGCATGCTCGTCGGCTCCGAGATCGGCGCCGTGCTGACGTCGCTCATCGCGATGAAGCCCGACGTGCTCGGCATCAACTGCGCCACGGGGCCGGCGGAGATGCAGGAGCACCTCCGCTACCTGTCGGCGCACTGCGAGGTGCCGATCAGCGTGTTGCCCAACGCCGGACTGCCGAGCGTCGTCGACGGCCGCACCCACTACGACCTGACGCCGGAGCAGCTCGCCGACTTCCACCGCCGCCACGTGCAGGAGCTCGGCATCGGCATCGTCGGCGGTTGCTGCGGCACGACACCCGAGCACCTGCGCCAGGTCGTCGAAGCCGTGCGCGATCTCCCCGTGCCGCGCCGCACACCCACCTACGAGCCGTCCGTGACGTCGATCTACAGCCCGGTCACCTTGCAGCAGGACCTCAGCTTCCTGATCATCGGCGAGCGCACGAACGCAAACGGCTCCAAGGCGTTCCGCGAGGCGATGCTCGCCGGCGACTGGGACACGTGCACCAAGATGGCCACCGAGCAGATCCGTGAGGGTGCGCACGTGCTCGACGTCTGTGTCGACTACGTGGGCCGCGACGGCACCGCCGACATGGACGAGATCGCCAAGCGCTTCGGTACGCAGGCCAGCGTGCCACTCGTGCTCGACAGCACCGAGCCGCAAGTGGTCGAGGCCGGTCTGATGCACGTCGGCGGACGGGCGATCCTCAACTCTGCCAACCTCGAGGACGGCGAGCTGCCCGGCAGCCGCATGGACCGGGTGTTCACGCTCGCTCGTGAATACGGCGCCGCGGTCATCTGCCTCCTGATCGACGAGCGCGGCCAGGCCCGCGACGCCGACTGGAAGATGGAGGTTGCCCACCGCATCTCGCAGATCGCCCGCGAGCGGTACGGGCTGTCCAACAGCGACCTGATCTTCGATGCGTTGACGTTCCCGCTCTCCACCGGTGACGAGGACCTCCGCAAGGACGCGATGGCGACGATGGACGCCATCCGCCGGATCAAGGAGGAGATCCCGGGGGCCTTCACGACGCTCGGGCTCAGCAACGTCAGCTTCGGGCTCAAGCCCGCCGCACGGCACGCGCTGAACAGCGTCTTCCTCCACGAGTGCGTGCAAGCCGGGCTCGACTCGGCGATCGTGCACGCGTCGAAGATCATGCCGATCAACCGGATCCCGGACGAACAGCGCCAGGTCTGCGAGGACCTGATCTACGACCGCCGCAGTCCCGGCTACGACCCGCTCCAGAAGTTGCTGGAGGTGTTCGCCGACGTGCAGGTTGCGTCCGCCGTGAAGGAAGATCGCACCGGCTGGCCCGTCGAGCAACGTCTGCGGCAGCGGATCATCGACGGCGACCGCGAGGGTTTGACCGCTGAGCTCGACGAGGCGCTCGGCGCCGGCGTGCGGGCGCTGGCGATCGTCAACGACATCCTGCTCGACGGCATGCGCGAGGTCGGCGAGCTGTTCGGCAGCGGCCAGATGCAGCTGCCGTTCGTGCTCCAGTCGGCCGAGACGATGAAGGCCTCGGTCGCCTACCTCGAACCGCACATGGACAAGGTCGAGGGGTCGTCCAGCAAGGGCAAACTCGTGCTGGCGACGGTCAAGGGCGACGTCCACGACATCGGCAAGAACCTCGTCGACATCATCTGTACCAACAACGGGTACCAGGTGCACAACCTCGGGATCAAGGTGTCGATCGCCGACATGGTCGCCAAGGTCAAGGAGGTCGAGGCCGACGCGCTCGGCATGAGCGGCCTGCTCGTCAAGTCGACGCTGATCATGCGCGAGAACCTCGAGGAGATGAACGCGCTCGGCCTCGCCGAGATCCCCGTGCTTCTGGGTGGCGCGGCGCTGACCCGCAGCTACGTGGAGCGCGACCTGCGAGACGTGTACGACGGCCGGCTGTTCTACGGTCGCGACGCGTTCGAGGGGCTGCACACGCTCGACAAGCTGATGGACATCAAGCGCACCGGGACGGACGATCCGGCGTTCGGCCGAGAGCTCACCGGCCGGGTGCTGCCACCGCGGGCGTCGCAGCGCAACAAGGATGTCGATCCGGCCACCCTGCCCCGCCGCTCACCCGACGTCGCTGCCGACAACGAGGTGTTCGTGCCGCCGTTCCTCGGCAACAAGGTCGTGAAGGGGCTCTCGCTCGACGACATCGCCGAGTACATCAACGAGACCGCGCTGTTCCGCAACCAGTGGCAGTACCGGCCCAACGCCGGCGAGAACGACGACGACTTCAAGGCCCGCATCCGGCCCGAGCTGCGCGCTCAGCTGGCCGAGGCCAAGGCGTCCGGTGTGCTCGTGCCGCAGGTGGTCTATGGCTACTTCGCCGTGAACGGCGACGGCAACGACCTCGTCGTGTGGACCGACGACAGCCGCACGACCGAGCTGACCCGGTTCCACTACCCGCGCCAGCGCAGCGAGCCGTACCTGTGCATCGCCGACTTCTCCCGGCCGATCGAGTCCGGCGAGGCGGACTACGCCGCGTTCCACATCGTCACGATGGGGGCCGCGGTCAGCGAGGCGACGGCGAAGCTGTTCGCCGCCAACGAGTACCAGCAGTACCTGAAGCTGCACGGCATCGGCGTCGAGATGGCCGAGGCGCTCGCCGAGTACTGGCATCGCCGGATCCGCACGGAGTGGGGCTTCGTCGGCGAGGACGGCCCGACCGTGGGTGGCCTGTTCCGCCAGCAGTACCGAGGCGGCCGCTACTCGTGGGGCTACCCGGCGTGCCCCGACCTCGAGGACAACGCCAAGGTCGCCGAGATCCTCGATGCCGCCCGCCTCGGCATCGAGGTGTCGGAGGAGACCGGCTGGCAGTACCAGCCCGAGCAGACCACCTCGGCGATCATCTGCCACCACCCCCAAGCCAAGTACTTCGTCGCCCGCTGAAGTTGCCGCAACAGCGGGCGACGAAGGATCCGGAGCCGCCCGGTCAGCGGATCGGGCGTGTGCGACGGCGCTGTAGGAGCAGCAGGGCGCCGACGAGTGTCGTGGCCGCGGCGACCGACAGCGGCGTCTGGAGATCGCCACCGGTTGCCGGCAGTTCGCCCTCTTGAGGGATGACCGTGACGGTGAAGCTCGACGACGCCATGTTGCCGGCACCGTCGGTGGCCGTGCAGGTGACCGTGGCGACGCCGATCGCGAACGCGGTGCCCGATGGGGGCGTGCACACCACCGTCGGGGGCACGCCCGAGTTGTCGGACGCGGCGGGAAGGCCGAACGTGACCGTCACCGGCGGGCCCGAGGTGATACGGGTCAGGTCCGGGTTGTCGGCGATGATCGGCGGCTCGACGTCGATCACCGTGACCACGAACGTGTCGGTGGCCGTCGCCAGCGCCGAGATCGCCTGCTGCCCCTGCGCCGAGTCGGTCGCCGTGCAGGTCACCGTCGTCGGACCGAGCGGGTAGAACACGCCGGATCCGGGCGAGCAGCTGACGTTGACCGGCTGGATGCCACCCATCGTCGTCGGCAACGCGAACGTCACGACCGCCCCCGCCTGCCCCGGGTCGTTCGGCCGCGTGATGTCGCCCAGGTCCTGGATCGTCAAGACCGCCGCGAGCTGGTACGTCACCTCGTTGTCCGTCCACGTGGCCGCGATGTTCGGGTGGTTGGCAGCGTCGATGGCGACGCCCGCGGCGATCGTGGCGATCACCGTTCCACTCGTGGCCATATCCGTGACCGTGACGGTGTACGTGGCACCTGAACCGGTGACGGTTCCGGTCATCGCGCCCGCCGTGCCGCTGATCGTCACCTCACCCGTGGCGAACCCGGTGACGGGTTCCGAGAACACCACGTCGAAGACGATCGACGGGACGGACGTGGGGTCCGCCTGCCCGGCACCCTGGTTGATCGTCACCGATGGAGGGGTCTGATCTCCCTCGTCGAAGTCGAAGGTCACCTCGTTGTCCGTCGACGTCGATGCCACATTCAGGTTGTTTGCAGCGTCCATCGCCGCTCCCGAAGGGATCGTCGCGGTCACCATGCCGTCCTGCGACATGCCCATCACCGACACCGTGTACACAGCGCCGCTCGCCGGCGACACCGACCACGTCACCGGCCCAGCCGTGCTGACCACCTGGACGTCCATGGCCTGGAAGCCGGTCACGGGCTCGGAGAACACGACGTCGAACACGATCGGCGACAGTGAGGTCGGATCCGCCTGCGCGGCGCCCTGGTCGATGGTCACCGCCGGCGGTGTCTGATCGTTCTCGTCGAACTCGAAGGTCACCTCATTGTCGGTCCACGTGGCCGCCGTGCTCAGGTTGCCTCCTGCGTCCATCGCAGCACCTGCTGGGATCGTCGCCGTCACCGTGCCGTCCTGCGACATGCCCATCACCGACACCGTGTACACCGCACCACTCGCCGGTGACACGGACGCGGTCACTGCGCCGGCCGTGCTGACCACCTGGACGTCCAACGCGACGAAACCGGTCACCGGCTCGGAGAACACGACGTCGAACACGATCGGCGACACCGACGTCGGATCCACCTGCGCGGCGCCCTGGTTGATCGTGACCGTCGGTGGCGTCAGGTCCGGCATGTTGTAGGTCACGGTGTTGTCCGTCGAAGTCGACGCCGTGTTCGTGTTGCTCGAGAGGTCCTGCGCGACGCCAGCGGGGACCGTGGCGGTCACCGTGCCCGACTGGGTCACGGCGGTGACCGACACCGTGTATTGCTGCTGGCTGACCGGCACCACCGACCAGGCGGTGGGCACCGCCGTGCCGGCGAGTTGCACGTCGGCCATGCCGGCGAAGCCGGTCACCGGCTCGCTGAACAGCACGTCGAACACGATCGGCAGTGTCGACGTCGGATCCACCTGCATCGCGCCCTGGTTGATCATCACGCTGGGTGCGGTCGCGTCAGGGAGGTTGTAGGTCACGGTGTTGTCCGTCGAGGTCGACGCAGCGCTCAGGTTGGTTGCCGAATCCATCGCCGCGCCCGCTGGCACGTTCGCGATGACGGTCCCGCTCACGGACATCCCGGAGACACTGACCGTGTACGCGGTCGCCGACACCGGCGAGATCATCACCGTCGTCGGCATCGCCGTCCCCGACAACACCACATCCCCCGGATCATC
>CAZMGD010000139.1:0-9033 GCA_964565705.1 uncultured Ilumatobacteraceae bacterium | reverse complement strand
ACCCGCCGGCGCTGATGATCGGCTGGGCTGAGCCGTGGCTCACCCCGCAGACCGCCTGTCTCCAGCAGGGCCGCATGGTGATCACCGCTGTCGCGTCGCGGCTCGTCCCCGGCGAGGGCGTCGCCACCCTCGAGGAGCTCGTCGTCTACACGCTCGCCCGGCTGCGGGAGTCCGGCGGGGCGTGGCCGCTGGAGTCCGTCGGCGGGCCCCGCGTGTTCACCATCGCCGCCGTCAACTACCTCGCCGCGCGCATCACGGTGCGCACCCCGATCAACGCCTGAAGGAGGCAAAGCCATGGCCGAGCTCGAACCGCTCATCCTCGTCAACCCGGTGCTGACCATCAACGGTGTCGACCTCAAGTGCCTCATGTCGCACGTCGAGCTCAACCCCGACGTGACGATGGTCGAGGTCAAGACGAGCTGCGGGGTGCGCGAGTACCCCGGCACGGTGAAGTGGACGCTGAAGGTGTCGCTGTACCACTCGCACGACCCCGCTGGGACGAACGCGACGCTGACCGCCGCGGTCGAGGGTGGCGTGCCGGTGCCGTTCACCGTGGTCCCGTCGAGCGACCCGATCTCGGAGACGAACCCCGAGTACTTCGGCGACGTGATCCCGCAGCCGTTCACGCCGATCGCCGGCGACATCGGCGACGCCAGCTCGCTCGACCTGGAATGGTCGATCAGCGGGTGGGGCCGCGTCCCGACGACGAACATCGCGCCCGAGGGTGGCGGCGCGCTCGCCGCCACCGTGGAGGACGCCGCGCCGGTCGACGAGTTCGTCCCGGTCGACGTCGGGGCGTGAGCGGCGACGCCAACGTCGAGCTGGTCGGGCTCGACCAGGCGTTCGCCGACATGGGCCGCTGGGCCGACGATCTGCCCGCCGCGGTCGCCGCCGGCTCCGTCGGTCTCGCCCAGCGGGTCGCCGACACGATCCGCGCCAAGGTCCCGGTGCTCAGCGGGCAGCTCGCCGGCTCCGTCGAGTCGGTCGCCCTCGACGACGGGCCGGAGGTCGGGATGGGCGACGGGCTCGACTACGCCGGCTGGATCGAGTTCGGCGGATCCCGAGGCCGGCCCTACATCCCCGAGGGCCGCTACGTCTACCCGTCCGCTGCGGCCGCCACCGACGAGTTCATCCAGGCGGCGAGTGACGCCGCCACCGATTCCATCGAGAGGTTCTCATGGTCGACACCGCACTAGCCACCACCAACGGCACCGACGCCCCGACGCGCACGCTGCCCGACGAGGTGACGATCACCGGCGCGGAGGCGTCGCGGATCCCGTCGCCGGGGACGCAGCGCACCCTGAAGGCGCAGACCGGCCGCACCTGGGACTCGCTCGTCGGCCCGGACGCCGACTCGGCCGACCGGTTCCAGACGCTGATCTGGATCCACCTGCGCCGCCAGATCCCCGATCTCCGCTGGGACGAATGCGCCGACGTCGACGTCGTGATCGAGGAGGGAGCTGCCGGCGTGGACCCTACGAAGCTCGCCGGCTCCGCGACCTCGCCGGGTTCTGCCGGTTCTGGCGGCTGAGCCCGAGCGAGGTCTACGAGATGGACGACGACACGTACCGGGCCTTCGTCGGCTACATGCGCGACGAGATCAAGGCTCGGGAACGCGCCGCGAAGCGGAAGAAGTGACCGGTGGCCACCGGCCCCACGATCGTCGCCAAGTTCACCGCCGACGCCACCGCGCTGTCGAAGGAGGTCGACAGCGCGTCGAGCAAGGCCTCCTCGAGCATGTCGAGCTTCGGGAAGAAGGCCGCGCTGGCCATCGGCGGCGCGTTCGCGGTCGGCAAGATCGTCGACTTCGGCAAGGCGTCGGTGTCCGCGGCGATGGCCGACGCCGAAGCCCAGGCGAAGCTCGCGACGACCCTGCAGAACGTCACCGGCGCGACCGACGCGCAGATCGCCGCGACCGAGGACTACATCTCGAACCTGTCGAAGCAGACCGCGATCGCCGACGACGACCTGCGTCCCGCTCTCGACAACCTGGTCCGCGGGTTCGGTGACGTCGAGTCCGCGCAGCAGGCCCTCGCCCTCGCGACCGACGTCAGCGCCGGCACCGGCAAGGATCTGACGACCGTCACCGAGGCCATGATGAAGGCCGCGAACGGCCAGACCGGGGCGCTGGGCCGGCTGGGCATCGCGACGAAGAACGCGGACGGCTCAGCGAAGTCGCTCGACGAGATCATGGCGTCGATGTCCGAGACGTTCGGCGGGCAGGCTGCGACTGCCGCGGACACCACCGCGGGGCGGATGCGGAACGCGCAGATCCAGTTCGGCGAGTTCCAGGAGCAGCTCGGCACCGCCCTGCTGCCGCTGATCTCGAGCTTCGCCGACATCTTGATGCGCTACGTGATCCCGGCGCTGACGAAGGTCGCGACGTTCGTCCAGGAGAACATCCGCTGGATCGGTCCGCTCGCCGTCGCGCTCGGCGTCGCGACCGTCGCGATCTGGGCGATGAACGCCGCGCTCGCCGCGAACCCGATCTCGCTGATCATCATCGCGGTCGCCGCGCTGGTCGCGGGGATCATCGCGCTCTATCAGAACTGCGAGGTGTTCCGCACCGTCGTCGACGCCGCCTTCAAGGCTGTGGCGACAGCGTTCGGGTGGATCACCGACGCCGCGAAGGCCGTGTTCTCCTGGATCCAGGACAACTGGCCGCTGCTCCTCGCGATCCTGACTGGACCGATCGGCGCGGCGGTGATCCTCATCGTCAAGAACTGGGACACCGTGAAGGACGCGGCGACCGCCGTGTTCGACTGGGTGAAGGGCAAGTGGGACGCGATCGCCGCGGCGATCGCGTGGGCGGTCGGGCTCATCCAGGCCTATATCTCGACGCTGATCAGCGCGTGGGGCACCGCGAAGGACGCGGCCACCGCCGTGTGGTCGTGGGTGACCGACAAGTGGAACCTGATCACGTCCGGGATCTCCTCCGCGGTCGGGCTCATCCAGGGCTACATGGCGTCGATCGTCACCGCGCTGAAGACCCCGATCGCCGCGGCGACCGAGGTCTACGACTGGGTGAAGGAGAAGTTCGAGGCGCTCGTCGACGTGATCGAAGGCGTGCTCGGCGGGGTGACCACCGCCGCCACCTCGATCGCGTCCGCGATCAAGGCGCCGATCAACGCGGTCATCGACGGGATCAACGCGATCCAAATCCCGTCGATCACGATCGGCGGATTCGACATCCCCGGCCCCGGCCCGAACATCCCCTCATTCACGACGCCGACCATCGACCCGTTCCCCCACATCCCACGGCTCGCCACCGGCGGCGTGCTCGACACGGCGACGCTGTTCATCGGCGGTGAGGCCGGCCGCGAGATCGTGACCCCCGAGGCGCTCATGCGCCAGATCGTCGCCGAGGAAGCCGGCGGGGGCGACACCTACGTGCTCAACCTGTATCCGCGCACCGCCGACGCGTCCGACGTCGCCTACGGGTTCCGGCGGCTCGAGCTCCTGGCCGGTGTCG
Organism: uncultured Ilumatobacteraceae bacterium; assembly: GCA_964565705.1. Classification (GTDB taxonomy): domain Bacteria; phylum Actinomycetota; class Acidimicrobiia; order Acidimicrobiales; family Ilumatobacteraceae; genus CAZMGD01. The sequence goes on along the minus strand of CAZMGD010000139.1, from coordinate 5,561 downwards.
GGTGAGCGACGCACCCTGGACCCCTGACGCCGTGTGCGAGACCCACGAATGGCGCGGCGCGGCCGGGGACACGATCCGGTTCGTGACCCGCACCGGGGCGACGGCGCGGATGATGCCGCCCGTGTCGCTGCACACGATCCGGGTGCCGCAGTCCCAGGGCGGCCGGTTCCGTCACGCCCGCCACGAAGAACGCCTCGTCGCTCTCCCGGTGGTGGTGCCGGGCCCGACAGCGGGCCGTGACGAGCTGCGCCGCTGGGCCCGTGCTCTGGACCCGCTGAAGGGCGAGGGCACCCTCACCGTGGTGCAGGGCCCGTGGGCCGGCCGCAGGCTCGTGTGCGCCTACGAGGCCGGGCTGGACAGCTTCGCCGAGGAGTGGCCGCTGCTCGGGCTGACGACCCTCGCGTTCCGCGCCGCCGACCCGTACTGGGAGGACGTAGCCGAGTCGACCGTCACCGCGACCATCGACGACGAGTCGTTCACGTGGTTCCCGTTCGCCGGCACCTGGGCCGCGCAGCCGCTCATGCTCGGCGCCAGCGACGTGTTCGCCGTCGTCACGATCACGAACACCGGGGACGTCAACGCCTGGCCCGTCATCGACGTCACCGGCCCCGGCTCCGACCTCACCCTGACGAACGTGACGACCGGCGCGGTCACCCACCTCACCGGCGACATCGACCCCGGCTCGACCGTACACATCGACACCCGGCCCGGCCGCAAGACCGTGCGCGTCGACACCGCCAACGCGTTCGGCCGGCTCACCGACGACTCCACGCTGTGGCCGCTCGTGCCGGGCCCGAACCGCGTGTCGATCGGACTCGCCTCCGCGACCGTCGACACCCACGCCACGTTCTCCTGGCGGAACAGGTGGCTGGCCGCATGAGCGCGCTCTGGACCCTCTACGCCGCCGACCGCCACGGCATCCGCCAGGCGCAGATCGACACCTACGAACGGGCCGAGGTCGTCGCCCGCGCCAACGACGTGTCGACGTGGACGCTGACCCTGCCGACCAACACCGCAGCCGGCGCGCTGTTCGCCACCGACACCTTCGCCCGGATCGAAGTCGTGTCCGACGACAGCGTGTGGCGGTCCGGGCCGATGACCCAGCTCGAGCGGACCGTCGACCTCGACGGCGACATGCTCACCGTGTCCGGCGTCGACGACACGATCTGGCTCCAGCGTCGCCTCGCCCATCCGCAGCCCGGCACCGCCGCGCCGCCGTACAACGCCACCGCCTACGACGTCCACGTCGGGCAGGTCACCACCGTGCTCGCCGAGCTCGCCAACGTGAACGCCGGGCCCGGCGCGGTCGCCTCCCGTCGCGTGACCGGCCTCCTGGTGCCGCCGCCCGCACCGGCCGGTGGGCTCGTCACCGTGTCGGCCCGCTGGCAGAACCTGCTGACGCTCATGCAGGACACCGCCCGCGCCGCCGGGATCATCTTCGATGTCGTCGACCTCACGTTCCACGCCGCGCCGGCCGTCGCGTCGGGCGCCGTGTTCTCCGCAGGCCTCGAAACGCTCGCCGGGTGGCGGCTCGTCGCGCCCGCACCGTCAGCGAACAAAGTCGTGGTCGCCGGCCAAGGCCAGGGCACGGCGCGCACGATCCGCGAGGTCACCGACGCCTCCTCGATCGCGACGTGGGGGCTCGCCGAGACGTTCCAGGATCGCCGCGACACCAACGTCGCCTCCGAGCTCGACGCCGCCGGCATCGAGACCCTCGCCTCGACCGTCACCCCCGTGTCGGTCGTGTTCACCTCGCTCGACACCGACGGCCAGACCTTCGGCGTCGACTGGAACCTCGGCGACATCGTCACCGTGAAAGCCGGCGGGCTCACCGTCATCGACCAAGTCCGCGAGATCCACCTCACCCTCGACGACACCGGCGCGACCGTCGTCCCCTCGGTCGGGCAGCCCGTCGGCGACCTCGCCATGTTCCGTGCCCTCGCCGGGTTCTCCCGCCGCGTCCGACAACTGGAGCGCATATGACCACCACCGACCGACTCTGCACCGTCGAAAGCTGCGACCGGCAGCACTTCGGGCACGGGCTGTGCAACACGCACTATCGCCGCTGGCGAAAGCACGGTGATCCACACCTCGGCGCCAAGGGGCGCGGCCGCTGCGGCATCGACGGCTGCGACGGCCCGCACTATTCCCGGGGGTGGTGCCGCATCCACTACTGCCGCTGGCTTCGTCACGGCGACCCCGAAGTGAACCTCCACGCCATCGCGCTCATCGACCGGTTCAACAACAGGTGGACTGCCGATCACACCGGCTGTTGGGTCTGGAACGGCAGGCTCAACGACGACGGATACGGAGTGCTCGACCTGTCGTGGCGTCGCGGAGGCCCGAAGTCACGGAGCGCTCATCGCCTCGCCTACGAGCTGTTCGTCGGGCCCATCCCCGACGGCTTGGAGATCGACCATCTGTGCGCAGTGCGCCGATGCGTCAACCCGGCACACCTCGAAGCTGTCACCCACGCCGAGAACGTTCGGCGCGCCGCAAGGAGGAACTGACTTGTCTGCTCTTTCAGTCTGGCCCACCGATGCACTCGACGGCTCCGTCGCCAACGAGGCCCGCTGGCGCAAGATGGCCCGGCTGTGGAGCGTCTCGGGTGTCGAGCTCGGCCGCGCCGCCGAGCTCGCACCGAGCCTCGCCGGGCTGAACCTCACCATCGGCGCCGGCGCCTGCTGGGTCGACGGGCACTACGCCGAGCTCGCCGGCGACCAGGTCCTCGCCGTCACAGCGAACGGGCTCGCCGTCGTCCGCTTCGACCCCGCGGCGAACACCGCCGAGCTGCTCTACCGCGACGCCGTGTCCGCGCCGACGCAGAACCCGACCGGCACCTGGGAGATCCCCATCGCCCGGATCGCCGGCAGCGCGCTCACCGACGCTCGCATGCTCGTGCACCCGCTGGTCCCCGGCGGGATCGTGCCGAACAACACGGCCCGAGACCTCAACATCCCCGCACCGCGCACCGGGCTCAGCGTGATCGGCCCGAACGGCGAGATCCAGACCTACACGGGGACCGCGTGGGCGAGCAGCGCCGCGCAGTCGAGCGCGTTCACGATCGGCGCCGGGCAGCCGGGTCCGGTCGCGGTAACAGCGACGTTCGCCCGCTGGCAGCGCGTCGGCTCGCTGATCCTCGCCCACGGTGCTGCCACCGTCAACGCCGCCGGTGTCGCCGGTTCACCGATCGCGATCAGCACCGGCGGCGGATTGCCCGGAGCATTCAGCAGCGCCGCGGGTGGCGCCGGTGGCACGTTCAAGTACTTCGACGCCGGGTCGACGATCTACACCGGCACGGTCGACATCAGCACCGCGGGCACGCTCCAGTTCAACGTGTCCGGCAACGGCGGGTACCTCGGCGTCTCTCCGAACATGGCGATGGCATCGGGCGACGCGATCTCGTTCAGCCTCCAGTACTTCACCACCGTCCCCTAGGAGCATCACCGTGAGCTACAAGACCCTGGCCGCAGCCGCAACCGACGAAGCACTCGCTGAGCGCATCACCGCCTGCGCCAATCAGGAGGCGTTCAACAACCCGGCCCTCAGCGCGACGTTGTTCGGACAGCAAATCCAGGCGGGCGCCTCGCCGCTCCAGCGGCTGACCTGGCCCGTCGTCGTCGCCAACGAAGCCGCGTACGCCTCCGCGCTCGCCGCAGGGAACCCGAACCCCGGCGGTGACGAAGCGGTGATCACCGACGGCGCGATCCTCGCTGCCGTCCAGGTGAACTGGCCCGCCGACCCCGAGCCGCCCGCGCCGTGAGCGACTTCGGGGACTACGAGCCCGATGACTCGTTCGACACGGCGCCGGCCGATCCTGAGCAGGTTGCCCGCCGTCTCCACCACTACGAGGGCGGCCGCTGGGACGACCTCACCGGCGAGCAGCGTGTCGCCCGCATCGGGATCATGATCCGGCTGATCGCCTGGCTCCGTCGAGAAGGACACCGGATCTGATGTCGATCTACTACGCCCAGCTCATCGACGTGCTCACCGCCGCCGGCGTCCAGTGCGCCGTTCACGATGTGAACGCCGGCTGGGAAACCCGCGCACGGAGCTCGGGCGGGTTCGCCGCGCCGCCCCTCGGCGTCACCTGGCACCACACGGCGTCGCAGACCTCTCCGCAGAACGACCTGAACTGGATGATCCACTCCTCCGACGACGCGCCGATCGGGAACATGCTCCTCGACCGCGACGGCATCGTCTGGCCCATCGCCGCCGGCGCCGCGAACACCCAGGGCAAGGGCGGGCCCGCCACGTTCTCCCGTGGGACCGTCCCCGTCGACGCCGGCAACAGCCAGCTGTGGGGGTTGGAGGTCGCCAACAACGGCGTCGGCGAGCCGTGGCCACAAGTCCAGGTCGATGCGTACTTCAAGGCGTCGAACGCCCTCAACGCGCTGTTTGGCAACTTGCCGTCGGACGTCATAACGCACCAGGTGTGGGCGCCGACACGCAAGGTCGACCCCGCCACCGCCGCGGCCGTCGAAGGACCGTGGCTGCCCGCCGCGGTCACCAGCTCGGGCACATGGGCGCTCGACGACATCGCCCACGAATGCGCCCGCCGCGCCGTCCCACACCCCGAACCCATCCCACCGGAGGACCCCGTGACCGACGACGACATCAACAGGATCGCATGGGCCGTCTGGTCACTCCAGCTCGGCGCCGACGGCGGGCTCTCCGCGTCCATCCTCATGCAGACCGCGGCGGGCGCCTACCAGGCCGCCACCGACGCGCCCGGCCGCACCGTGAACTTCCCGGTCCCCATCGGCAACGCGTCGGCCGACCTGTGGTCGGTGATCGTCGACACCTACCTCCGCGTCCAGGCGCTCGAGGCGAAGGTCGACGCGCTGTGACCGGCTCAGCGTCGTGACCCGTGCCTACCTGGCTCGCCATCGCGCTCGCGGTCATCGTCGTCGCACTCGTCGTCGCCGTCGGCGTTGGGGGATGGCCCCGGCGTAAGACCCGCCGCCGGCTCCGCATCGAACTGTGGTTCGCGATCCACCGCGACCGCGACCAGGTCGAAGGCGAACCCGAGGACGGCCCGCCGTCAACCGTGTGACACCGTTGGCGTACTACTCGCAGGCGATCCCGTCGCCGTCACGATCGAGGTTCGTCGAGTAGCCCGGGTCACCGCGATGCAGCGGTGCTGCGCCAGCCGCCCGAGCGTCGTCGCAGCTCGCGTACCCCACCCGCGCCACCGTCGTCGTCGTCGCCTTCACCGTCGTCGCGACCGCGGGCTGCACCGCGACCGTCGTCGTCGGCGTGTCCCCGTCGTCACTCCCGCACGCGGCGAGCGTCAGCACGCCGACGGCTGCCACGAGTAGATGCTTCATCCCCATGCTGGGGATATCGGCCCGCCGCACCGCCGGCATGAGCACGAATCTCACGACGTGCCCCTGCCCTGGAGGATCAGGTCGACGATGTTGGCGATCGTCGGGATGTCGTCGCCGCACAGCCAGCGCATCGAGCGGCGCTGCTGCTCGGTCATCGTCACCCCGCCAGCGGCGAGCAGCTGCTCGACCGCGGCGAACCGCGCGCCCTGCCAATCACCCACCACGACCCGA
>CAZMGD010000138.1:0-9220 GCA_964565705.1 uncultured Ilumatobacteraceae bacterium | reverse complement strand
AGACCACCGACACCTGCGGTGTGCCGTCGGGGTTGTTCGTCCAGACGTGCGCAACCGCATCCGATCCGAGCAACGCGTGCGCCTGCGCTGAGAACTCGATCATCGATCACCCCCCGACGCCGCCGACATTAGCGTGATTCGATGACCCATCAGCCGGGCGTCGCGTGGGCATGTCCCCGTTGCTCAGGGCGGCGCTCGGTTGCGGAGGTGTTCGTTGCGGTTGTGGGTGGTGCAGAGCAAGCGCCCGTTCTCCTGGCAGGTCCGGCCACCCTCGCTGGCGGGGAGGACGTGGTCGACGTCGCACTCGGCGATGGGCTGGTCGCAGCCAGCGGGGTGGGTGCAGTGGCGGTCGCGGACCTGGATGGCGCGGCGCAGCCACCCGGTGAAGGTGCGTTGCTTGGAGACGCCGAGGACGTGGTTCGCGTCGTCGAACACGAACGCCTGCACATCGGCGGTCGTGAGGTAGGGCACGACGAGGCCGGGGGTGACGACCACTCCGGTGGACAGTTCGCAGAGTCGCGCCATGGTCTCGGTACCGGCGAGGACGTACACGAGCGGCTCGGGTCGTTGGGAACCGGGTGGTGTGCTGGCAGCGCGGATGGCCATCTCGACGAGCGCTGCGGCACGTCGCGCGGCGGCGCTGCGCTCGGTGCCGGTGCGCTGGTCGGCCTCGTACAGCTCCTTCTCGATGCGGCGCAAGCTCTCGCGGAACATGGCGCCGCCGACGGGGTCGAGGATGCCTTGCACGTGAACGCAACCTCCGAAGGTCTCGGCGGCGGTGAGCGAGGTCTTGTCGAGCAGGTCGCGGCCGGCCCGTTCGCAACCGTCGGGGTCGACGCGTTGGCACCAGTACTCGACGGTCTGCTTCAACTCGGCGAAGCGCATCGTCTGACACTGGGCGAGCAGCCATTCCTCGCCGCCGGCGAACGCCGCAGCACGTACGTCGTTGCTGCAGGCTCTCGCGAGCAGATCGACGTGGCCTCCGGAGATGTCACCCTGCCCCAGCGCCTGCTGGACAGCGGGCATCGACCGCAGGGCCTTCGCCCGGCGCACGATCGTGCGCGCCTCGTTCGCCGAGAGGTTGCCTTCCCGGCCGAGCCGCGCCCACGCGGCGCGAGAGCCGTCAGAGCGCCAGGCGCCTCGCTGCTCCCACGCCCCGACCGCCCGTGTCGTCGCGGCGAGCAGCCGGCACCGACAGCGTGTCAACCCCAACGCGAGCTCTGTGAGCTCCCCGTCGGTCGTCGTGTCGAGGTCGAGCGCGTTGAGCTCGTCGAGCGCTTCGACCAATCGCTCCAACGCCTGGGTCCCATGGCGAAACGCTATCGAACGAATGTTTGGGCAACAACTTCGCGCCAACGTTCTTCTTGGCGTACCTCGACAGTCTCTGTGGGGGTCAGGATCCGTCACCCGGCGAGGCCGCAGGCCACGTTCACCGGCTGGTACACGATCTGCTGATCGTCCAGGTCGGGCCCGACCGAGATGCTCGCCGCGGTGTCGCCGACCTCGAGCGTCGCCTGGAACTCGAAGGTCTTCTTGCGTGACCTCGACGTCTGCGGAAGCGCCGCCGTTGGCGCACGCGGCAGCGACGGCGACCACGATCGCGAGCACCAGCCTCCGGGCACGGCTGATCGTCGGAACTCCACGAGGCGAATGCCATCCGGTTCCGGCGATGGCGCGTCGATAGCCTGTGCGCCCTATGAGTGACATCTGCGTGCTCCTGCCCGACGGGTCGTCTCGTTCGCTACCCGAGGGCTCCACGACCGCGGACCTCGCCGCCGGCATCGCCCGCGGCCTCGCCAAGCGGGCGCTCGCGGCCGTCGTCGACGGCGAGGAGTGGGATCTCGGGCGCCCGCTGCCCGACGGTGCGCACGTCACGATCGTCACCGACGACACCGAGGATGGTCGCCACATCATCCGCCACTCGACGGCGCACGTGATGGCCCAGGCGGTCACCCAGCTGTTCCCGGGCGCCAAGTACACGATCGGCCCGGCGATCGAGAACGGCTTCTACTACGACTTCGACCTGCCGGATGGGCGCACGATCGTCGATGACGACCTCGCCGCGATCGAAGCCCGGATGCGCGAGATCATCGCCGCCGACCAACCGTTCGAGCGCTCCGAGGTGCCCGCCGCCGAGGCGATCGAGCTGTTCGCCGACCAGCCGTACAAGCAGGAGATCATCGAGCGCGTGTCCGGCACCGACGCCGACGAAGAGGACACCGGTGAGGTCGCGGCTGGTGACGTGATCAGCGTCTACCGCAACAGCCCTGAGTTCGTCGACCTCTGCCGCGGCCCCCACGTGCCGAGCACCAAGCGACTCGGGTACTTCAAGCTGATGCGCCACTCCGGCTCGTACTGGCGGGGCAACGAGAAGGGCCCGCAGCTGCAACGGATCTACGGCACGGCCTGGGAGAGCGACGCAGCGCTGAAGGAGCACCTCCACCGCCTGGAGGAGGCCGAGAAGCGAGACCACCGCAAGCTGGCCACCGAGCTCGACCTCTTGAGCTTCCCGCAGGAGCTCGGCGGCGGGCTCGCCGTCTGGCACCCGAAGGGCGGCATCATCCGCAAGCTGATCGAGGACTACAGCCGCGACCGCCACCAACACGGGGGCTACGAGTTCGTCTACACGCCACACCTCGCCAACGCGAACCTGTTCAAGACGTCCGGCCACCTCGACTGGTACGAGGACGGCATGTACCCGCCGATGGAGATGGACAACGGCGTGTACTACCCGAAGCCGATGAACTGCCCTGGCCACTGCCTGATCTACCGGGCCCGCCAGCGCAGCTACCGCGAGCTGCCGCTGCGGCTGTACGAGCTCGGCACGGTCTACCGCTACGAGCGGGCCGGCACGCTGCACGGGCTGATGCGGATCCGCGGCTTCACCCAGGACGACAGCCACATCTTCTGCACGCCCGACCAGGCGGCGGATGAGATCGCCTCGCTGCTCGACTTCGTGCTCAGCGTCTTGCGCCGCTTCGGCTTCGACACGTTCGAAGCCGAGATCTCGACGCGCGATCCGAAGAAGTCCGTCGGCGACGACGAAGGCTGGGAGAAGGCGACGGCGTCGCTGGAGGCCGCCCTGCAACGCCACGGCCTCGAGTACGGCCGCGACGAGGGCGGTGCCGCGTTCTACGGCCCGAAGATCGACATCAAGGTCCGGGACGCGATCGGTCGCAAGTGGCAGCTGTCGACGATCCAGTACGACTTCAACGAACCGAACCTGTTCGACCTCGAGTACGTGGCCACGGACAACTCGCGCCAGCGGCCGATCATGCTGCACCGGGCGTTGTTCGGGAGCGTGGAGCGCTTCTTCGGCGTGCTGCTGGAGCACTTCGCCGGGGCGTTCCCGGCGTGGCTGGCGCCCGTGCAGGTACGCGTGCTGCCGGTGTCGACCGCCCACGAGGACTACGCCCACGGAGTCGTCGACGAGCTGGAGCGCCAGGGGTTCCGCGCCGACTTCGTCGACGCATCCGACGGGCTCGGCAAGCGGGTGCGCTCGGCGAAGCTGGAGAAGCTGCCGTACGTGCTCGTCGTCGGCGACGCCGACGTCGCCGCCGGGACCGTCGGTGTCAACGCCCGCGGCACCAACGACCCCGAGCGCGACGTGCCGCTGGCGATCTTCGCCAAGCGGTTGGCGGAGGAGGTCGCCGAGGCAGCGCCCGGATGACCGGGTCCTCTCCGCACTTCGACCATCTCTGGAACGGGTGGCGCAACGAGTACGTCACCGGCTCCGCCGCCGACGGCCGCGTGCCCGACGGCGAAGGCAGCGTGTTCTCGCGCATACTCGCCAGCGGGTTGCCCGACGAGGTGACCCACATCGTGCACCGCGGGCCGACGTGCTTCGTGATCCTCAACGCGTTCCCGTACACGGCGGGCCACACGATGGTGCTGCCGTACCGCGAGATCGGCGATCTCGAGGACCTGACCGACACGGAGGGCGCCGAGTTGTGGGCCACCGTCACGACCACGGTGCAGGCGGTGAAGGCCGCATACCGGCCGCAGGCGCTCAACGTCGGCATCAACCTCGGTGAAGCGGCCGGGGGCAGCATCAGCGAGCACCTGCACGTGCACGTCGTACCCCGCTGGGTCGGCGACGGGAACTTCATGCTCACCACGGCGCTGACGCGCACCATCCCCGAATCCCTCGATGCGTCCGCACTGAAGCTGCGGGCGGCCTGGCCCGTAGCCTGAGTGCCCGGATGAACAGCCGGAGCGACCACGCGATGACCGAACCCGACGACGACGAGCTGCGTGACGAGCTGCCGGAGGATCTCGACGCCGCCGGCTACGTCGGGCCGTACCAGTTCCCGGACAACTCCCGCCGGCGCATCCCCGGCGTCATCTACCTCGCCACGGGCATCGTGCTGCTCGCCCTCTGGGCGATCTACGGCGACGGGGTCTACGTCAACGCCGGCCTCCTGTTCGGGGGGATCCTGCTCGGCGCGTGGGGCGTGTTCTGCATCACGTCGGGCTGGCGCATGCGCGTCGACGAGAAGGAGGCGCTGGCCGCCGCGGGTGAAGCGGTCGGGTTCGCGGTCGGTCACGCTTCGGCACAGCAGGTGTGGCGAGGGCTGCGCAGCCGCCCGACGTGGCGCGTGCTCTGCTACAGCGCGGAGGACCCGCCGAAGCTGCGCGGCCTCGTGCTCGTCGACGCCGTCGACGGTCGCGTTCTCGAGCACCTCGTCCAGGACAGCCCGGCCACCGACTGGGACGAGGAGTAGCCGTCAGCGGGTGAGCGTCGCCTTGGCCTGATCGGTGAGGTGCGACGGCAGGACGTCATAGTGGCTGTGGGCGATCGTGAACGATCCCCGGCCGCCCGTCAGCGAGCGCAGCTCGATCGCGTACCGCAGCGTCTCGGCCGTCGGCACGAGCGCCTCGATCACCTGGCTGCCGTCGTCGGTGGAGGTCGTGCCCATCACCCGACCACGGCGGGTGTTGATGTCACCCATCACGTCACCCTGGTGGGCCCCGGGCACGGTGACCACCAGTCGTGAGATCGGTTCGAGCACGGCGACGCCGGCCGCGGCCATCGCGTCCTTGAGCCCTTGCGACGCTGCCGCACGGAACGCCATCTCGCTCGAGTCCACCGAGTGGTACTTGCCGTCGTAGCACTCGACCGCGACATCGACGACGGGAAAGCCGAGCACGCCCGCCTTCGCCATCGTCTCCTCGACGCCGCGTTGCACGGCGGGGATGTAGTTGCGGGGGATCGCCCCGCCGACGACGGAGTCCTTGAACTCGAAGCCGGCGCCTCGATCGAGTGGCCTGACCCGGAGGTTGGCAACCGCGTACTGGCCGTGCCCCCCGGTCTGCTTCTTCACCTTGCCCTCGGCCTCGGCGGTGCCCACGATCGTCTCGCGGTACGGCACGCGCACATCCTCGGTGTCCACGTTCACACCGAACTTCCGGCTCAGCCGCTCCAGGGTCACGGCGATGTGGGTGTCGCCGGCCCCACGCAGCACCGTCTGGTGGGTCTCCTCGACACGCACCACGAGCAGCGACGGATCCTCGGCCTGCAGCCGCCCGAGCGCGGTGGCCAGCTTGTCGTCGTCGGCCTGCGTACGAGGCACGATCGCCACGCCGTAACCGGGGGGATCGGTGTCGGGCGGTTCCACCCGTACCGGCATACCCTTCGGCGCGAGCGTGTCGCCGGTCAGCGTGCTGCTGAGCTTGGCGACGGCGCCGAGGTCGCCGGCGACCAGCGACGGCACGGCTTCCTGGTTCTTGCCGCGGAGCACGAACAGCCCGTGCAGCCGCTCGTCAGCGCCCGAGCGGCTGTTGACGAGATGGTCGTCGGTCGCGATCGTGCCGGACAGCACCTTGAACACGCTGAGCTGCCCGACGAAGGGATCGGCGATCGTCTTGAACACGAACGCCAGGGGTTGGCGAGATGGGTCCGCGGCGACAGCGACGCTCGTGTCGCCGGCCACGACCTCGACCGGCCGATCGGCGGGGCTGGGTCCGAGCTCGCAGATCAGGTCGGCCAGGCGGTCGAGGCCGACGCCGGTGGTCGCGGACCCGACGAGCACCGGGAAGGCCTTCAGGCCGAGCACCTCGTGGGCGAGCGTGCGCTCCAGTTCGGCGACGGTCGGCACGTCACCGGAGAGGTAGCGCTCCAACTGGTCGTCATCGCCGGACACGATCTCCTCGACCAAGGCGTCGTGCAGGCGGTGCTCGGACTCGACGAGTGCCTCGGGCATGTCGACGTCGTGGTGCGAACCGTCGGGGTCGTACTCCATCGCCTGCTCGCTGAGCACGTCGGCGATGCCGGCGATCGCGCCGTCGCGGTCGATCGGCATCTCGATCGCGACGACACCGGCGCCGAACGCGGCCCGCAGTTCGCCGAGCACGCGGTCGAAGTCGGCGCGCTCCTTGTTCTCCTTGTTGACGAAGATCATGCGCGGCACGCCGGCGGCGGCGGCCCGGCGCCAGAGCAGCTCGGTCTGGACCTCCACGCCTTCGACAGCGCTCACGACCATGACCGCGAGATCGGCGACCGCGAGTGCGGCGTCGACCTCGCCGGCGAAGTCGGCGTAGCCCGGGGTGTCGATGAGGTTGATCTTGTGCGCGCTGCCGTCGGGGCAGGTCCACTCGACCGGGGCGATCGCCAGCGACAGGGAGATCTTGCGCTTCTGCTCCTCCGGTTCGGTGTCGAGGAGGCTGGTGCCGTCGTCGACGCTGCCGGCCCGGGCGACGGCTCCGGATCGGGCCAGCAGCGCCTCGGCCAACGTGGTCTTGCCGGCGCCCCCATGACCCAGCAACGCAACGTTGCGGATCTGCGAAGTCGAATAGGTCTTCACCACCACCCCCCGGTGTGCATGTGATGAGGACCGTAGCAAGCTTGACGCGGGTGCGCGGTGGGCGGTCGCTAGCCTGGTGACGATGTTCGACGGACGCTTCCGCGCCCCGGTGGAGAAGGCCGTCAAACCGGTCGGCGCCGCCCTGCGGCGAACCGGGATGACCCCTGACCACCTCACCATCGCCGGCATCGTCATCGCGGTGGGCGCCGCCTTTGCGATCGGCAGTGGCCATCTGCGGCTCGGCCTCGTCCTGGTGATCCTCGCCGCGCTGCCCGACCTGCTCGACGGGGCACTCGCCAAGGCATCCGATGCCTCCAGCCAACGCGGCGCGTTCTTCGACTCGGTCATCGATCGGGTCACCGACGCGGTGCTGCTCGCCGGCGTCGCGTGGTACTTCGCCTCGTACGAGAGCCCGCACATGGCGATGCTGCCGTTCGGGGTGATGGCGGTCAGCTCGTTGGTGTCGTACGAGCGGGCCAAGGCGGAGTCGCTGGGCCTCTACGCCAAGGGCGGTCTGATGGAGCGCGCCGAGCGGATCGTGCTGCTGTGCGTCGGCCTGCTGTTCGATGCGCTCTTGATCCCCGTCCTGTGGATCATGTTCGTCCTGACGGGCATCACGGCGGTCACCAGGTTCTTCAAGGTCTGGCGCCAGGCCGCCGTCGCGCCGGTGACCGCCGCGCGCATCGAGCTGCGCCGTTCGCGTCGCCAACGGCGACGGGTCACCCGAGCAGACCGCCGCGTCCGCATCCAACGCCGGCGCCGCCGCGACCCGCAGGCATAGCGCGTGTCGCCGTCAGAGGCATCGACCTCTCGCACCACGCGCCCTGGGCGGCGCGACCAGCTGCAGGACAAGCTCGTGCTCGCGCGGTACAAGGGGCTGTCGGGCTTCGCCCGCGCGATGCCCGGGCCCGTCGCCAACGTCATGGCGAGCGGCCTCGGCGCGACCTTGGCGGTGAGCATGCGCGACACGCGCGTGATCGTCGAACGGAACCTCAAACGGGTGAATCCACACCTCGCCGGACTCGCCCTGCGGCGTGCCACGCAGCAGGCGTTCGACAGCTATGCCCGGTACTACGTCGAGAGCGCCCGGCTGCCGTCACTCAGCCTGGCGACGGTGGAGCGGGGGATGGTCCTCGACGGCTACGAACACGTCGAGGAGGCGCTCGACCAGGGCAACGGCCTGATCATGGCGTTGCCCCACCTCGGCGGCTGGGAGTGGGCCGGCCGCTGGCTGGCCGAGCGCGTCAAGGGCGTCACGGTCGTCGTCGAGGAGGTGCAGCCGCCCGAGTTGTTCGACTGGTTCGCCGAGCAGCGCCGCGAGCTCGGCATGAACGTGGTCGCCCTCGGCCCGTCGGCCGGAAGCCAGGTGCTCAAGGCGCTCAACGACAACGAGGTCGTGTGCCTCTTGTGCGACCGCGACATCCAGCGCGGCGGCGTCGAGGTCGAGTTCTTCGGCGAGCGCACGACGCTGCCCGCCGGTCCTGCCACCCTGGCGCTGCGAACTGGCGCACCGATCGTGCCCGTCGCGGTCTACTTCACCGATCGGCTCAACGGCCACCTCGGGGTGATCCGCCCGCCGCTGCCGACCGAGCGCCGGGGGAAGCTCCGTGACGACGTGGCCCGCATCACCCAACTGCTCGCCGGCGAGCTCGAGGTGCTCATCGGACGCGCGCCCGAACAGTGGCACCTCTTCCAGCCGAACTGGCCGAGCGACCCCGGCTACGAGGCCTGACCGCTGGGAGTGCCGTCAGCGCAGGCCGGCGGCGTCGACCTTGGCGTCGAACGCGGCCGAGAAGCGACGGACCAGCTCCCGACCCTTCGCCGTGATGGCCACCTGCACGCCACGGCGGTCTGCTGCCATGGTGCCGTACGTGCGCTTGATCAGGCCCTGCTCGACGAGGCCGTCGAGGCAACGGCTGACGCCGCCGCTGGTGAAGCCGGTGATCTCGTGCAGGCGACCCGGGCGCGACGGCCCGTTGATCTCGAGTTCGCACAGCACCGCCAACGCGGCGCGACCGATCGATCCCGACCGGGTGGCCTGTGTGAGCGCGTCGTCGATCACGCGATCGATCGCGGCGAGGTGGAGCAAGAACTCAGGTGCGGATGTCGTCGTCGTGGCAGGCACATACCCGACGGTAACTGACAGTGCAAGAGTCCTCTCCCCACGCAGAGCGGTCGTTCGTCACGAATCTCGGTGGAGTCTGTCGATCACCACGGTCAGCGGCTGTGAGGCAGCGCGTAGTGGTCCTCGAGGGCGCGCTCGAGGACCGGATCGAGGATGTGGTCGCGGCCCGCGGCGCGGGCGGACTTGACCATGTCCTTGCTGTACGGCACCACGACATCACCGGACTCGGTCAGGAAGGTACCTTCCACCGGCACGTAGCGCTCACGGTGCAAGAGGCCGGGGTCGACGACCG
>CAZMGD010000137.1:3991-9230 GCA_964565705.1 uncultured Ilumatobacteraceae bacterium | reverse complement strand
CTTTGCCCTGACCGTCGCGCGGGTCGATCACGAACTCGGCCCAGTTGCCGTCGCGCCCCGAGAACCGCTTCCACGTGTCGATGAAGATCACGCCAGGACGTTCGGCGGCGGCCGCCTTGGCCGCCTGATCCTGATGTCGGAGCCGCGCCGTGACCTCGGGATTGTCGTCGTTCGGGATGCCGACCCACACCACGGTGCGCCCACCTTCGAGCAGCTGGTCCATCACCGCCCCTGCCCGGTCCTGGTACTCCGCCGACCAGCCGTCGGGGTCCGACTCGGGGTAACCGAACAGATCGTTGCCCTCGGAATCGCGCAGAATGTTGGCGTCGTTGCCGCCGAACGTCGCCACGACGATGGCGGGGTCGACCGCCGGGAGGACGTCGTCGATGTGTGCCGGCCAGTCGAAGAAGTCAGGGCGAGCGAGCCCCGACGACACCTTGTAGTCGAGCTGGGTCTCGATGATGCCCGTGCCGTCGAGCAGCGTCTGCAGGTACGGACCGAACGTGCCCGCGTCGCTGTCGCCGACGATCAGCACCTTCGACGGGTTGGCTGCCGACGGCGGTCCCGTCACCTCCGGCTCGGTCGGAGTCGGTTCCGTGGACGATGACGCGAGCGCGTCGGCGGCGTCGGTGACCGCGGGCGTCGCGGTATCAGCGCTCGCACCGCCGTCCGCCGTGCTGTTGGCATCGGCACCGCCGTCGTCGCCGATCAGCCACGACGCGCCACGCACGAGTCCGAACCCCAGCAACACGACGACGCCGAGTGCGACCACGCGGCGCACCAGGTAGCGGCGGCGGCTGCGCCGGCGGCGCGCCGACGCGCCGCGAACGCCGTGAACGCCGCGCGACGAGTGCGTAGAGGCGCGAGGCGACGTGTCGGCGGACGATCGCGCACGGTGCGACGAAGGGGATGGCGCGGGCGCGCGGCGGTCAGACACGGGCGAACCCAACGATACGGGCGCGACGGTACGGACCGTTGGATCTCGAGACCGCCAGATCGACGCAGACGACCCTGGGTGCACGAGCTGTGTCGGGCAGTGTGAGGACGCTGACCGCGCGCTGGCTCGGGTGACCAGCGGGTAACTTGGCGGCACGTGAACTGCCGGATCAGGCCGGCCAGGCGTACCGAACACAGTCCAACCTGACCCAACACATCCTGAAGGGGAGAACATGACCAAGAGCAAAAAGCTGCTCGCCATCGGTGTGATCGCCGCACTCGGCCTCGCCGCATGCGGCAGCGACGACGACGGCGATAGCGCCCCGTCTACCGACGCACCTGGCGCCACCGACGCACCTGACGACACCACCGCTCCCGACGAAGGCGGCGCCAGCAGTTCGGCGTTCGTCACCCTCGACGACGAGTGCGCGAGCTACGACGGACTCCAGGCACCGGAGGGCTTCACCGTCGGCCTCGTCACCGACATCGGCAAGGTCGACGACGGCACGTTCAACCAGTTCGCCTACGAAGGGATGGCCGCCGCCGTCGAGTGCTTCGGGATCGAGAACTCCAGCTTCATCGAGACCGTGTCCGAGGCCGACTACGAGGCCAACATCGCAACGGCCCTCGGAGCCGACCCCAACACGCTCATCACCGTCGGCTTCCTGATCACCAGCGACACCGAGGCCGCGGCGATCGCCAACCCCGACGTCGACTTCATCGGCATCGACCAGTTCCTGCCTGAGTACCCGGACAACATGGCCGGTGTCTTGTTCAACGAGGACGAGAGCGGCTTCATCGCCGGTGTGCTCGCCGCCTCGTTGAGCGAGAGCGGCGTCATCGGCGTCGTCGCCGGCCGTGAGGACGTGCCGCCGGTCGTCAAGTTCGTCAACGGCTTCACCGTCGGCGCGCAGTCCGTCAACCCCGACATCCGCGTGCTGTCGATCTACAACGAGAGCTTCGTCGACATCGCCAAGGGTGCCTCCGACGCCAACCAGTTCATCGGTGAGGGCGCCGACGTCATCTTCGGTGCCGGCGGCCAGACCGGGTCGGGTGGCATCGCCGCCGCCGCCGAACAGGGCGTGTGGGCGATCGGTGTCGACCAGGACGAGTACTACACGACCTTCGCCGGCGGCAGCGCCCCCGGTGCGGAGTTCCTCGCCAGCTCGGCCATCAAGCGCGTCGACCTCGTCACGTTCCGCCTCATCGCCGAATCGATCCAGGGCACCTTCCAGGGCGGCCCCGTGTTCGGCACCGCGGCCAACGACCTGATCACCTACGCCGAAGCGCACGACGCCGACATCCCGGCCGAGGTGACTGCAGCCGTCGAGGCGGCACGCGTCGGTCTCGCCGACGGCAGCATCACCACCGGCATCTGTGGCATCGACGGGCTCCTGCTCGGCGAGGGCTCGGCTTGCGACTGACCCACTGAGCTCACGCTCTCGAACGACGCGGTCGCTCGCCGATCGCCGACCGGCACCGGGCCCGACTCCCCAGGGGGTCGGGCCCGGCCGCGTCCGCGGGCTCGCGGACTCACCAGGCGCCGCGCGTCGATGTTCTAGGATCACCGCCGTGTCCAGACGAGATGGGTGGCATCGTTGAACACCGACAGCAGCCCACCCTCCCCCGACACCACACCCGTGCTCGAGATCACGGGCATCACGAAGACGTTCCCGGGGGTGATCGCCAACCAGGACGTCAGCCTGACGTTGCGGCAGGGCGAGATCCACTGCCTGCTCGGCGAGAACGGCGCGGGCAAGAGCACGCTGGTGAACGTCGTGTTCGGGCTGTACCAGCCCGACGAGGGCACCATCCGCGTCCGCGGTGAGCAGGTCGCGTTCAGCGGCGTGAACGACGCCATCGCCCTCGGCATCGGCATGGTCCATCAGCACTTCCAGCTGATCCCGGTCTTCACGGTCGCCGAGAACGTGATCCTCGGCAACGAGCTGTCGAAGAACGGGCTGATCGACATCAAGCAGGCCCGCGAGCGCATCCGCGAGCTCGGCCAGCGGTACGGGTTGGGCATCGATCCGGATGCCAAGGTCGGCGACCTGTCCGTCGGCGAGCAGCAGCGCGTCGAGCTGATCAAGGCACTCTTCCGCGAGGCCGACATCTTGATCCTCGACGAGCCCACCGCCGTGCTGACCCCCGGCGAGGTCGACGACTTCTTCGGCGTCGTGCGCAGCCTCGTCGATCAGGGCAAGTCGATCATCTTCATCACGCACAAGCTGCGCGAGGTGCTCGCCGTCTCCGACCAGATCACCGTCCTGCGAGGTGGCAGAGTCGTCGGAACGGCGGACCCACGCACGGCCACCCAGCAGTCACTGGCGAACCTGATGGTCGGCCGTGACGTGGTGTTCCAGGTCGAAAAGGACGACGCCGACCCCGGCGATGTGGCCATCGAGGTCCGCCAGCTGAGCGTCGAGGACGACCGTGGCGTGCGCACCGTCAACGGGTTCAGCGTCGAGGTGCGGGCAGGCGAGATCTTCGGTGTCGCCGGCGTCGAGGGCAACGGCCAGCGCGAGCTCGTCGAAGCGATCACCGGGATGCGGCCTGCAGTGTCAGGGACCGTCGAGATGCTCGGCGTCGACACCACCAAGATGTCACCGCGCAAGATCACCGAGCTCGGGGTCGCCCACGTACCAGAGGATCGCGGCAAGCACGGCCTCGTCGGGGCGTACACGGTCGCCGACAACCTCGTGCTCAACCGCTACCACCGGGCGCCGTTCGCCCGGCGCGGCATCCGCCAGCGCCAGGCGGTCGAGGACGAGGCCGCCGAGCTCGTGGCCCAGTTCGACGTGCGCACACCCGGCGTCGGCGTGCCGGTCCAGACGCTGTCGGGCGGCAACCAGCAGAAGGTGATCATCGCCCGCGAGCTGACCGGCGACGTCAAGGCACTCGTCGTCGCGCAGCCGACCCGTGGCCTCGACGTGGGCTCGATCGAGTTCATCCACAAGCAGATCATCGCGCTGCGCGACAGCGGTGTCGCCGTGTTGCTCGTGTCGGCCGAGCTCGACGAGATCCTCTCGCTGTCGGACCGCATCGGCGTGATCTACCGGGGTCAGCTCGTCGGCGTGTTCGATGGCCACGACGCGACCCGCGAGCAGCTCGGCTACCTGATGGCGACCGGTGCCGCAGCCGACACGGAGGTCCTCGCCGGATGAACAGTCCACGCGACACCACCACCGGCGAGCGACCGAGCATCGTCGCCTGGATCAGGGAGACGTGGAACCTCCAGCCGGTCCTGGTTCCGCTCTACGCTCTGTTGTTGGCGTTCATCGTCGGCGGCGTGCTGATCGCGATCATCGGTGTTAACCCGTTCGAGGCGTACTGGGCGCTGCTGCGGGGGATGTTCGGCACACCCGAGCGGCTCGCCGGGTCGATCGCCCGCTCGGTGCCGTTCATCGGATCCGCACTGGCCCTGGCGTTCGCGTTCCGCGCCGGCCTGTTCAACATCGGCGCCGAGGGCCAGTTGCTGATCGGTGGCATCACCGCTGCCTGGGTCGGCACGTGGACGTGGGTCGCCGACGTGCCCAGTGTCCTGGCCATTCCGATCATCATCGCCGCCGGCTTCATCGGCGGAGCGTTCTGGGGCGGCATCCCCGGTGTGCTGCGGGCCAAGACCGGTGCGCACGAGGTGATCAGCACGATCATGCTCAACAGCATCGCCCTGTTCGCCACCCGCTGGCTGATCAACACGACCAACCCGCGGATCCTGCGCGACACGGCGGCCAGCGTTCCGCGCACCGAGCCGATCGCGCCGAGTGCACGGTTGCCCGAGCTGGTCGACAGCCAGCCACCGCTGCACATGGGACTGTTCTTGATGCTCGGACTGTGCGTCGTGGTCTCGTTCGTGCTCAGGCGCACGACCTTCGGGTTCGAGACGATCACCGTCGGCACCAACCCGCACGCCGCCCGCTACGCCGGGATCAGCGTCAACCGGATCATCATCATGGCGATGGTGTTGTCGGGCGGGTTCGCCGGGCTGGCAGCGGCGTCGGAGGTCTCCGGGACGAGCCACTACTTCCAGCCAGGCACGTTCGCCGCGATGGGCTTCGACGGGATCGCCATCGCCCTGCTCGCGCGTGCCAACCCGATCGCCATCATCCCGGCAGCGTTCCTGTGGGGCTCGCTGCTGTCGGGCGCTCCGCTGATGCAGCAAGAGGCCGACGTGTCGATCGACGTGGTGCGCGTGATCCAGTCGATGGTCTTGCTGTTCGTCGCCGCTGACGCCATCGTCCGCTGGGTGTTCCGGCTGAAATCGACGAGCGACGCCCCCAGTGTCTGGAGCAGCGCGTGAGCG
>CAZMGD010000137.1:0-3891 GCA_964565705.1 uncultured Ilumatobacteraceae bacterium | reverse complement strand
TGAGCGACGAGTCCGGCGTCGCGCTTCCCACCCGACTGGTCAGCCGCGACCTCAACGAGGCCCTCGCCGCCGGTCGACGCGTCGGCAGGCGCCAGATCGTCGGCGGGATCCTCGGGGTGCTCGGCGTCGTGTTGCTCGTACTGCTGGCGCCGAACATCTCCTCCGAGACCAAGTCGTTCGCCTTCGAGCCGCCGCCCGACCCGCTGTCGGTGAGCTTCAACCCCGCCGTCGTCGTGGCCGTGATCGGCGCCGTCTACGTGATCGCCGGCGTGTTGAGCTTCCTGCCGGAACGCTACGACCGGGTGTCGGCGTGGGCGCAGGTCACCGCCGCGGTGCTGGCGATCCCGCTGGTGCTCACGATCGGACTCGCGCTGTCCGACGCGCCGGCCACCAACGTCACCAACCTGCTCGACGAGTCCCTCGTGCTGGCGACACCGATCGCGCTCGGCGCAATGACAGGTCTGTGGTGCGAACGCTCCGGGATCATCAACATCGGCATCGAGGGCATGATGCTCGGCTCGGCGGGCGTCGGCTTCATGACGTACGCCATCCTCGGTGAGGCGTCGAGCAAGCCGTGGTTGTGGTTCGCCATCGGCACTGCCGTGGTGGTCGGCGGACTGCTCGCCGCGCTGCACGCCGTGCTGTCGATCAAGTACCAGATCAACCAGATCGTGTCGGGCGTGGTCATCAACCTGTTCGCCCTCGGTCTCACCGGGTTCTTGCGGTCGGAGGTGATCGTGCCCTCGGGGAACAGCAAGGGCGTCGCCACGTCGCAGATCGCCCTCCCGCTGCTCAGCGAGATCCCGATCGTCGGCAGCACGTTGTTCACCGGCGGGCCGCTGCACTTCGCCATGTACATCATCGTCTTCCTCACCTGGCTCGTGATGTACCGCACACCGTGGGGGCTGCGCGTGCGGGCGTGCGGCGAGAACCCGCACGCCGCCGAGACCCTCGGCATCGGGGTGATCTTCACCCGCTACCAGGCGGTGATCCTCGGCGGGTTCATCGCCGGGCTCGCCGGAGCCTGGTTCTCGATGGAGGCGCAGTCGGGGTTCGAGGACAACATGACCAATGCTGCCGGGTTCATCGCCCTCGCCGCCATGATCTTCGGCAAGTGGACGCCGTGGGGCGCGTTCGGCGGGGCGCTGCTGTTCGGCTTCACCCGTGCCCTCGGCTCGCGGCTGCAGTTCCTCAACGTGCAGATCGGCGACTTCGGCATCCCCAGCGAGTTCTTCCAGAGCCTGCCGTTCTTCGTGACCTTGGTGGTGGTGGCCGGGGCGCTCGGCCGGGCGGTCGCTCCGGCCGCGGAGGGACAGCCCTACACGCCGTCGAAGTGACGCCGGGCGACGGCGCGGACCTCGATGCCGCCACGCGGCCGCTGGGTCAGCGTGACTGTGACCTGCGCCGGTGATGCGGTCTGCATGATCTCGCCGGCGATCTCGGCGGCGAGTGACTCGGCGAACACGGCGCGATCGCGGAAGCCCCACAGGTAGAGCTTGAGGCTCTTCGACTCGACGCACCACTCGCGCGGCTCGTACTCGATGACGACGTGGGAGAGATCTGGCTGCTCGGTGACCGGGCAGACCGATGCCAGCTCGTCGGTGGTGAACGTCACTGCGGTGACGTGCTCGGGAGCCGGGAACACCTCGACGTGTTCGACCGGGTGCCGCACGGTCTGGCCGAGCACGGTGAACTCCACGCCCGTCACGCTACCGACCCCTTTCGCCGATGTCGTTCTGCAGATCTCGGTCGGAATGTTCCCGGAAGGCGGGACGATTCCTACCGAGATCGTGGGAGCCGGGCCACGTCCAGCTGCACGTTCCCAGTGGTACGCCGCGGCGTAAGCGTGTCGGAGCAGCGCCTCGTCGTCGTCCGCACTGCGGTCGTCGCGAGCGAGCAACGGCCAGACCGCGTTGTTCGCCTCGACGGCCTGCATGCGGTGTCAGTCGGCACCGACCGATGTCGCGTCTGCGGCGTCGCCGCCGTCGGGCGACCCGTCGGGAGGCAGTGCTTCGCCGGTCTCGAGGAGCGACTTCAGCGCATCGAGGATCCACACCCAGCCGTGACGCACGCTCGCCCAGGTGATCGGGCTCGCACCGAGGTCGCCGTGGACGACGTCGACTCGCCTCACTCCGTCTCCGGCATCGGTGAACGTCCACTCGACGCGCGATGGCGGCTCCTCGGCCGCTGCCGGGTTCGAGCGTCGACGTGAACGCGGTCTCGTGGAAGTAGCGGCGGGTGAAGGCCGGGTCGGTGACCGCCGTCCACACCTGGTCGCGGCTGGCGCGGATGAAGATTCGGTACACGTGCGGTCTCACGGTCAGCGCTCCCCTGTCGTTGCGGCCCGCGCGGGCTCGACGCTCGCTTCGACGTCGCGTTGCAGGCCGAGCATCGCCGTCGTCACCGGCAATGCGTACTTGTGCAGCCAACGACCGGCGATGGCATGGATCGGCACGGGGTTGAGATGGTGGTGCTTCATCCGGCCCTCCCGGGTCGTGGTGATCAAGGTGGCGTCTTCGAGGATCCGCAGGTGTTTCATCACCCCGAAGCGGGTCATGTCGGAGAAGAGCTCGGCGAGCTCACCAGTGGTTCGCCCGTCGTCGGTGAACAGGGCGTCGAGGATCGCCCGGCGCGTGGAATCACCGAGCGCCTTGAACACCGTGTCGTCGTTCGGCGGACCCGCCAACCTTCCTTCAGATCCTGAGCCGGGATCAGTTCGTGGGCTCGCCAGGCGCGCAGGACCGACGTTGCCTTCGGGCAACGAGGGAGTAGCGCAACGCCGCGAGCGGGCGAACTGGCCCGGCTAAGCGGGGGTGCCGAATTGGCGATCGCCTGCGTCGCCGAGGCCGGGGACGATGAACGCCTGATCGTTGAGGTGATCGTCGATCGCGGCGGTGAAGATCCGCAGCGACAGGCCGGCGGCTTCGAGCGCAGCGATGCCTTCTGGCGCGGCGAGCGCGCACACGACCGTGATCGGTTCGGGCGCGCCCCGTTCCACGAGCAGCCGCACCGTGTGGATCAGCGAACCGCCGGTCGCGAGCATCGGATCGACCACGATCACCGGCCGTCCGGCGAGCGACTCGGGCAGCTTGTTGACGTACGGTTCTGGCTGATGGGTGTCCTCGTTGCGGGCGATCCCGATGAATCCGATGTCGGCGTTCGGGAGGAGGTCCTGGGCAGGGCCGACGAAACCGAGGCCAGCGCGCAGGATCGGCACCACCACGGGCTGCACGGCAATGCGTCGCGCCGGCGCCGTGGTGAGCGGCGTCTCGACCGTGCCGTCGACCGTCGGCAGGTCGCGCGTCGCCTCGGCGATCAGCAGCCCGCCGATGCGCTCCAGGTTCTGGCGGAACAGTGCGTTCGGCGTATCGCGGTCACGGATGCGGGCGAGCGCATCGGTGCACACCGGATGATCGACGATCGTGGTTGCGACAGGCATCAGCCAACTCCCAAGGCGTGTTCGGAACGGAGGATCGCGTAGCGGGGCTTGATCACGCCGTTGATCAGCCGCAGGCGTTCGGGAAAGTGGGTGAACGCCGACTTCATCGCGTTGACGGTGAGCCATTCGAAGTCTTCGAGACCCCAGCCGAACGCGTCGGCGAGCTTGACCATCTCTTCGGTCATCGACGTGTTGCTCATCAGCCGGTTGTCGGTGTTGACCGTGGTCCGGAAGCGAAGCCGGCGCAGCATCCCGATCGGATGCTCGGCGATCGAGGCGACGACGCCGGTGTTGACGTTCGATGTCGGGCACAGCTCGAGCGGGATCCTCCGGTCGCGGATGTAGGTCGCCAACGGACCGAGCTTCTCGTCGCCGAAGCCCTCGCCAGGCTCGATGTCGTCGACGATGCGCACACCGTGGCCGAGCCGCTCGGCCCCACAGAACTGCACCGC
>CAZMGD010000136.1:0-9480 GCA_964565705.1 uncultured Ilumatobacteraceae bacterium | reverse complement strand
GTCGGGCCGTTGAAGAACGGCGTGTACCTCGACTTCGCCGAGGCGATCGGCCGCCTGGGCCGCGACGTCGTGCAGGAGCGCTACGGCAACCTGTTCGAGATGTACGAGCGCATCGCCGGCGAGAACCCCTACGACGTGCCGATGCGCATCTACCCCGCCAGCCACTACACGATGGGTGGGCTCTGGGTCGACTACGAGCTGATGACCACGATCCCCGGGTTGTACTGCGCGGGCGAGGCGAACTTCAGCGACCACGGCGCCAACCGCCTCGGCGCGTCGGCGCTGATGCAGGGCCCCGCCGACGGGTACTTCGTGTTGCCGTCGACGATCTCGGGCTACCTCGCGCCGCAGCTGAACAAGCCGATCCCTGGCACCGACCACCCGGCGTTCGCCGAGTCGATCGCCACCGCCAAGGCCCGCTTCAGCGGCTACCTGAACATCAACGGCACCCGCTCCCCCGATCACTTCCACCGTGAGCTCGGCAAGATCATCTGGGAGTACTGCGGCATGGAGCGCACGGAGGAGGGCCTGAACAAGGCGCTGCACGAGCTGCCAGCGCTGTACGCCGAGTTCCAGCAGGACCTCCGGGTCACCGGCGACGACACCAACATGAACCAGACGCTGGAGAAGGCCGGCAGGGTCGACGACTTCTTCCAGCTCGGCATGCTGATGTGCCGCGACGCGCTGGAGCGCCGCGAGAGCTGCGGCGGCCACTTCCGCGCCGAGTACCAGACCCACGAGGGCGAGGCCCTGCGCGACGACGAGAACTTCGCCCACGTCGCCGCGTGGGAGTGGACCGGCGACCCGATGGCTGCGATCCGCAACCAGGAAGAGCTCGAGTTCGAAGCCGTCCATCTCGCCACGCGGAGCTACAAGTGAGAGAGCGAAGCGAACGAATCATCATCACGTCAGCCGGCGAGCGCAGCGAGCGGCTCACCGGCGCGAAGCGAAGCGAGCACCAGTGAGCCACCTGAGCAACATCACGCTGACGATCTGGCGGCAGAGCGGCGCGAGCGATTCGGGCCACTTCGAGACGTTCACGATCGACTCGATCAGCGACGAGGCGTCGTTCCTCGAGCTGCTCGACGTGCTCAACGAGCGGCTGATCAACGACGGCAAGGAAGCGATCGTCTTCGACAGCGACTGCCGCGAGGGCATCTGCGGCATGTGCTCGCTGATGATCAACGGCCAGGCCCACGGCCCGCAGAAGGGTACGGCGACGTGCCAGCTGCACATGCGCAAGTTCAAGAGCGGTGACACGATCACGGTCGAGCCGTTCCGTGCCAGCGCGTTCCCGATCATCAAGGATCTCGCCGTCGACCGCGGCGCGTTCGACCGGATCATCGAGGCCGGTGGATTCATCACCGCGCCGACCGGCGGTGCACCCGACGCCAACCTGATCCCGATCCCGAAGCCCGTTGCCGACGCATCGATGGACGCCGCCGAGTGCATCGGCTGCGGCGCCTGCGTCGCGGCGTGCCCGAACGGCGCGGCCAGCCTGTTCACGTCCGCCAAGATCAGCCACCTCAACCTGCTGCCGCAGGGTCAGGCCGAGCGCTTCAAGCGGGTCGAGGCGATGGTCGAGACGATGGAGGAGTACTTCGGCTCGTGCACCAACCACGGCGAGTGCGAGGCGGCCTGCCCGAAGTCGATCTCGATCGACTTCATCGCCATGATGAACGCCGACTACCTGAAGTCGAAGTTCAAGAACCGCAAGAAGCTCAGCCGCACCTGATCACGGTTCCACGGCGGTGATCAGCCGCCAGCCGGGGGGCAGGGCCTTGGCCTGCGCGGTCGGGTTGCAGACCTCGACGAAGCCGACCGAGCCGGTGATGTAGCCGGTCACGATCTTGCCGGCGTCGGAGCTTGCCAGCGCGCCGCCGGAGGCGAGCACGAAGATGCATTGGTTGGCGGAGGTGATCGCCGCCGCGATGGCGGCGTCCGCGTCGGCGCGGGGGTAGTAGCGGTCGTCGAAGTTCACGTCGTCGAAGTAGCCGGCGACGTCGACGATGACGTTGACGCTGGCTCGACGCGTTCGGGCGCGGTTGAAGGTCGCCTGAAACGAAGGCGTCGAGCGCCGCGGTCAGCCGAGTGCGGCGTGGAGCCTGAGGATCAAGGTGGCGACGAGGGCGGTCCAGCCGGTCTGGTGGTCGGCGCCGAGGCCCTGGCCGGTGTCGCCGTGGAAGTACTCGTGGAACAGCACGCCGCCCTGCTCGTCGGGTTCGAACAAGCCGATCAGCCTGCGGGCGATCTCGTGCGAGGCCGCCTGGAGGCCGACGCGGTTGCCCGACCCGGTCGGCAGCTCGACCGTGAACGTGTCGCCGAGGTAGCGCTGGTACTGCCCGAGGGCTTCGATCACGAGCACGTTCAGCGGCATCCACACCGGCCCGCGCCAGTTCGAGTTCCCCCCGAACAGCCCTGACTGCGACTCGCCCGGTTCGTAATCCACCCGGTGCTCGACACCGCCGAGCGCGAGCACGAACGGTTGGTCGCGGTGACGCCGCGAGAGGCTGCGCAACCCGTGTGGGGAGAGGAACTCGTCCTCGTCGAACACCGACTCGAGGATCCGCACCAGCCGATCCGGGCCGACGATCGAGAGCAACCGCCGCTCCTTGCGACCCGGCACCATCGCGTGGGACACGGTGCGCGAGTACTCGGGCTCGTGCTCCTCGAACCACCGCATGTGGAACGCGAAGTTCTCCAGCCGCCCACGAAGGTCCTCGTCGAGCAGGGCCACCGCCGTGAGCGGGATCAGCCCCACCATCGACCGTACGCGCAGCGGCAGGTCCGAACCGTCGGGGAAGTGCAGCGTGTCCTCGTAGAACGCGTCCTCGTCCTGCCAGAGGTGCTCGGCGGCGACGGCGATGTACGTGAAGTGCTCGAAGAACTTGGTGGCGACGTCCTCGTACACCGAGTCGTGCTCGGCGAGCGCCAGCGCGATCGCGAGCATGTCCAGGCAGTACTTCGCCATCCACGCCGTGCCGTCGCTCTGCTCCAGCGTGCCGCCGCCCGGCACCGGCGCCGACCGGTCGAAGGGCCCGATGTTGTCCAGGCCGAGGAACCCGCCCTCGAACACGTTGTTGCCCTGTGCGTCTTTCCGGTTCACCCACCACGTGAAGTTGATGAGCAGCTTGTGGAACACCCGGGCGAGGAACCGGTGGTCGCGCGACCCGTCGATCTGGAACACGCGCAGCGCCGCCCAGGCGTGCACCGGCGGGTTGGCGTCGCCGAAGTTCCACTCGTAGGCGGGCAGCTGACCGTTGGGGTGCAGGTACCACTCGCGGCACATCAAGAGCAGTTGCGCCTTGGCGTACCCCGGATCGATCGGCGCGAGTGCGACGGCGTGGAACGCGAGATCCCACGCCGCGAACCACGGGTACTCCCACGTGTCGGGCATCAGGATGACGTCGTCGGCCCCGAGCGTGCGCCACGCGGCGTTGCGCCCGGTCAGCCGTGAGGTGGGCGCCGGCCAGACCGGGTCGCCGTCCAGCCAGGTGCCGACGTCGAAGTGGTACAGCTGCTTGCACCAGAGCAGGCCGGCGAACGCCTGGCGCAGCACGGCCGTCTCGACCGGCGTGGCCGCGGCGGGCGTGTGGGCGGCGTAGAACTCGTCGGCTTCGGCCCGGCGGAGCTGGAGCACGCCGGGTGGATCGTCGACGGCTTCGGCCTCGGGCCGCAGCACGACGGTGATCGTCGAGGATGCCCCTGGGTCGAGGGTGACGACGTGGTGGAACGCTGCCTTGGTGCCAGTGCCCGACGGGTTCACGGTCGCCGCGCCCGTGACGACGAAGTCGTTGATGCCGTCCTTCGGGTACGCGGGCGACGCATCGCCGTACAAGCGAGCGGTGTTGGTGACGTTGTCGCAGACGAGCACGGGCACCGCGGGGATGGACTCGACCTCGAAGACCCCGAGCTCGTGATGCGTCGCCGTGACCCCGCGGTCGGATGCCTGGAGGCTCGGGCGCTCGTCGCCGAGTGCCCACGACCACGTGTTGCGGAACCACACGGTCGGCAGCACGTGCACCGTCGCCCGATCGGGCCCGTCGTTGCGGACGGCGATCGTCATCGCCACCGCGTCGAGGGTCGCCTTCGCGTACTCGACCTCGACGTTCCAGTGGCCGTGGTCGAAGACGCCGGTGTCGCCGATCTCGTACTCGGGATCGAACCTCGTACGTGCCGCGTTCGCGCGGACCAGCTGCTCGTAGGGGAACGCCGACTGTGGGTAGTGGTAGCGCCAGCGGGCGTAGGCGTGGCTCGGCGTGTTGTCGAGGAACCACCACCGCTCCTTGACGTCCTCGCCGTGGTTGCCCTCGCGTGACGTCAGGCCGAACAGCCGCTCCTTGAGGATCGGGTCGTTCCCGTTCCACAGCGCGAGCGCGAGGCAGAGCAGCTGGTGGTCGTCGCTCCATCCGGCCAGCCCGTCCTCGCTCCAGCGGTAGGCGCGCGATCGAGCGTGGTCGTGCGGGAAGTAGGCCCATGCGTCGCCGTCCGCGCTGTAGTCCTCCCGGACGGTGCCCCACGCCCGCTCGGCGAGATAGGTGCCCCAGCGGCGCCAGCCCGCATGGCGTGGTGCCGCAGTGCGCCGCGCCTCTGCGCCCGTCACCGCAGCACCGTCACTGCACCGACAGGGCGGCTCCGACGATGCCCGCCTCGTTCTCCAGGGCAGCGGGCACGAGCTCGGCGCGGGTGTTCAGGTAGGAGAAGAACTTGTCCGCCTTGCGGGACACACCGCCGCCGATGATGATCAGGTCAGGCCAGAGCAGCTGATCCATCAGGTCGAGGTACTGGTCGACGCGCTCGCCCCACTTCTTCCACGAGAGGTCGGCCTCCTCCCGGACGCGGGCGCTCGCCTGCTCCTCGGCGTCCCGGCCGTTCATCTCGAGGTGGCCGAGCTCGGTGTTGGGCACCAGCACCCCGTCGTTGAACACCGCGCAGCCGATGCCCGTGCCGAGGGTGATCATGATCACCACGCCGCGTCGGTCGCGGCCGGCGCCGAACCTCATCTCGGCGATGCCGGCGGCGTCGGCGTCGTTGAGGACGTGGAACGGTTGCCCGGTCGCGTCGGAGAACAATCCCTCGGCGTGCGTGCCGATCCAGGCGTCGTCGATGTTGGCGGCGGTGTGCACGACGCCGCTCTTGATCACGCCCGGCACGGTCGCACCGACCGGGCCGGTCCACTCGAAGTGCTCGACGATCTCGGCCACCGTCTCCGCGACCGCCGCCGGGGTGGCCGGCTGCGGAGTGTCGATGCGGAACCGGTCGGCGGTCAGCAGCCCGGTGGCGAGGTCGACGGGTGCACCCTTCACGCCCGATCCGCCGATGTCGATCCCCAGCCGCTGTCCCTGCATGGCGGCATCATCGCGGATGGAGCTCCCGCACGCTGCACGCTGACTACCCTCCGGCTGGTGATCGTCGACTGCGCCGCCTATGCCGACGGCAAGCGCATCACCGGTCGGCTCGCGCTGGAGGAGGTCGGTCCGTACCTCGCCCGGCCGGACGCGTTCGTCTGGCTCGGCCTGCGGATGCCGAGCCCCGAGGAGCTGCGGACCGCGTGCGCGGTGTTCGGGCTCGGTGGCATCGACGTCGCCGCGGTGCTCGCGCCGCACCGTCGGGCGGTGCTGGGCTCCCAGGCCGGCGTCGCGTGGCTCGTGCTGCGCACCTCGACCTACGACGACCGCGAGGAGGTCGTCCACCTCGGTGAGATCTCGGTGCTGGCCAGCCAGCGGTTCATCATCACGGTGCGCCACGGCAAGGCGGCCGCGCTCAGCGGAACCCGCCAGGAGCTGGAGGCGGACCGCGAGCGCTTGCGCGCCGGCGTGCCGGCGGCGCTGGTCGCGATCGTCGGCGCGGTGGTCGACTCGTATGGCCCGGCGCTCGACGGCTTCGAGAAGGACGCGGTCGAGGTCGAGCGCGAGGTGCTGAGCGAATCCCGCATCCGCCCCGTCCGGCGCCTCCTCAACCTGAAGCGCCAGGTGCGCGAGCTGCAGCTGGTGGTCGACGCGCTGCAGGATCCACTGGAACGGCTCACCCGCAAGCGCGATTTCGTGTGGACGCCGGCCACGCTCGCCGAGCTGCACGCGACGCTCGCCGACGTGCAGCGGTTGTCGGCGCGGACGCGCTCGCTCAGCGACCTCGTGAGCGATGCCCACAGCGCCAACCTGGCCCAGGTGTCGAGCCAGCAGAACGACGACATGCGCAAGATCTCGGCGTGGGTCGCGATCGCCGCGCTGCCGACGATGATCGCCGGCATCTACGGCATGAACTTCGAGCACATGCCGGAGCTGGATTCACCGGTGGGCTACCCGACCGCGCTGGCGCTGATGGCGATCGCCTGCGGGCTGCTGCACCGGTCGTTCCGCAAGCGCGGCTGGCTGTAGGCGCGCCGCAACGCCCGCCGGTGACGGAAGGCGCTGCGACTTCGATCGGGTTCAGTCGTCCTCTGGGTGATCCCGCCCGCGCCCGCCGTGATCGTCGTCGTCGCGCCCGTGACCGCTGTGGTCGCGATCGTCGTCGCGCCCGAAGTTGGCGCTGCCCGGACCGCTGTTGTCATCGCCATCGCGATCGTCTCGGTCATCACCGACCTCGTCGCGATCGTCGCGATCGCGGTCGCCGCCGTGACGGTGGTCGTGATCGCGGTCGGCGTCGCGGTCGGCGCCTCGACGCGCTCGACCACCGGCGCGTCCGAGGGTACGGCTTGGCGGGCGGCGGCGAAGAGGCTGGCGCCGGCTGCGGCGATGACGAGGGCGCCGGCGGTGAGGGACGGTGCGCGCATGGTGTCGTGAGGATGCCGCCCGAGCCGAGCGTCTGATGAGACGGACGTGAGAGTCCTCTCATCCGTGCCGGTCACCGCACGATCGGCGCAGCATCTCGATTCGTGGCCACGACCGTGCCGGCCTCGAACGTCAGGTCGATCGTCAGCATCCCGGTGGGCACGTCCGCTGGCAGCTCGACGCCGATGCTGCCGACGCGCACGCACTCGTCGGCGCCGATCGCCCCGCTCCACCCCCACACGTGCTCGCCCCCGGGCCACGACGCCTGGGCGGACACGATCGCTTCGTCGATCGGCTCGTGGAGGTCGCTGACGACGTGGATGTCGAGCGCCAGCTCGTCGCCGGCGCGCACCTCCTCGGGCAGCCGCTCGACGCACACGATCACCGGGCGGCAGGCCTCGGTGACGGCGTGGTACGCGAACCGTGGCGCTCGCTCGTGGTCGAGGATGCCCCAACCCTGGCCGGGCACGCTGTCGTTGAGGGCGAACAGGCAGAACCCCCCCGTGGGGCGGTACTTCAGCTTACGCAGCGTCTCGATGTGGTACTTGAGCACCCGCGCTTGGTGCCGCTGCGTCGCGTCGCGCCAGGCGTCGAAGTCACCGAACTCGACCGGCGGGAAGTGGCGTTCCATCACGTCGACCTCGAGGCCGGCGTGGACGGCGAGCCGCTCCCAGTCGAGGTGCGGCCAGCGCTCGGGATGCAGTGCGCCGGCCGCCGTCGGCGCGGCCTGGGTGCCGAACTCGCTGACGAAGCGCATCATTCGGGGCACCCGCCGCGCCGCCCGCTCGAGCTCGCGCTCGTCCCCATCGCGCCAGCCGAAGTAGAGGTGGCTGTCGGTGCCGTCGAGCTGCGGGAGGTGGGGCACGACTCCGCTGTGGGCGACCACCGGCCGGGTGTCGTCGGCCCGCTCGAACGCGCGACGCACGCCTCGGTCCAGCACCGTGCGGTTCCACGACGGCAGCTGCCGCGACGCGGCGAACGCGAGCAGACTCGTGGTGCGCTCACCGTCGGGACTGTTGTGCGCGCACCACGCGGCGACGCTCGGGTGGTGACCGAGGAGGAACACCGCCTCGGCCGCCTGCTGCACCGCGGCGCGCCGGACCGTGCGCGCGTGCTCCCACTGCAGCGGGAAGTCCTGCCAGATGAGCATGCCGTGGCGATCGGCGGCCTCGTAGAGCTCGGGTCTGGCGATGTGGCCGTGCACGCGCAGGAGATCCAGGCCGGCCTCTCGGGCGAGCACCACGTCGTGGGCGACGTCGTCGGGCGAGGCCTCGGCCAGCGCCAGCTTGGTCGGCAGGAGGTTGGCGCCCTTGGCGAAGAGCCGCTCACCGTTCACCGACAGCTTCCAGTCGTGCATCGTGACCTCGCGCAGACCGGTGCGGACCTCGCGCCCGTCGCTGCGCTCACCGTCGACGAGCACCTCGATCCGGACGTCGATCAGCTCCTGGACGCCCAGCGACCACGGCCACCACAAGCGCGGCTCCTCGATGTCGACGTTCCAGTCGAGCTCGTTGAGCCCGTGGGCCAACGAGTGCTCGGAGGCAGCCACCGGCTCGCCGTCGATGTAGGTGTGCACGTGCACGGTGCGCGCCTGGGCGCTGTCGAGCCGGCCGTGGAACCGGACGTGCGCGCGCGCTTCGTTGACGTCGCGGCACAACACCCGCAGCTTGTCGATCCGCACCGACCCCGTCGATTCCACGCGGACGGGTCGCCAGAGCCCCCCGGGGTTCCAGGTGGCATCGATGCCGCCTTGCAGCACCCCGGTGATGTTGCGGCGGTTCTTCGGACCGGATTGCGCCGAGCAGGACAGCTCGACCGCGAGCACGTGCGCGTCGCCGAGGCGCGACAGCTCGGTGATGTCGTAGGCGTGCGGGAAGAAGTAGCCCTCGGGATCGCCGAGGTAGGCGCCGTCAAGCCAGACGTCGGCCTGATAGCAGAGGCCGTCGAACACGACCCAGCGACGCTCGTGCTCGGCAGGCGCGGGCATCTCGAAGTGCTTGCGATAGAGGAGCGGCCCGTCAGAGGCGGCGAACTTGGGCGTCGACTGCCAATGGCCGGGAACGACGATGTCGGCCCAGTACGAATCGTCGGTGTGGAGCTCCACACCGTCGCGGCGCAGGTCGTCGTCGGCGAGCTCGACTCGCCACACACCGCTCAGGTCCATACCGGCCCGAGACTACGCGTCGCTCCCGCTCAGCGCGCCCGGACCGGTCCCGATATGTTCGGTCCATGGCAGCTCCCCCCGCTCCGCCGTCCGCTCTCCCCCGCACGCTCGGCGCGCTGCGCGCCTCGGGATGGCACTCCCGGACGGTGAAGGACGAGATCCGCGCCAACGCGGCGGCGAAGATCTCGGTGGGCGAGCCGTTGTTCGAGGGTGTGCAAGGGTACGAACAGACGGTGCTCCCGCAGCTGGAGAACGCTCTGCTGGCCGGACACGACGTGATCTTCCTCGGCGAGCGTGGCCAGGCCAAGACCCGCATGATCCGCTCCCTCACCGGCCTGCTCGACGAGTGGATGCCGATCGTCGCCGGCAGCGAGATCAACGACGACCCGTACGAGCCCGTCAGCCGGTACGCCCTCGATCTGGTGGCGATCCACGGCGACGACACGCAGATCGACTGGGTGCACCGCGACACCCGATTCGGGGAGAAGTTGGCCACCCCGGACACCTCGATCGCCGACCTGATCGGCGAGGTCGACCCGATCAAGG
>CAZMGD010000135.1:0-9556 GCA_964565705.1 uncultured Ilumatobacteraceae bacterium | reverse complement strand
GCCGGCTTCGGCAGCCAGCGGTTCCTGCGGCTCGGAGACGACGAGCTCAAGCTGATCTGCGTCCGGGCCTACAACGACTTCCTCCGCGACTGGGCCGCTGCCGACCACCGTCGCCTGCTGACCGTGATGACGACGCCGTTCTGGGACGTCGAGGCCGCGGTCGCCGAGATCGAGCGAGGCGCTGCAGCGGGCCACCGCGGGATCCTGTTCACCGGCGAGCCGTCGCGCTTCGGGCTGCCTCACCTCGGGGATCCGCACTGGGACCGGTTCTGGGCCGTCGCCCAGGACACGGGCCTGCCGGTGCACCTGCACCTCGGCAGCGGCGACACCGGCACGTCGTTCACGCCGGACCGCATCGCCGCCCACGGCACGGCGTCGACCTACGCGTACACATCGACCGAGCTGTTCCTGAAGAACGGTCTGCAGGTCGCCGATCTGCTCACGAGCGGGGTGCTGCCCCGCTTCCCGGGGGTCAAGGTCGTGTCGGTGGAGAGCGGGATCGGCTGGATCCCGTTCGTGCTCGAAGCCGTGGACCACGCCTACCTCGAGGGCCGGGTCGACCGGACGAGCCAGTGGGAGCTGATGCCGTCGGAGTACTTCGCCCGCCAGGTGTACGCGTGCTACTGGTTCGAGACGGTCGCGCCCCGCCGGCTGCTCGACGACATCCCGGTCGACAACGTGCTGTTCGAGACCGACTTCCCGCACCCGACGTGCCTCTACCGCAACGTCCACGAGAAGATCGAGGCCAGCCTGGGCGACGCGCCGCCCGAGATCCGGCGCAAGTTCCTGTGGGAGAACGCGGCGAAGCTGTACGGGGTGGACGAGCCGACGTACGCCGCGCGCCACCGTCAAGTGTGAGCGTGACGAAGGGGTCCCTGCGCCGGTTCCCGATCGCGCGACCGCGCTCCCTGCTGGATCGGGGGACGGCGAAGGATGACGCCATGGCGGGCTTGGTGCTCGGCGTCGAGAGCGTGCCCGACGGGCTGGCGAGCGGGCTGCTCGCCGGCGTCAACCCGCTCGCCGGCGTGTACGCCTACCTGTTCGGGATGGTCGGCGCCACGCTGTTCACGAGCAGCACCTACATGGCGGTACAGGCCACCGGGGCGATGTCGATCATCGTCGCCGACGTGGACCTCGCCCGCCGCGACGATCCTGCCCGTGCACTGTTCACCCTGAGCATCGTCACCGGCATCGTGATGATCGTCGCCGGGGCCTTGCACATGGGTTCACTGCTGCGCTTCGTGTCCAAGTCGGTCTTGACGGGGTTCGTCGCCGCGGTCGGGGTGAACATCGTGCTCGGACAGCTGGACAACTTCACGGGCTACGACTCGGAGGGTTCCAGCCGGATCGCTCGGGCGTTCGACGTGGTGACCCATCCGGGCCGGATCGACCTGCCGACCGTGATCGTCGGCACGGTCACGGTGGTGCTGATCTTGATCCTCCAGCGCACCCGGCTCGGGGCCCTCGGGCTCGTCGTCGCCGTGGCCGCAGGCTCGGCACTCGCCGCCTTGTTCATCGAGCTCGACCACCCGGTCGCGCTCGTCAGCGACGTCGCTGCCGTGCCTCGCGGACTGCCCCTGCCGAAGCTCCCCGTGCTCGGCGACGTCCCCGGCCTGTTGATCCCGGCCGCATCCCTGGCCTTCGTCGGCCTCGTCCAGGGAGCGGGCGTGTCGGCCGGCTTCCCGAACCGCGACCACGTCCCGGTGGACGCATCGCAGGACTTCATCGGCCAGGGCGCCGGCAACGTCGTGTCCGGCTTGCTCCAGGGGATGCCGGTCGGGGGATCGATGTCGGCGTCGTCGCTCATCGTCAGCGCCGGCGCGAGGTCGCGCGCGGCGACGTTGTTCGCCGGGCTGACGATGGCGGTGGTGCTGATCGCGTTCGTCGGCGTCGTCGAGCGGGTGGCGATGTCCGGTCTCGCCGGCCTGCTGATCGTGGTCGGGTGCGCGACGGTGAAGCCGGCGAAGATCCGGGCGGTCGCGCAAACGGGCTCGGTACCGCTGACCGTGATGACGATCACGTTGATCCTGACGATGATCCTCCCGCTCCAGTTCGCGGTGCTCGTCGGAGTCGGCATGTCCGTGCTGCTGTTCGTGATCGGCCAGTCGTCGCGCCTGACGACGCGGCGCATCGTGTTCCGCGACGACGGTCAGCCCGTCGAGCAGCCTCCTCCGCAGGATCTCGCAGCCGGCGACGTGGTCGTGCTCCAACCGTACGGCCCGGTGTTCTTCGCCACCGCGGACACGTTGCGCAAGCAGATGCCCACCGTGACGGCGTCGTCGCAGCACTCGGTCGTGGTGCTCCGGCTGCGCGGCGGCGACGCTGCGGGCGTGACGGTGCTCGACGTGCTGGCCGCCTACGCCGCGGCGCTCGCCGCCGTCGACAGCCGGCTGGTGATCGTGACCGACAACGAGCGCCTGATCGCTCAGCTGGCCGCCTCCGAGGCTGCCGGACGGATGAGCCTGTACGCCGGCACCGAGGTCGTCGGTGTCACCACCCGGCGTGCCCACGACGAGGCGTGGGAGTGGGTCGCCGCCCAGACGGGAGCCGATCGGTGACGCTCGTGGTCAGCGTCGTCGGCGCCGCGGTGTTGCTGGCGAGCGCGGTCGCGCTCATGGTCCGGCGTGGTCGACCCTCGCGCGATCGGGACGTCCACCATGGGGACTGGCCACCGGAGGGCATGTCCCGCTGACCGCTCAGGCGCCGGGGCGCGGGCGTCCGGGGGCGACGGTGCGGGCGAGGATGCCGAGCGTCGCGCGGAGGTTGGTCTCGGAGATCACCGGGAAGATCGCGTCGACGGCTCCCTCGTAGGCCTCGTGGATGCTCGTCCAGTCGTAGTACGAGGTGACGAGCGTGCCGCCGTCGATCGGCTCGAGCCGGTAGCCGTACACGTGCCCGATCGGCGGCTGCAGCTGCCCGTCGACGGTCCACGCGATCTCCCGATCGGGGTCGAACGCGGTGATCACGACCGTGACGTCGTACTCGCCGAGATCGAAGTCGCGCAGCGAGTCGCGGTCCATGTGGACGACGAAGCGGTCGCCGACCGCGGCGGCTGGCTCGCCCTCGGATGACATCAGCATGCCGGATGCGTCGATGTCCACGTGACCTCGAGGTGACCGCAGCACGTCGAAGATCGTGGCCGGATCGGCGGCGATCGCCCGATCGACCTCGATCCGGCGCTGTGG
Source organism: uncultured Ilumatobacteraceae bacterium (assembly GCA_964565705.1). Classification (GTDB taxonomy): domain Bacteria; phylum Actinomycetota; class Acidimicrobiia; order Acidimicrobiales; family Ilumatobacteraceae; genus CAZMGD01. Next base: position 6,371 of record CAZMGD010000135.1, on the reverse strand, counting down.
CGTCGTGTCGTCGCTCATCGCGTCCCCCTTCGGAAATCCTGGTGGCCGAACGTAGACGACGCAGCGGGACCACCAGGTGTCCACGTCTGTGTGAACGCACCGATCTGCGTCCACCGCGCCGCGACCTGCTTCACAGCGATCTGGCGTCACACAGACACGGGATGTCGCACGGACGCGGTCAGGAGAACTGGGTCAGCTCGAACGCGACGCCGCCGGCGATGACCTCGGTCGTGTGCATGGTGCCGCCCATCGCCGTCACCGTCGCGAACGGGCCGCGGGCGGCGAAGCCGGCCGCGGTGGCCGCGTCACGAACGGCGGCCGCGTCACGGTTGGCGATCGCCAGCAGCCGGACCCCGGGGCGCACCGACTCGCGCAGCGCGTCGGGGATCTCCAGCACGTCGAGAGCACCGGGCCCGGTGCCGACGAACGCGCCCGATGCCCGGCCGTGCTCGACCGGCCAGCCGAACAGGGCCTCGACGTCCTCCGGGCGTGTCTCGTAGCGCTCGACCGGTCCGACGTTGGCGATCTCCGTCAGGAAGCGCACGACCGCTTCCAGGTCATCGGTGAGCACCACGACATGTGAGAGCGACTTCGGCATGCCGCCAGTCTCCCGCGGCACCCGGCGTCTGGCATCGCCAGGCGCGATGTGGCGCCACCCGGGCATGACGAACACCACCATCCCCGCCATCGATACCGATCCGGACGTCGAGGACACCGCGGCCGGCGCGCTCGCCGAACGCCTCTTCGGCGACGCCCTGGGTGCGATCGAGATGTTCACCGCGTACCTCGGCATCCGGCTCGGTCTGTACGAGGCCCTGGTCGACCAGCCCGGCAGCACTGCCGGCGAGCTGGCCGGCCGAGCGGGCATCGCCCCGCGGTACGCGCGTGAGTGGCTGGAGCAGCAGACCGTGGGCGGCATCGTCGACTGTGACGACCGGACCGCTGACGAGGACCGCCGTACCTATCGTCTTCCCGCGGGGCACGCACGGGCGTTGCTGGACGCCGAGCACCCGGCGCACGCCGGAGCACTCGCCCTCGCCTGCGCGGGGATCGCCGGGATCCTGCCGCAGCTCCTCGACGCCTACCGCGCGGGTGCCGGGGTGCCGTACGCGGCGTATGGCGCCGACTTCAGGGACGGCCAGGCCGCGTTCAACCGCCCCGGCTTCGCCCACGACCTGGCGGGCAACTGGCTGGCCGCGCTCCCGGCGCTGCACGCTCGGCTCGTGCGCGGCGACGCGGTGCGGATCGCCGACGTCGCTTGTGGTGCGGGTTGGTCGACGATCGAGATGGCCAGGGCGTTCCCTTCTGCGGCCGTCGTCGGCTTCGACGTCGACGATGCGTCGATCGCCGACGCTCGGCGGAACGCGGCGCGATCAGGGCTCGGCGACCGTGTCGTGTTCGAGGTCCACGACGGCGCCGCGCTCCCGGACGGTTCGTTCGACCTGGTGACCGTGTTCGAGGCCGTCCACGACATGAGCAGCCCGGTTGACGTCCTGGCGGAGCTGCGCCGCCTCCGCGCGCCCGGCGGGCACGTCCTGGTGATGGACGAGCGCACGGCGGACTCCTTCGCCGAGAGCGACGGACCGGTCGAGGCGTTCCTCTATGGCTGCTCGGTGCTGCACTGCCTGCCGGTCGGCCTGGCAGAGCAGCCGTCGGTCGGCACCGGCACGGTGATGCGCGCGAGCACCCTCGCGGCGTACGCGGCCGGCGCCGGCTTCGAGCGGGTCGACGTGCTGCCGATCGAGCACGACCTGTTCCGCTTCTACGAGCTGGTCTGAACGAGCGCTCGCCGAGCGGCATGATGGGCGGCGTGGGCGCGACCTCCCGGTTCGTGGGGCGAGCCGACGAGCTCGCCACCCTCGCCGCCGTGCTCGCACGCGCCGAGCCGGCCGAGGGTGGCCGCGGCGCGGTCGTCACGATCGTCGGCGAGCCCGGCGCCGGGAAGACCGCCCTGGCCGAGGTGGCGACGGCCGGTCGCCCGACCCTCTGGGCCCGGGCCCGGGAAGGCGGCGGGGCGCCGCCGATGTGGCTGTGGGAGCAGGTGCTCGGCCACTCGATCGCCGGTCCGGGCGGCGCCGGCGGCGCGGGGGTCGACCGGTTCCGGCTGTTCGACGGGGTGGCCCGGCAGGTGGTCGGCGCAGGCCGAGGGGAGCGAGCCGTGATCGTGCTCGACGACCTGCAGTGGGCAGATGGGGAGTCGCTGGCGTTCGTCGACTTCTTCGCCCCGGACGCCGAACAGGCCGGCATCGTGGTCGTGGCCACGGTGCGGCGCGCAGAGATGGTCCGGCTGCCACGCAGCGCGATCGTGATCGAGCTCGGTGGGCTGGCACCCGCGGAGGTCGCTCAACTGCTCACCCCAGCGGCAGGCGCCGGCGACGTCGATCCCGATCTGGTCGCAGCGGTCTGGCGACACACCGGAGGCAACCCGTTCTTCATCGGCGAGCTCGATCGGCTGTTGCGCAGCTCCGGACGGGCGTCGGACACCGCCCAGTGGCGAAGCATCGTGCCCGAGGGCGTCCGTTCGGTGCTGGTGCGGCGCTTCGCCCGCCTCGCCCAGCCCGTGAACGCGACGCTGATGGCAGCCGCCGAGCTCGGCGAGGCGATCGACGCGCCGGTCGTGGCCGCAGCGGTCGCGCGGCCCGTCGACGACGTGCTGGACGACTTGGCGATCGCCGCATCCGCTGGCTTGCTGCGCGCCACGCCCGACGGGTTCGCGTTCGCTCACTCCCTGATCCGCGAGGCGGCCCGGGTGGAGCTGACCCCTCGCGAGCGACGCGTGTTCAACCGCCGCGCTGCCGATGCGCTGATCGAGCAGGACGGCGAGCACGCGGCCGGCCAGATCGCGCTGCACCTGTCGGCCACCGGCGATCCGCAGGCTGCTGTGTGGGCCGAACGAGCGGGCGAGGCCGCGTACGCGGCGTCGATGTACGCCGAGGCCGCGGCCTGGTTCGAACGTGCCCTCGACCCGTGCCCAGCCGACACCGTCGCCTACCGGCGGCTGCGCCGCGCCGAGGCGCTGTCGCGCTGTGGGCGCGCAGACGAGGCCGAGGCGGAGCTGCTCGACATCGCCCGGATCGCGCGCCGAACCGGAGACGCCGAGCTGCTCGGGCGCGCCGCACTCGGCGTCGGGTCGCTGAGCGGCGGGTTCGAGGTGCGTCAGCTCGACCCGGCGCAACAGGCCTTGCTCGCCGAGGCGATCGAGGCCCTCTCGGACAGCCTGCACGACGCGTTGGCCGCGCAGCTGATGGCTCGGCTCTCGGTGGCCCGATCGCTGGAAGGGGATCACGACCAACGCGCCGCGCTCGCCGAGCGGGCGCTGACGATCGCCCGCGACTCCGGTGACGACGCCGCCATCGGCGCGGCGCTCGGGGCGTGGTGCGACGCGCACGCGGGGCCTGACAGCGTGGACGCGCGGGCGATCGCCGCTGCCGAGATGCTCGTCGCCGCCCATCGCTGCGGCGATGTGGAGCTGGAGCTGCTGGCCCGCCGGCTGGCGCTGGTGGCAGCGCTCGAGGCGGGCGACGTCGGGTTGGTCAGGCGCAACGCCGACGCGTTCGAGACACTCGCCGATCGGCTCCGCCTACCACAGTTCACCTGGTACGGCAGGCTCGTCGCCGGGATGCTCGCCCATCTCGAGGGCGACCTCGATCGAGCGGCCGAGCTCGCCGCCGAAGCAGCAGCGCTCGGTCGCCAGGCCGGCAGCCGCAACGCCCAGATGCTGGCCGACGGTGCGCTCGCGCCGGCCGTCGATCGCGAGCGGGGGGATCCGACGTACTTCGATCGGCTGATCCGCATCAACAGCAACCTGCCCGAGGCCACGCGCGGCCACGATCTCGCTGCCCCCTTCCACCTCTACAACGTCGGCTATGGAGCGACTCGTGAGGAGGTGGCGTCGGGCCTGTCCGGTTGGGCGCAGATGTGGCGGCTCACCGGCCCGCACGACGGGCTCCGGTTGTATCTCGGGTTCCACCTCGCACGCGGGGCGGCGTTCGTGGGCGACGACGAGCTGATCGCCGAGACAGAGGCCGCGCTCGAGCCCCACGCCACGCGCTTCGCCCTCGACGGCACCGGTTCGGTCTGCTACGGCCCGGTCAGCGCCGCATTGGGCGCGCTGGCTGCCGCGCGCGGCGACGATGCGCTCGCCGCAGCGCGATATCGCGAAGCGATCGCGGCCTGCCGGCGGATCGGCGCTCCGCTGCTGCGCGAGCGCTTCGAGGCCGAGCTCGCCGCGGTCGGCCGAGCGACGGAGGGCGAGGGTTCCTCCGGCGTCCGCCGGGGCACCCTGCGCCGGGAGGGCGACGTGTGGTGGGTGCGCTTCGGTGGGGCCGAGACGCGCGTCAAGCACACCAAGGGCGTGGCCGACCTGGCGGTGCTGCTCGCCAGGCCGGAGCAGGACGTCCACGTCTTCGACCTGGTCGGGGCGTCCGGCGCCGACCGTTCCGACGCGGGCGCAGTGATCGACGCCGCGGCGAAGGCGGCGTACGAGCAGCGCATCCTGCGCCTGACCGAGCAGATCGAGGCCGCCGAGGACCGCGGCCAGGACGGTAGAGCGGCAGCTCTGGACGAGGAACGATCGGAGTTGATCGCGCACCTCGCCGGCGCGCTCGGTCTGGGCGGCAGGCCGCGGGTCGCGGGCAGCGACGTGGAGCGGGCGCGCAAGGCCGTCGGGATGCGCGTTCGCGACGCCTGCCGGCGCATCGAGGCCGAGCTCCCCGAGCTCGGACGGCACCTCCACAGCGCGATCCGGACCGGGACGTGGTGCAGCTACCGGCCGGAGTCCCCGGTCGAGTGGACCTTGTAGCGCTCGCGGCAGCGGCTGGCACCGCCAGGAGCGACCTGGCGCCATCTGGGCATGACGACCAACACCACGCTCGATCCGGCACTCGAGAACGGCACCTCGGCCTCGACCCAGCCCGGTGACAACCTGCTCGCTGACTTCATCAGCGCCGACGCGGCCGGGTTCCGTGCCCTCGCCCTGCACGCCGGTGGCCGCGCCATCGTCGACGACGAGCTCGGTCTGTCGATGGGCGACGGCGGATCGGCGTGCTACTTCGGCAACGTGGCCCACGCTGCACGGCCGCTCACGGAGGCCGGTGCCCGCGAGGCGGTCCGGCGCCTCCGCCGCTTCTACGGCGACGCACCCGGCGGGCCGTTCCTCGTGTTCACCCCGTGGCCGCTCGGCGACCTCCGGTCCGACGGGTTCGCCCTCGCCGGCCATCCGCCGCTGATGGTGCGTCCCGTGGGCGCAGAGCTGCCACAGGTGGAGGGCGCGGGGATCGTGCACGCCGTCACCGCGCAGGAGGTCCGTGACTTCGACCAGACCCTGGCCGAGGCGTACCCCGCCGACGCGCTGCTCCCGTACGGCACGCGGCCGCCGCTGTTCGGCACCGGGGTGAGCGACACCGGATGGAAGCTGGTCACGGCCTACGTCGGTGATCAGCCCGTGGCGACCGCCGCTGCGTTCGCCTCCGACCAGGTGGTGGCGATCGATGCGGTGTCGACCCGTCCGTTGTTCCGTGGCCGCGGGATCGGAGCACTGGTCACCGCGACCGCAGCCAGCACGGCACCCACGGTGCCCGCCGCGCTGCTGTCGTCCGACGGCGGCCGCCCGGTCTACGCGCGACTCGGGTTCCTCCCGGTGATGCGCTTCACGTTGTGGGTCGGTGAGCGCTGAGCCGATCAGCTTCTCCGGTGGACGAGGACCGTCGTGAGGTTGGCTACGGTCCGTCACTGGGGGCACCCCGACCGCACAAGGGAGATGCAGTGGCCGACCAACCGAACATCCTGATCATCTGGGGCGACGACATCGGGATCACGAACCTCTCCTGCTACAGCGACGGGTTGATGGGGTACCGCACCCCGAACATCGATCGCATCGCCGCGGAAGGTGTGCGCTTCACCGACTACTACGGCGAGCAGAGCTGCACCGCCGGCCGGGCCGCGTTCATCACCGGCCAGAACCCCTACCGCACGGGCCTGACGAAGGTCGGCATGCCCGGTGCTCCCATCGGGCTGCAGGCGGAGGACCCGACGATCGCCACGGCGCTCAAGGCGCAGGGGTACGCCACCGGGCAGTTCGGCAAGAACCACCTCGGCGATCGCGACGAGCACCTGCCGACGGCGCACGGCTTCGACGAGTTCTTCGGGAACCTCTACCACCTGAACGCCGAGGAGGAGCCAGAGGAGCCGGACTACCCGACCGAGGAGGAGTTCCCCAACTTCGCCAAGCGGTTCGGTCCGCGTGGCGTCATCAAGTCGTGGGCCGAGGCCGACGGTACCCAGCGGATCGAGAACACCGGCCCGCTGACGAAGAAGCGGATGGAGACCTGCGACGAGGAGTTCCGCGACGCGGCGGTCGACTTCATGCGCCG
>CAZMGD010000134.1:0-9880 GCA_964565705.1 uncultured Ilumatobacteraceae bacterium | reverse complement strand
GGCGATCTTCGAGGAGTTCAAGGGCACCGGCAACATGGAGCTGCGCCTCGACCGCCGCCTCGCCGAACGGCGGATCTACCCGGCGATCGACGTCGATGCGTCGAGCACCCGCCACGAGGAGCTGCTGTTCGACCGCCGTCAGTTGCAGCAGGTCTGGAAGCTGCGGCGCGTCCTGTCGGGCCTCGCCGCGGACGGCAACGCCGCCCCCGGCCTGGAGCTGCTCATCGACCGGCTGAAGACGTTCCGTTCGAACGACGAGTTCCTGAACGAGATCGCCAAGCAAGGTTCGATGTGAGGCGACCGGTAGCGCCGGTACACTGGCCCGCCTGCGTTTGCTCGTGAAGGAACGACGATGAAGACCGACATCCACCCCGGCTACCCCGAGACCGTGTTCCGCTGCTCGTGCGGGAACGTCATCACGACGCACTCCACGCGTGGCGGCGAGATGCGCCTCGAGCTCTGCAACGAGTGCCACCCGTTCTTCACCGGCAAGCAGAAGCTCGTCGACACCGGCGGCCGGGTCGAGCGGTTCAACCGCCGCTACGGCGCCCGCAAGACCAAGTAATCGCGTTCAGCGCTTCGTCCGACGACCCCGCCGGTTCGGCGGGGTCGTCGCGCGTCCGGGCCTCTAGTGTGCCCAGCATCGTCGAACAGTTCAGGGGGAACGAATGACCGAGCGAAGCGAGGTCACGGGCAATGCGGTAGCGAGGAGCGCAGCGACGAATCGGTCATCGGCGCGCAGCGACGAAGGAGCGCGCACCCGATGACCGTGTCAGCGCTCGCCGGCGTGCGCGTGGTGGATCTCACTCGCGGCGTGGGTGGGGCCTACGCCACGAAGCTGTACGCGGACGCGGGAGCCGACGTGACGATGGTCGAGCCGCCCGGCGGCCACCCGCTGCGCCGCGTGACGCGCAGCGGCCCGATGCCCGACGGTGCAGGTGACGGTCCGCTGTTCGGATTCCTCGCCGCCGGCAAGCGTTCGGTGGTCGGGGAGCTCGGCGACGAGGACGTCATGGCGCTGATCGCCGACGCCGACCTCGTCATCGAGGACTTCGCCGCCGGCGTCATCGAGGCGTCCGGCGTGCTGGACCCGCCGGGCAAGGTCGTGGTGTCGATCACCCCCTACGGCCGCGGCCCGCTCCAGGACCTGCCGGGCAACGACTTCACGGCGCAGGCGGTCAGCGGCTCGATCGCGTCCCGCGGCCTCGCCGCTCGCGAGCCGATCTACGCCGCCGGCCGGATCTCCGACCTCGCCGCGGGCATCTTCGCCGCGCCCACGGCCCTCGCCGCGGTCGGCCACGCACGGCGCACCGGCGCCGGTGCGCACATCGACGTGTCGGCGGCCGAGTCCGCCTACATCTGCACCAACCTGTTCACCGACTTGATGTTCCGGATGTTCGGGTTCGTGCCGCCGACACCGGCGCGCACGATCCACTACCCGGGCATCGAGAAGACCAGCGACGGGTGGATCGGGCTCAACACGAACTCCCGCCAGAAGCTGGAGGACCTCATCCTGCTCATGGGGCTGGCCGACCTGCTCGGCGAGACCGACGTGCGCAGCGACCCCGAGCGCCGGGAGCAGTTCGAGATCCGCGGCAAGGCGTGGATCGCCGAGCACACCTCGGAGGAGGTGCTGCAGATGGCATCGGACATGCGCATCCCCGTCGCCCCGATCGGCAACGGCGCGGCCGTGCGCGAGATCGACCACTTCGTCGAGCGTCAGGTGCTCGTCGACGATCACTGGGGCGTGCTCGGCCCGCGCCCGTACTACTCGATCGACGGTGAGCGGCCCGGGCCGCGATGGGCGGCACCGGCGCCCGGCGAGCAGCCCGCAGCCGAGGCCGCCGCGGGTGGCCAGCCCTACGGCGCGGAGGGCGCCGGCCTTCCGCTGGCCGGCCTCAAGGTGCTCGACCTCACCGCGTGGTGGGCAGGTCCGAGCAGCACCCAGTTGCTCGCCGGCCTCGGCGCGGACGTCGTGCACGTCGAGTCGATCCAGGTCATCGACGGCATGCGGCCGGCGGCGGCGCAGATGTTCGTGTCGTTCGGGACCTGGTGGGAGCGCAGCGCGTTCTTCCTCAGCATCAACCCGAACAAGCGCGACATCACCCTCGACCTCAACAGCGAGCGCGGGCGCGAGCTGCTGCGTGGCCTCATCGAGTGGGCGGACGTGATGGTCGAGAACTACACGCCTCGTGTCATCGAGGCGTGGGGCCTGGACTGGGATGCAGTGCGGGCGATCAACCCGAGGATCGTGATGACCCGGATGCCTGCCTTCGGCCTCACCGGGCCCTGGCGCGATCGCGTCGGCTTCGCCCAGACGATGGAGCAGGTGTCGGGCCTGTCGTGGGTCACCGGCTACGCCGACGGCGGCCCGGTGATGCCGACGGGCCCGTGCGACCCGCTGGGCGGGATGCACGCCGCGTTCGCGATCCTCACCGCGCTGGCCGAGCGCGACCGCACCGGTGTCGGCAGCCTCGTCGAGAGCCCGCTCGTGGAGAGCGCCCTCAACCTCGGCGCCGAGGAGATCCTGGAGTACAGCGCATTCGGCCGCACGGGCGAGCGCCTCGGGAACCGATCGCGCGAGCGGGCGCCACAAGGCGTGTACCGGTGCCGCGGGGAGGAGCAGTGGTTGGCGGTGTCCGTGGATTCCGACGAGCGGTGGCACGCGTTGGTGGAGGCGCTCGGCAACCCGTCGTGGGCTGAGGACCCGGCGCTGTCGACGATCGAGGGACGCTTCGCCGCACACGACGAGATCGATCGCCACCTCAGCGCGTGGGCGGCCGGCCGTGAACGGGACGAGGCGGCGGCGGAGCTGTCCGCCCGGGGTGTCCCGGCGATGGGCGTGGTCGACAACCGTGACTGCGTGCTGCAGGACGTGTTCGTGTCCCGCGGGTTCACCGCCCAGGTCGACCATCCCGTGGTCGGTCCGCAGCCGATCACCAGCCTGCCGTTCCGGTATACGGGCATCGACCGCTGGATCCGCGAACCGGCGCCGACGCTCGGTCAGCACAACCGTGAGGTGCTGTCCGGCATCCTCGGCCTGTCCGACGACGAGATCGCCGAGCTCGAGGCAAGCCAGGTGATCGGCACCATCCCCCTCGGCGTGTAGCCCCGGCTAGTTTCGGCCCGGAGCCTCGCGCTGGACGGTGCACGGCGCGAGCTGCCGAGAGCGACATGACCGACCCGACACTCAACGGAGCAACCGAGGGCCTCGACGCGCACGTCGCCGGCGGCGTGCTCGTGAGCGGGCGACGCGTGGCCGACGTGGGGATGTTCGCCGACCTCGCAGTGCCCGTGGACTTCTGCCTCGCCTGTGGCGTCGCCCAGGAACCGAGCCCGAACTGCTCGTCGTGCGGCAGGTCGCGCGTGGTGGCTCCGGTGGAGCAGTTGACCACGGGCGCTGTGCGCGTCGGATACCTGGGTCGTGGGCCCGGTGCACCGCCAGGCGTCGCGGTGGACCACGCACCCGGACTCACCCACGCGGTCGCGTTCAGCGTCGGGGGCGAGCTCCACAAGCAGTCGCCACGGGAGTTCGGACGGTTGAGCAACGTCGAGGGGCTGCGAGCGCTGCAGTCCCGGGCAGCCGCTGTCCTCCTGGTCCTGCTGCAGCCGCCGGATCGGCGCTTCAAGGGCTCACCGCAGGCGCTCGAGACCGCCGCGGCCACCATGCTCGGTTCGTCGGGCGTCGCGGAGGGTGCGACGCCCGCAGCCGCGCCGCTGGCCGTCGCTCGCCGCGCGGCCGCCGGGCTCGCGGTGGTCGGCGCGACGGAGCCGCTGTCGCTCTTGGGGTTCACCGAGCACGAGCTCACCTGGTGGACGGCGCTCGGACAGATCAACGGTGGCGAGCTGCGCGGTGCGGTGAACACCCTCGGTGCGCTGCCGGCGGATCGCTACCCGATGGCGATCGGTCTCCTGCTGTGGTGCTCGCAGCGCGTCGGCGCCGACCTGTCGGGCCGGGTGCGTGCACTCGTGACCGAGCGGCTGGAGGCGAGCAAGGGCATGCGACAGGTCGGCGCGGCGATCGACGCCGCGGGGCTCGGCGGACCCATGTACGAGTGGTTGTGGTCACACGCCGCGCTCGAGGAGATGCCCGACGACGCGATGCCGTTCGAGTCGTACGCGCTCGATGCGCTGCGGGCGCTCGCCGGACACGGTGGTCCCGGCACGGTGGTGCTGCCAGCGTCCGCCAGCGACGCCATGATCGACGACCTCATCGAGCACGGGGCAGCGCCCGATGCCGAGAGCGTGCTCGCCCTGACCCCGGCGTCGCGCCGGTACGTGCTGGCGCGGACGAACCCGGTGGAGCTGAGCGATGCCGACGTCGCCGAGCTGCAGTTCACGGACGAACGCCTGCGCCGTGCCCTGCTGCGCCGCGAACCGTTCACACCCGCCACCCGCCACGACCCGGCGCTCGCGGCGCTCGTCAACCTGGCCAGCGGCGGCGGGTTCGACGAGCAACTACCGACCTACCACAGCCCCGCCACCGCCGGCCGAGAGGCCGATCTCGTCGCGCTCGGCGCGTTCCTCCAGCGCGGTGAGCTGGACCAGCTGACCGCGGGCCTGACCGCAGACACGTCGCTGTGGCCGCTGATCGCCGGCCGCCTGGGCACCACCCAACTCCTCGACGGCCTCCGCGGGGAACGCGCCGACGCTCGACTGCTCGGCTGGGCAGCGTTGACGCGAGCCAAGGAGCGGCTCTACGAGGCCGACTGGGCGCAGGCGTTCGACCTCGCGCGAGAGTCGTTGCGCGCCCACCCCGACGTCGATGCGGTGGCCGAGGCCTACAACGTGATGGCGTGCGCGTGCTGGCAGACCGGCCGCGACGAAGCGGCACAGGAGGCACTCGACCAGGCCCTGAGCGCGTCGGCGAGCTCGTCGTTGCAGATCAACCTCTCGATCGTGACCGCGGAGCTCGATCCGCGACGTGCGTCGAGCGACCTGGCCCGATTGGTGAGCTCTGCCCCCTCGCTGGAGCTGCGATCGGCAGCTGCACTGCGCGCGGTGTCGGTGTGGGCGCCCGAGTCGCTGCCGTGGCACGACGAGCCGTCCGGGTTGCCCGAGACGCTGTCGATCGCGCTCCGCAACCTGGTCAACGAGCCGATCGACATCGACCTGTTTCGCTCGATCGTCAAGATGCTCAGCGTCACCGACCCGGCCTGGCTGGCGCGCACGGGCAGCCTGACGGGCTCGCCGCACGGCCGCTCACTCGAAGCGCGCCTGTATCGCGGCGCCGCGCTCGGACCGCTCGAGTACGTGAGCGTGCTGTCCGAGGCGACGCGCCGCACCGACCCACCCGAGTGGGTCGCCGCCGAGATCGCCGATGCCGTGCGCATCCTCCGCGCCCGCTACCGGCGCAAGGCCTCGCCGACCCCGCATCCCGACGACTGCACGCTGGCGCTGGCGATGATCGAGCGGGGGCTCGAACCGACCGACAGCGACGTGCTCGTGCCCCTCGCGGTGTGCGGCGTGTGCGAGCGCGTCGCCCCCGACGGCTCCGCCCCCGACGACTGGAGCGCGGTGCACCTCGCCGACAGCGAGCAGCTCGCTCATCGGTCCGGTCGCCTCGCCGACCTGCGCGGCCTCTATCACGTCGCGTGGAACCGGCTCGGGGAGGCCACCGCGGTGTACCACCGCCGTCGGCTCCTCGGCGCGGCGGAGGCGTTCGGCCGGGCCCGCCCCCGGCTGGCGAAGTTGCCCGCCGACCGGCGCGACCGGGTGGCGACGACCGTGCTCGAACCGGTGCTGCTGCGCACGGACGCGGCGACCGACACGATCGCCCAGTTGCTGCCCCGCGTCTCCGACGACGGGGTGCGTGAGTTCATGGTCCAGGTCGGCCGGTCGGCACGGGCGTTGGCGGCCGACGTCGACGCGCTGATCGAGCCGCCGGACCTCACCCCGGCGATCCCCACGCCCCGCCGCCGTCGCGGCGACCGCCCGGGGGACGCCGACCACCCGGGCCGAACCGACCTTGTGTTGCCCGGCGACCCGTTGCTCGGGGCGGCGTGGAGCGACGATCCCGACGACGACTGGGACGACGGCACGTGAGCACGCCCGACGCTCGCCGCAACCCCTATCTGGTGCTCGGCGTCGACTACGGCGCGCCGCACGAGGAGGTCACCGCCGCGTACGCGCGGCGGTCGCGCGTGGCGCGGGCGGACAGCGGCTACCCGTACTCCATCGACGACCTGGTGTGGGCGCTCGACGAGATCGAGCGACTCAACGGCACGACCCAGGTCGCCGGGGCGGGGATCCAGGCAACGGCGGTGACGTTCCGCGTCCCCGCCGACCCGACCGCCTACGGGCCGCCGCCCGGGCCGGGCTTGCTGCGCCCCGACCCCGTGCCGTTGCGGCGCCGGACCCGGCCGGCGCCGCGCACCGAGATCGCCGGCCTCGTCACCGACGCTCGCCGTGACGCCACGGCGTACGCCCTCGTCCAGTTGGCGCAGCAGGCGGAGCGGGACCTGATCGCGCCGGCCGGGCGGGTGCGGTTGAGCCTGCCCGAGCCGCCCCGCCAGCCGCGCTCACGCGGGCCTTGGGTCGCGCTGTTCGCCGTGCTCGCGCTCGCCGTCGTGGCCGTCGTGCTGTTCGTCGTCGGACGTGGCAGTGACCACCTGACGCAGGAGTCGACGGTCGCTCCGACGACCACCGAGTTCGTCGTCGTCACCTCGCCGCCGGCAGAGGGCTTCCGGACACCGGTCGAGTCCGGCGGGCTGACGATCACGCCCACGGATCCGCTGTCCGTCTTCGGGTACACGTGCGTGCTCTGGCAACTGTCGGGAGCTGCGCCGCTGACGTTCGACCCGTCGGCGGCCGAGTTCGAGGTGGCGGGCAACGTGTTGCGCGACGACCCGAACGTGCGCAGCGATCGGGCGCCGGCGTCGATCGACCCGGCAGCTACCCAGGCCACCGCCGAGACGTGCTTCGCCACGGGCGACACGGCGCCGGCGAGCACGCCGGTGTCGTTGCGCTACACCGTGCCCGGCAGCGACGGGTCCACCCCGTACCGCTGGAACGTCGTCATGCCGTGACCAGGTGGGCGCCTCTACCCTGATCGGCATGGACACCCCCACGGTCGATCGGCAGGCGCAACTGCGGGCGCTGAAGCTGCGCACGCTCGTGTCCGACCACCGCGGTGGGTTCGATCAGGCCGCGTCGGCGCCGACGTCCGCGTTCGGACCCGGTGCCGCGCTCGTCGTCGACGGCGAGGCGTGGGTCCTCGTCGCTGAACGCCCCGAGCGCGGGCTCGGACCCGCGTTGGCGTGGGCGCGCCAGGCCGGGTTCCCGGATTCGGTCTCGACGCTGCACGTGCTCGCCGAGGAGTCGACCGGTGTGCTGGCCCGGCGTGCCGAGCAGTTCGAGGTGCCGGTCCGGGTGTGGCAGGTCGACGGCCGGGCGATGGCCCCCGCGACCGGTGCCGGCGCCGAACCGGTCGCCGCGATCGATGAGCGCCACGAGCGGTTGCGGGCGCTGATCGTCGCCGGCGGCGCGATCCCGGTGGACGAGCGTGGGGTGCTCGCCGGGGAGGTGCACGGTCTGGAGGTCTGCCGGGTGACCGACGGGCCCGATGGCACACCCCGGCTGGAGGTCGGGGTGGGGGCCCACGACCGAGAGGCGTTCGGGCTCGTGCACGGCGACGTGCCGACGGTGGACGCGCTCACCGGCGTGGTCGCTGCGGTGGCCATGCACCGTTCGCCGGGAGCCGAACCGCACCCGCTCAACCGGCTCGGCGCCGAGCGAGCGTTGCGCTCACGGCTCATCGCCGACCCGGCCCTCGTCGGGGCCCGGTCGTTGCGCACCGGCCAGCCTCCCGTCGCTCGCGCCAACGTGAAAGACGCCGTGCCGTGCGTGGCGGTCGGCGACGATGCCCAGGGCCGATCCGTCGTCGTGGTCTGCTCGGTCGGCGTCGACCTCGACGTCGTGCCCTACGCCGTCGACGCCTGGCTCGCCAACGGCGACCTCGACGCCCGCCTCGTCGTCGCGTTGCCCACCCGGGATCGCCTGCCCGTCACCGAGGCCCTCGCGTCCTGGGCCCGTCCGGTCATCGAGATCGTCACCGTCTGAGATCCCACCCCACAACGATTCCTGCCGCCGTACCGAGCCCATGCGGGCTCGGTACGGCGGCAGGAACCGTGGGAGGGCTCAGACCTCGGAGGCGGAGGTGACCTCGGTGACCTCGCTCGTCACCTGGGCGGCCTCGCCGGCCTCGACCGACTCGACAGCCGGGGCGCCGACGGAGATCGAGACCTTGCGGGCCTCGGGCTCGGGGGCGGCGCCGACCGTGACGGTCAGGCGGCCGTTGGCGTAGTTGGCGGCGACGCTGTCGAGGTCGAACTGGGTGCCGAGGCGGGTGCTGCGCTCCCACGACAGGCCCTCGTGCTCGGCCTTGAGGGTCAGGGTGCGACCCGACACCTGGACGTCCACGGCCTCGGCGGGCACGCCGGGCAGGTCGACGGTCAGGGTCAGGGTGTGCTCGTCGCTGGTCGCGTGGACGACGGGGGCGCGGCGGGCGGACGAGGTGTAGAAGCCGTTGACGAGCTGCTGGAACGTGCGATCGAAGCTGCCAGCAAAGGGGTCGACGGGGCTGAAGGTGCGGCGGACGAGCATGGGGTTGCTCCTTGGACGAGGTGTCTGCGGTCGGTGGAACTGGACGATGTGGCGGGAAGCCATGAGGAGATCATATCCACTAACTTGAGTCGAGACAACGCAAGATTGCTGATTCGATGCGGCGGTGGGTGGTGGGCGTAGCCTGGTGAGCCGATGTTCGAGCGCCTGAGTTCCGTGGACGACGAGTACGTGGCGCTCGAGGCCGCGCTGTCCGATCCCGAGGTGCTCGGCGATCCCCGCCGGCTGCGCGACACCAGCCGCCGCTACAAGCAGCTCGGTCCGCTGGTCGAGTGCCTGCGCCGCTACCGGGCCCGCACCGACGATGCCGAGGCCGCCCGCGAGCTGCTCGCCAGCACGCCGGCGCCGAGCCCCGACGAGCGCGACGGCCTGCGCGAGGAGCTCCAGGCCGCGGAGACCGACATCGAGATGCTGGAGGCGGAGCTCAAGGTCCTGCTCCTGCCGACCGATCCGAACGACGGCAAGGCGGTGATCATCGAGATCCGCGGCGCCGAGGGCGGCGAGGAGGCGAACCTGTTCGCCCGCGACCTGTTCGAGATGTACCGGGCCTATGCCGACCGGTCGGGGTGGAAGGTCGAGGTGCTCGCCGCCGACCCGAGCGACCTCGGTGGGTTCAGCGACGTCACCATGCTCGTGCGCGGCGACTCGGCCTGGTCGCACCTCAAGTTCGAGGGAGGCCCGCACCGGGTGCAGCGGGTGCCGGTCACCGAGAGCCAGGGCCGGATCCACACCTCGTCGGCGACGGTGCTCGTGATGCCCGAGGCCGAGGAGGTCGACGTCGACATCGACGACAAGGACCTCGTCATCGACGTCTACCGAGCCAGCGGTCCCGGCGGGCAGGGGGTGAACACCACCGATTCGGCCGTGCGCATCACGCACGTGCCGTCGGGGATCGTCGTCACGATGCAGGACGAGCGCAGCCAGCTGCAGAACAAGGCGCGAGCGATGGTGGTGCTGCGCGCTCGGCTGCTCAAGGCGGCCCAGGAGGAGCACGATGCCGAATCGTCGGCGCAGCGCCGGGCGCAGGTGGGCGGCGGCGGGCGCAGCGAGAAGATCCGCACCTACAACTTCAAGGAGAACCGCCTGACCGACCACAGGATCGGGTACACCGTGTACCGGCTGCAGGAGGTCCTCGCCGGCGATCTCGACGACCTCGTCGGCGCGCTGTCGGCCGACGAGCGTGCCCGTCAGCTGGAAGCGACCGCCGAGGTCTGACGTCGGTGGACGACGGTACCGTCACGTGGCGCGAGCTCTGGGA
>CAZMGD010000133.1:0-9963 GCA_964565705.1 uncultured Ilumatobacteraceae bacterium | reverse complement strand
ATCGCTGCAGTCGACGCGCTCGAGCTCGGCACCGCATTCGCCGTGCTCGCCGCCTGGCCGTTGGCCACCGGTGAGCTGGCGGCATCGGTGGGGCGCGGGCTGTTGCGGGCCGTCGCCGACGCGCGCAGCTCGGTACCAGCCGACCTCGCCGCCGCGCTCCGCCTCGCCGCGCGGCGTGCCGAGCGCGACGACGAGACCGAGCTGCTCGGGTTGCTGGCCACGCTCGCCGAGCTGCGCCGCCGCGACGACGCATCGCGCCAACGACTCCTCGGGGTGATCGACGAGATCGTCGCGCTGAGCGGGAGCAGGCGCGTGCGGTGAGCGACATCCGCCCGGCGTGGTCCGAGCCGTTCCTCGACGGGCCCGACCCGGCGCCGCACGTCGCCTGGCCGGGCCACGTCACACGGGCGTGGGCGTACGGCGACGCGCTGGCATCGGGAGTACGGGTGGCGGTGGTCGACTCCGGCGTCGACGCCGATCATCCCGCGGTCGGCGGTGTGGCCCAGGCGATCGACGTCGTGGCCGATCACGACGGCACCGTCACGATCGTCGAGGGTCCGCATGCGGACCGCTACGGGCACGGCACGGCATGCGCCGGCGTGATCCGCCAACTCGCCCCCGGCGTGGAACTGGTCAGCGTGCGCGTGCTCGGCGCCGACCTGCGCGGCAACGCCGACTGCTTGGCTGCCGCGATCGAGTGGTGCATCGATGCCAGGATCGACGTCGTCAACCTCAGCCTCTCGTCGTCGAACGCGCGCTACCGCAGCACGTTCTGGGAGCTGGTCGACCGCGCCGCGTACGCGCACGTGTGCCTCGTGTCGGCGATGAACAACCAGCGCAAGGTGACGATCCCGAGCGAGCTGTCCGGGGTGTTCTCGGTGGCCTGCGGCCCGGGGCAGGATCTGGAGGGGATCTGGTGCAACCCGGCGGGGCCGGCGGAGTGGGCCGCGGCGGGGCTGGACCTCGAGGTCGCCTGGACCGGCGGTGGCCGCGTCGTCACCAGCGGCAACTCGATCGCCGCCGCCGTCGTGTCCGGTCACGTGGCCCGGGTGATCGGGGCTCATCCGCGGATCGCCCCGTGGCAGGTGCGTGCCGTGCTGGCCACGATGAGCCGCAACGTGCCCAGCACGGCATCACACCGTTCGCGACCGCCCTCGCGAGCTACGCCCGGCCGGCGCTGATCCCGCCCGAGATCAGCGCCGGCCGGAGCGATCTAGCTCAGGTGAGCTTCCTCTCGACCTGGTCGGCGCCCCTCACAGCAGGCTTGCGACCCGGCTGGTCGTTGTCGAGCGGCCGGAAGTTGACGTGGCCCTCGACGGACTCGTCGGTCTCGGCGTCCTCGATGCCCCGCTTGAGTTCGTGGTCTCGGTCGATGCCCATGGTGTGTGCCCTCCTCGGTGTGGACCGTTCGTGGTCCGTGCACTCAACGTACGCCTCCCACCGCGGCCGTTCCGTCGGCCTGGGCACACCCCGAGCGTGTCGGCGCGCACACACGGGCGCCCACCCCGGGAACCTGCGGTCGGATCGGGCCCGGAACGGGCCCGATCCGACCGCAAGAACGGAGTCGCCGAGGTCAGCGGGTGCCGTAGGAGGCGCCGAGCTGGGCTTCGCGCTGGCGGGTGGTGGAGTGCACGGGGTCGGTGTCGAACTTCGGGATGAGCTCCTTTCCGAACAGCTCGTACGACTCGTGGATCGTGTCCATGTCGTAGTCGCAGACGGTCGAGGAGAACGTCAGCTGGTCGGCGCCGATGTCGATGAAGCTCTGGATCGTGCGGGCGATCTCGTCGGGGTCGCCGACGCAGCTCGCCGCCGCGTTCACACCGGCCTGCAACTCCTCCACCGTGGGCGGCGGCAGCAGGTCGGGCCACACCGGCATCCCGTCGGGGCGGGGGAACGAGTCGAGGTACTTGAACACCAGACCCGTGTGGTAGTTCATCCCGTTCTCGGTGTACTTGCGGCGGGCGAGGTCGCCGTCGGCCAGGCACAGCATGTCGCCGGTCACCATGATGTTGTTGTTGACGTAGCCGCCGACCGGCTCGGCCTTCTCGATGTTCTTCTTGTAGATCTCGATCAGCGGGGCCAGCGTCTCGGGGGTGCCGAGCGTGAAGCACAGCACGCCGATGCCGAGCCGGGCGGCCTTCTCGAACGTGCCCGGCGACCCGGCCGCGACCCAGATCGGCGGGTGCGGATCGGTGTACGGCTTGGGCAGCACGCGCCTGGTCGGCATCGAGAACGAGTCGCCCTCGTAGCTGTAGTCGTCCTCCGCCCACATCCGCACGATCTGCGGCAGCGCTTCGTCGTACAGCTCGCGGGTGCGCTCCATCGACTCGATCCCGAACCCGTAGACCTCGGTCGAGGACGAGCCCCGTCCTGTGCCGAACTCGAAGCGGCCCTCGCCGAGGTGGTCGAGCATCGCCACCCGCTCGGCGGTGCGGGCCGGGTGGTTGACGGGCTGGGTGATGTTGAAGATCGCCGAGCCGACGTGGATCCGCTGCGTCCTCGCCAGCGCGTACGCCATGAAGCTCTCCGACGCCGACAGGTGCGAGTACTCGTCGAGGAAGTGGTGCTCGGCGGACCACGAGTACTTGAACCCGACACGGTCGGCGAGCTCGATGTACTCCAGTTCGTTGCGCAGCGTCTCGTGCTCCGACCGCACCTTCCCGTCGCGCCAGTGCTTCGGGTGGTACATGTTCGTGAAGATCCCGAACTCCATCGGTGGTTCCCCTCCTGCCGGCATCCCCTGCGCCGGCGGCGGCCACCGTACCGTGGACGACCGTCAGACGTTGTAGCCGGTGCCGGGCCCGAAGCCGCCGCCCGGGAGGCCGGGCTCGAGCCGACCGGCGAGCCACCCACCGTCCACCACGAGCTCCGAACCGGTCACGTACGACGACTCGGCGCCGGCGAGGAACAGCACCGCCTGGGCGATCTCCGACGGCTTGCCGATGCGCTGGATCGCCTGGAACTGGAACGGCACCGTCTCCAGCGCGGGGTCGCCGTACGGGTTGGCCATGAGCGTGTTGACCCCGCCGGGGTGCACCGAGTTGACACGGATGTTGAAGCGGCCCCATTCGAGCGCTGCCGTCTTCGTCATGCTGCGGATCGCGAACTTGGAGGCGCTGTAGGAGATCAGGCCGTTCTGCGACTTGAACCCGTCGACCGAGGAGATGTTGACGATCGACCCGCCACCGTTCTCGCGCATCGGTGCGAGGGCGTGCTTCATCCCGAGGAAGCACCCCACCTGGTTGACGTTGATGACATCGAGGTAGTCGTCCAGCGTCGTGTCCTCGATGGACGCCGGACGAAGGATCGCGGCGTTGTTGACGAGCACGGTGTACGGCCCGAGCGAGGTCGCCAGTTGCACCGTTCGGGCCCAGTCGTCGCCGACGCTCACGTCGAGGTGCACGTAGTGGGCGGCGTCGCCGATGTCGGCGGCGACCTCCTCGCCGAGATCGTCCAGCACGTCACCGAGCACGACGGTGGCGCCCTCGGCAGCGAACAACCGAGCCTCTGCCTCGCCCTGCCCGCGCGCCGCGCCGGTCACGATCGCGACCTGCCCGTCCAGTCGACCCATGTCCATCCCCCTGTCCGGCGCTCGCCGTCGGCGGCGCAGCGGCAGGATAGAACGAAGCGATGAGCTGGCGAGCGGTGATCATCGGTGGGGACGCGGCGGGCATGTCGGCGGCGACGCGCGTGCGCGCTGGACGCCCAGACGGCGAGGTCGTCGTGCTCGAGCGATCGCGGTTCACGAGCTACTCGGCGTGCGGCATCCCGTTCCTGGTCGGCGGATTGGTCCAAGGTGGCGTCGAGGCGCTGATCGCGCGCGATCCTGACGAGCACCGGCGGCGGGGCATCGACGTGCGGATCAACCATGCGGCGACGTCGATCGACACCGCCGGCGGCGCGGTCGACGTGCTCGACGAGCACGCCGGCGAGACCTACCGGCTCGCGTACGACGAGTTGCTGATCGCGACCGGCGGCGAGCCGATCCGGCCCGACCTCCCGGGCATCGACCTGCCGATGGTGCGGGGTGTGCAAGACCTCACCGACGCCGAGGTGCTGCTGTCGCTCGCCGACGACGGGTGCCGGCGGATCGTCATCGTCGGCGGCGGCTACATCGGCCTGGAGATGGCCGAGGCGTACATCGAGCGGGGCTGCTCCGCCACGATCGTCGAGCGCGGCAGCCAGCCGCTCGGGGTGATCGACGAGGACTTGGGCGCGCGCGTGGCGGACGCGCTGCGGAGTCGCGGGATCGACGTGCGGACCGGCACCGACGTGTCGGGCTTCGAGCCCGCGACCGTGCTGACGGCCGATGGTCCGATCCCCGCGGACCTGGTCGTGCTCGGCCTCGGCGTGGGCCCGCGCAGCCAGCTGGCAGGGGCTGCCGGCATCGAGCTCGGCGTCAAGGATGCGATCCGCGTCGACGATCACCAGCGGACCAGCGCGCCCCACGTCTGGTCCGCCGGCGACTGCGCCGAGTCACGACACCTCGTCACGGGCCGACCCGTGCACATCGCCCTCGGCACGTACGCCAACCGCCATGGTGGCGTCGCCGGCGTCAACATGGCCGGCGGCGACGCCCGCACACCTCCCGTCCTCGGGACGGCGATCACCAAGCTCTGCTCGCTCGAGGTCGCGCTGACCGGGGCACGCCTCGACACCGCTCGCGAGGCCGGTTTCGACGCCGTCGCCGTGAGCATCGATGCGACGACCGCGGCCGGCTACCTGCCACACGCCGAGAGGATGACCGTGCGGATCGTCGTCGAGCGGGGCACCGGTCGACTGCTCGGTGGGCAGATCGTCGGCGGGCCCGGCGCGGCGAAGCGCATCGACACGATCGCCACGGCGATCACCGCCGAGATGACCGTGCAGGATGTGTTGGACCTCGACCTCGCCTACGCGCCACCGTTCTCGTCGGTGTGGGATCCCGTGGCCGTCGCCTCGCGAGAAGCGCTCAAAGCGGTCTGACGCCCGCCGATCGGTGATGCTGTAGCCCCGACGGCCCGAGGCGGCCGCACACCTCGAAGGAGAGACGCGCAATGGTCGACCTGTTCCAACTCACGAACACCCCGTCGCTGGTGATCGGCGGCGCGTCCGGCATCGGCCGGGCGACGGCGTTGATGCTCGGGCAGGTCGGCGCATCGGTCGCGGTGGCCGACCTCGACCCCGCCGGCGCGGCCGCGGTGGCGGCCGAGATCACCGATGCCGGGGGCACGGCGACGTCGCTCGGAGGTGACGTGCTCGATCCCGCCGGGGCAACGGCCGTGGTCGACGGTGCGTACGACGCGCTGGGCGGCCTGGAGGTGGTCGTCAACATCATCGGCTTCGCCGCCTGGTCGCCGATCCTCGACTACGACCTCGACACCTGGAACCACGACATCCTGCGCAACCTCAACCAGCACCTCTTCGTCGGCCAGGCCGCGGCCCGGCGCTTCATCGACGACGGCGTCGCCGGTCGCATCGCGATGGTGGCGTCGGTGAGCGGGCTCTACGGCGCGCCGAACCACGCCGCGTACGGCGCGGCCAAGGCGGGCGTGATGTCGCTGACGCGGTCGATGGCCGACGAGTGGGGCCGCCACGGCATCCGGATCAACGGCGTCGCCCCGGACTCCATCCGCACACCACGCGTCGCTGCCGGGTTCGAGGCGGCCGGCATCACGGATCCCGATGCCATCATGCGCGCCGACGGCGTGCCGCTCGGTCGCTGGGGTCACCCCGACGAGATCGCCGGCCCGCTCGTGTTCCTCGTGTCGAAGCTGGCGTCGTTCATGTCCGGCCAGACGCTCGTCGTCGACGGCGGGACCCGGGCCCACTTCCCCCACGGCGGCGCCAACCCGATGCGCTGACGCGATCGGCCGGCTGCGGCTCGGCGGCGTCGGGTCAGGCCGAGCGGGCGGCGTCGATCGCGGCTCGTCGTTGCGCCGACAGCGGCTTCACCGCTTCGCGGATGGTGACCGCCGATGCCCGCGCGGCGCGCGGGAGCAACCACTCGAACACGAGGTCGGGCCGCTTGCGTCCGGTGTCGCGCAGCACCCAACCGATGGCCTTGCACACGAAGAACTCGCGCTCGTCGAGCATCGCGTCCGCGTAGCGACCGAAGCGGTCGAAGTCACCCCGGCCTCCGCGGAGGGGCACCAGCAGCGCGAGCAGGGCCGACCTGCGCATCCAGAAGTCGTCGTCGGTCGCCCAGCGGTCGAGCACCGTCGCGAGGTCGGGATGGCGTTCGACCAAGCGGCCGGCCACGGACGCGGCGAGTCCGTCGACGAGTGCCCACGTCCGCGACTCGCGCAGGAAGCGTTCCAAGAGTGCGATGTCGGCTGGCCGGAGCTGGTCGGCGGACAGGTCCAGCAGCTCGACGCAGACCATCCGGCGTTCATGCACCGGCACCGCCCACAACACCTCGACCAGTTCGACCAGTTCGTCGTGCACCATGTCCGGATGGCGACGGACGGCCGCGGTGGCCACCGCCCGGATCGATGGCACCGACGCGCCGTAGTGACGCAACGTGCTCTTGAGGTACGACCGCTCCTTGGCCGCTCGCTGAGCATCGCCGGCCGCCTGCAGCTCGGCGTCGATCTCGTCGGCGAGCGCAGCGCCGTCCGGTCGCCCATCGCGACGTCCACGCCGAGGGCATCGAGGCTCCACCACCGGCGGTCCGCTACCCGAGCGGCGTCCGGTCCGGACGGCCACGGGATCTGGTTCGCTTGTCCGCCCATGAGGCGACGGCGAGGACGACATAGACGATCGCGAGCGCGGCGGGTACCCAACGCTGCTCCTGCTCCGTGACGGGGATGAGCATTGCGGAGACGACGGCGGCACCGGCAAAGAAGATGGCGCGGCGATCCATCAACTCACCGCCGCGACGATGCCGTAGGTGATGCTCGCGATGAGCCAGGCGCCCGGGATCGTCAGGACCCACGCCCACACGACACGACCGGCGACACCCCATCGCACCGCGGAGAGCCGACGGGTGGCGCCGACGCCGACGATGGCGCCGGTGATGGTGTGGGTGGTGGACACCGGGATGCCGGCGTGTGAGGTGAAGAAGAGCGTGGCGGCCGCGGCGGACTCAGCTGCGACCCCTCCGACGGGCTCCAGCTTGGTGATCCGCGATCCCATCGTCTTGACGATGCGCCATCCACCGGTGAGCGTCCCGAGCGCGATTGCGCTGTGCGCACTCAGAACCACCCAGAGCGGCACCGCTGAGCCGGTGGGAAGGTGGCCCGTGCCGATGAGCACCGCGAGGATGACGCCCATCGTCTTCTGGGCGTCGTTGCCGCCGTGTCCGAGGCTGAACGCGGCCGCTGAGACGAGTTGGCCACGGCGGAACCCGCGGTTGAGACGCTGGACATTGCGGTAGCGGTGGACCGCCCACATGATCCCGATCGTCAGCGTGATGCTGAGCGCCAGTCCGAGCAGCGGCGAGAGGACGATGAAGACGCCGATCTTCTGCAAGCCGCTGGGGATGAGGACGTGGATGCCGCCTTTCGCGACCGCGGCGCCGGCGATGCCGCCGACGAGGGCGTGGGATGAGCTGGTGGGCAGGCCGAGATAGAAGGTGACCAGGTTCCAGCCGATGGCGCCGACCAGTCCGGCGAACACGACACCGATCGTCAGCACCTCGGGGTCGACGACGCCGGTGGCGATGGTGGCGGCGACGACGGTGCCGAACACCAAGAACGCGGCGAAGTTGAAGAACGCCGCCCACAACACGGCCAAGCGAGGCGACAAGACGTTGGTGGAGACGACGGTGGCAATCGAGTTGGCAGCGTCGTGGAACCCATTGACGAAGTCGAACGCCAGCGCGACCGCGATGACCACGATGACACCCGTGAGCTCCATCAGACCGACCGCTTCAACTGTGCTTGAGAGCAATCGCTTCGACGACGTCGGAGATGTCCTCGATCGTGTTGAGGGCGTCCTCCATCGCTTCGACGACGTCCTTCCAGTACAGCGACGTTCGTGCCTTGAACTCGTCGGAGTAGATCCGTCGCAACGCGTGGCGGTAGATCGCGTCGCCCTCGGACTCGAGGCGGTCGACGGCGTCCAGGTGGGGTTGCAGCCCTTGCATCGGCTCGAGCCCAGCGATCATCGCGACGACCTCGTCAGCCATCTGCACCAGCACCTCAGCTTGCTGCTTGAGCTCCGGCATGGTCGCGGTGTCGTTGTCCGTAAGCTGCAGGCGGTAGGCGACCTCGAGCATGTCATCGACGACGTCGTCGAGCTCCTCCGCGAGCGCGTGGATGTCCTCACGGTCGAACGGGGTGACGAACGAGGTGTTGAGGCGCCTGAGGAGGTCGCGGGTCAGCTCGTCGCCGCGCTGCTCGCAATCGATGACCGCGTCGATCGAGGCGCTGCCGCCAGGCCCCGGCTGCTCGAGCAGCTCGCGCAGCCGGCGGCTGCAGTCGGCGACGTTGGTCGCGGCGGCGTTGAACAGATCGAAGAACCTGTCGTCGGATGGCAGCAGACGAAATCGCACTCGACGGAAAGCTACTCGGGTGACCGCGCCGAGAGCGGTGCTCGGCGATGCGGAGCGGGCGGCGTCGGTCGCGATCAGCTACACCGCCACAGTGATCGGTGCGAGCCCCATCAGCATCACCCCGGCTCGACGGCGCGACTGGTCGACGCCGAAGGAGGACAGGTCGCTCGCCAAGCGCGCCTCAGGGATCTCGTCGATCACTGACCCTGGAAGCCGACCTTCTGGCACGCAGCTCCAACAGGTGCAGCGAACGCTCGGCTTGGGTGATCTGAGCAGCGCGCCTGCAAGCGGATCGGTTCTGCGTGGCGGCAGTCGGGATCAGCCCGAGCCGCCGGAGACTGGTCGGCGTTGAGGGCTTCGAGTGCGGGGCCAGAGTTCGATGCCGATGACCGGCGTGCCTACGGACGAGCGTGAATCCTCGACGTGCGAGGGCCGGACGACGGCGAGGTCTCTGCGGTTGCACGTTGCGATCGTGTCGAGGCGCAGGCGTTCGGCGACGGTGACGAGGCTGGCGTCGACGACGTCGAGGCGGAGGTCCTGATAGGTGCTGCACAGCTCGGCGACGCGCAGCCAGTCCACTTCGGTCAGATCGATTGGCTCGATGTCGTGGTTGGCGACCAGCGTGAGGAAGTTGCTGTGGGCCGTCGCCCCGAGCCAGTCGAGGATCAGCCAGGCCGACTCGGCGATGACCGGCACGGGCGCGGCCAGCTCACCTCGCTGAGTGTCGAGGAGCACACGCTGTCGTGATGACGTTCGGATCGTTGGTCTGCCGCTGACAACCCGACGTTGGTGTCGACAGCAGCAACCCGGTCAGACGACTTCGGTCGAGCGCTGCGCCACCTCGTGGCGGAGCTCGTGAACGTCACGCGTCGCCCACGTCGGATCACCCGAGTCACCGCTGCCGAAGAACTCGCCGAGCCGACTGCGCTCAGGCGAGATGTCGATCGTCACGGTCATCGACGCCAGCATATGACCGGGACACGGCCCGCTCCAGCCGCTACGCCGCTCGCGCCCGAACTGTCAACGCGCCGATCCCACCGTGGCTCGCCGTCCGATCTTCTCGGTCACGGTGCTCACGGACTCGGGCAGTGCGTGGGCGTAGGTGCGCATCATCATGTCGGGGCTGTGGCCCAAGATGTCGGCCGCGGCGCGGATCTCGCCGATGTCGGCGGCGCTCTTGACCATGTGGGTGGCCGCCGTGTGGCGGAGCCCGTGAGAGGTCAGGCGCGGCACGCCTGCCTGCTTCACGAGTCGGTCGAGCGTCTGGTCGAAGTTCCTGGGCGACACGAGCCGGCCGTCGCGTGTTGCGACGACGAGGTCATGGTCCTGCCACTTGGCGCCGGCGGCGAGGCGCTCCTCGGCCTGGAACAGGCGGTGCGCGCCGAGGACCTTCGCCATTGACGCGTCGATCGGGATGATTCGGCGCGAGCGGGCGTTCTTGCCGTCGCTCCACTCGGGCGGCCCGTGTACCTCGACGAAGGCCCGCT
>CAZMGD010000132.1:2238-9964 GCA_964565705.1 uncultured Ilumatobacteraceae bacterium | reverse complement strand
GACGACTGACGCCACGCGACTCACCACCTCGCCCCACTTCCCCCGCTCCCCGCCCACCGAACGTCTCGGCCGCCGCCGGGTTCCAGTCGAGGATCTTGCCGTCGACGTCGAACACGACGATCGCCGACGGGTTCGAGGTGGCGATCCCGACGGCATACGCCTCGTTCATCGCGTCGGTCGGTGCGTCGGCGATCGGCTCGACCCTCGCGTCGGCCGTCGCCGGGCGTTGCTCCGTCATCGCCGTCAGTCTCCCACGGCCACCATCGCCGACGAGCGAACCGCCGGCCGACCCTGGCGAAGGCGCGGCGGCTGAACGCCGGCCCGGTCGGCGCTAGCGTCGGCGCTGTGGACAGCGCGCCCGGACCGGCGGACTTCGAGGATGCGATCGGCGACACGTTCACCGCGACCGACTCCGCGGGACCGCTGCCGTTCGTCCTCGAATCGGTCGAGCGGCGGGCGGCGACGCCGGGCGCTCCACGAGGCGAGCCGTTCACGCTGGCGTTCGTCGCCCAGTTCACCGAAGCGATGCTGCAGCGCATCTACACGCTCGCTCACGACGGTCTCGGTTCGCTCGACATCTTCCTGGTGCCGATCGGCCCGGGCGCCGACGGGCGGCTGCGCTACGAGGCAGTGTTCAACTGACCGCGTTTCAGTGGACCGGCCGGACCATCAGCCGGTAGGTCGGGTCGTCGTTGCCGGCGACGAAGCCGAGCCGCTCGTAGAACCGCACGGCGGCGGTGTGCGGGTCGACGTGCAACGACACGGTGACGCCGCGCCGATCGGCGTCGGCGAGGATCGGCGCGAGCACAGCGGTGCCGATGCCGCGGCCGCACCACTCCTCGATCAGCACGATGTCGACGATGCGGATCGAGCCGTCGTCGAGCGCCGCGACGAACACGCACCCCAGGTCGCGGCCGTCGGCCACGACGATCTCGTAGTCCGACGCGGCGTGGGTCGCCTGGTACGCGGCGCGGCGAAGCTCCCATTGCGACCGGACGAAGTCGTCTTTCTGTTCCTGCGGCCACGGCAACGGAGCGAGTTCGGCCGCCCGCGTCTGAGCGTAGAGACCCGCGAGCAGTTCGTCGTCGGCCGTGGTGGCCGGGCGGAGGTCCACCGGATGACGAGGCGTCATCGAGCGACCGGCGTCACCACCATCACCAGCGACGGCAGCTGGGCCCAGGCCGGATCGTCGATCGCGGGCAGGGTGGTGCGCCCGCCCCACAGCCCTGGCGTCAGGCCGAGGAGGTACACGCCGGGCTGGAACGTCGGCAGGTCGCGGCGCGGGCGTGTCGTGAACACCGTCGTTGCCGCCGTGAGCGCCGTGCCGGCTGTGGTCGGTGCGGTGGCGATGCTCAGCCCGACCCGTGGCCCGTCGGCTTCGGTGAGCAGCATCCGTGTGCGCGCCGATTGCGACGCCGCGGGAGCGGCGCGGTAGGTCCAGGCGTAGTACGGGATCGTCTCGTCGTGCGTGGCGGGCGAGGGGATGAGCGCGTCGGCGAACACCCGCGAATAGGCCGATGACGTCGTGCCCGCGAATCCGTCGACCGACATCGTGGCCCGGTCGGTCGAGGCGGCGTCGCGCCCGGTACCGAGGGCCGACACGGCCGTGGTGGCACCGGCGGCGAGGGCGCCGGCCAGCGATGTCGCGCCGGCGCTCCCCGGCAGGTAGGCGACCGGGATCCGCGGCCCGGGCGCGTCGGCGAGCAGCTCGAGGCCGGACGGGAACGGCATCACGTCACCGCCGAGGAGCACCGCCGCGGCGACGGCCGCGCCGCCTGCGATCAGGAACTGTCGCCGGCTGGTGGTGGGAACGGCTGAGGGAATCGCCGAGGTGGAAGTCGTCATCGCTGTCAGCTCCTCGGCGGGAACACGCCTTGGAGGGCGATGCAGAAGTGGAACGTGAGGTACGGCATCATGTTGTTGTGCGGAGTGTCAGCGCCGCTGACGCCGACCGTCGAGGCGGCCAACGCCGTCGCCGGAGCGGCATCTCCGAAGGCGCCGATCCCGATGCCGGTGGCGAGCTTCGAGCCGGCCGGCACCTGGGTGGTGGCGTCGGCCTGTGACACCGACACCAGATGGCTGTGGTTGGGGATCTCCGATTGGAGCAGCGTCACGGTCGGGCTACCGCCGGCCTCGCCGAGATCGTGGAGTGAGAGTCCGGGCCCCTGGCCAGGATGCATCGGTGCGGAGCCCTGGAGGTCGGGCAGCGCGAAGGTCGACTTACCGTCGCCGCCGTAGGTGGTGCCGAGCAGCGAGAACAGGGCCGTGTTCTGGCTGATGGGCAACAGCTGGCCGTCGCAGAACGCCCAGCCCCGGGGCGCGAAGTTGAACGGGAAGATGCGGATCTCGGCGACGAATGGATCAGCCATCGTGGTGCTCCGGTCAGGTGGGCGAGGGGAAGATGCCGAACAGCGAGATGATGAACGACAGGCAGAGGTAGGGCTGGAAGTTGGTGTGCGGCTGCGATCCACCGACGCTCGACAGCGTCTGGGGGTTGAGCGTGCCGGCGGGGCTGTCGGTCCCGTACGGGGTGATCGTCGAGGCGTTGGCGCCGCCGAAGGTGACGGTGTCGCTCGGTGCCGTCCCGCTCGCCGGGTTGGTGGTCGCCAGCAACTGGTGCGCGTGCCCAGGGATCTGGTTGACCGTCAAGGTGACTTCCTCGGCGCCGCCGGTCTCGGCCAGGATGAACCCGTTGCCCTGATGGAGCGGGAGCCGGCCGCGCAGGTCGGGGAGGGCGAAGGTCGACTGACCGTCGCCGCCATAGGTCGTGCCGATGAGCTGGAAGACCGTCTCGTTCTCCGAGATGGGGAGGAACTGACCCTCGCAGAACATCCAGCCGGCGGGCGCGAAGTTGCCGGCGAACATCCTGATCTCACCGACGTAGGGCTGGGCCATGGTTCGTCGTCCTAGTTCGGGCTCGGGAAGATGCCCTGGAGGGCGATGCAGAAGTTGAGGGTCAGGAACGGTTGCATGTTGAGGTGGGGCTGGCTCCCGCCCACGTTGCCGAGCGCACCGGGCGCCATGGGTGTGAGGTTGGTCGCCGTGCCGTAAAGGTTGGCGGCCGTCGATCGGGCGACGGACCGACCCGTGTTCACATCGATCATCGGTTCGTTGCTCGTCGCGAGCGCGGACGAGGCGTTGAACACGTGCGTGTGGGCGGGCAGTTCGGCGACCGTGAGGGTGTGGTTCTGCGCGCCGCCGCGCTGGCCGAGCTCGAAGCCCGCACCGACGTGGACCGGCACCCGGCCGCGCAGGTCGGGCAGGGCGAAGTTGACCTGGCCGTCACCGCCGAAGGTGGTGCCGAGCAGCGAGAACAGGGCCTGGTTCTGGTTGATCGGGAGGAGCTGACCGTTGCACTGGGCCCAGCCTTTGGGGGCGAACACGAACGACATCAGCCGGATCTCGGAGAGGAAGGGTTCAGCCATCGTCGGTGCTCCTCTCGCGTCCGGTGGTCATGGCAGCACACACGAGCTGAACCCGGTTGTTGCGGCGATGAGCAGGGTGCCGCCACCCGCCGGATTCTGCGTGTTGACGTAGTTTTCCAGCGCCGGGGTCGAGGTGCTGGCGCCGGCGCCGACGATGCCGAACGTCGCCGACACCGGTGTGGTCTCGCGGCGCAGGCCGATGCCCTGGCTGACGCCGGAGCCGGCGCTCGTGTTGTCGGAGATGGCGAGACACACCCGGTCGCCGGTCGACGGGCCGTTTCCGGCGTCGACGCGGATTCCGGGCCGGGTACCGGTGAGCGGGGCGCTCACGACGTTGCCGGTGATCGTCGCGTTCAGGGTGCCGGCGGCTTCGCGCGCGACGGCGAGGATGCCGTTGCCGTCGGTGCGCCGGATCGTGTTGTTGCTGATCGTCGCGGTGACCACGGGGGTGTCGGTGGGCGCGAACGTGATGCCGGTGCCGATGCCGATGCCCGGGCTGGCGACGGTGTTGTTGGCGTCGATCTGGTTCCCGGTGATGGTGAACGTCGTGGTCGTGTTGCCGTTGCCGCCAGCGAGGATCGCCGTGCCGGCCATGTTGGCGAGTGGGTCCGCGACGGTGCCGTTGTTCGTGATGGCGAAGGCGCCGGAACCCTTGCCGTTGACGGTGGCGATGATGGCGCTGGTGCCCATCCGGGTTGTCGTGCTCGCTCCGTTGATGATGTTGCCGGCGATGGTGATCGGTGTGGCGACCGAACCCATGACACCTGCCGGCGCCCCTGGATCGGAATTGGCGTTGCCACCGAGCACTTGGATGCCCGCACCACTTGGGAAGTTGACCACGGAGTTGCCGGAGAGGTCGGCGGTGGTGACCGACGCGACCGCGGCCGGCGAACCGAGGGCGTGGATCCGGACCCCGGAGCCGAACGAGCTCGCCGGGTTGGGGATGCTGCCGACCAGGTTGTCGGTGATGGTCGCCGAGGTGATCGTGCCGGTGACGTTGAGGATGTCGACGCCGTGCCAGGCGGCGTCGGTGAGCAGGTTGGTGTCGATGACCACGACGCCGGTGAGGTTGGCCGCCGTGGTCGAGGAGTTGAAGGCGACGTTCGAGGTGTTGGCGACGCCCACCGCGCCGTTGCGCCGGACGGTGCTGTTCGTGAGGGAGAAGTTCACGACCCCCGTGCCCGCGATCCCGCTGCCGGTCGTGTCCTGCACCAACATCTCGTTGAACGACACGTCACGGGTGTTCGTTAGGGAGATGCCAGCCGCCCCCGTGCGTTGGATCGTGCCACCGGAGTGGTCGACCGCCGTGCCGGTGACGACGAGGCCGCCGTCGGTGGCGGCGGTGCCGGTGTTGGCGAGCACGATGCCGCTGCCGCTCGGACCCGCCCCCACGGTGCCGGCGCTGATCGATCGGAACGTGAGGTCGCCGGCCCCGATCGTCGCCCCCGCCACCTCGAGCGCGGTGGCGGTGGTGGTGGTGAGCGTGCTGCCGGCTCCGGTGGCGGTGACGGTGCCGCCGGTGGCGCGGAACGCCGGGTTCGCTCCGGTCGACAGCGTCAGGGTGTTGGTGAACCGGATGGTGGTGGTGGCGGTGTTCCCGGTGAGCGAGATGCCGGTGCCCCCGTTGGCGGTGACGGGGCCGGGGAACGTGACGTTCGAGGTGCCGGTGCGGTCGGCGACCTCGATGGCGCGGCCGGTGGCCACGGTGACGGCCACGTCGGCGCTGACGCTGCCGGTGCCGCCCACGATCCTGATCGCCGCGCTGCTGGTTCCGCTGATCGACCCATCGGTGACCGTGACCGCAGCCGACGAGCTGGCCAGGTCGATTCCGGTGGTTCCCGCGGTCTGGGCGACGTTGGTGAGCGCGACAGTGCCACCGACCGCCGAGAGCGACAGGGCAGGCCCGTTGGTCGTGGTGACCCTCGTCTGGCTGACATCGACGCCGGCGACCGATGTTCCGGCGATCCCCCCGTTGGTGGTGGTGATGGCGATGCCCTTGACGGCGGAGTTCGTCCCGAGCGTCACGCTGCCCCCGACCGTCACCGGGCCCGCTGTGCCGACCGCCGGCCGCGCCTGGGTGCCCGTCGGTGGGGAGATGCCGAAGAGTGCGTCGAACGTGCTCGGCGAATTCGTCGACGCCTGGCCGATGAGCCATCCGGAGGTGTTCAGGGTGGCCCCACCCGTGTAGCTGCCGTCGAAGAGGAAGATGCGCTCGTTGGTGGCCGCACCGATCTCTGTCGTCGCCGCGGCCAGCGTCTGGAACGGGGCGCTCAGGGTCCCGTCACCACCGGCGGCCGCGGAGTCGTCGACGAACCAGATCACGGGGCCGGCGACGTCGAGGGTGGCGGTGATCGACTCGCTGCAGGCCGGGGGTGCCGGAAAGCCGTCGTCGCAGACTCGGTACGTGAACGTCACATCGCCCGTCGCGCCGGCAGGCGGGGCGGCGGTGAACGTGCCGTCGGCGTTCACGGTGGCCGAGCCGCCGACAGGGCCGGCGACGAGTGCGGCCGAGAGCGTGGTCGGGCCGTCGGGATCGGTCACACCGGTCAGGAGGCCGGCGCCGGTGAAGGTCATGTTCGCCATGACGTCGTAGCTCGGGAGCGTGCTCGGCCCGACGGGGGCGTCGTTCACACAGGTGACGGTCATCGTGACGGTGGTCGACGAGCTGCCGGGCGTGAGGGTGTAGGTGAACGTGTCGAGCGTCGTGCCGGGCGGGGCGTTGCAGTAGTCGGCGTCGGGCTGGTACGTGACGCCGGTACCACCACCGGTGATCACCACGGTTCCGTTCGCCGGCTGCGTCACCGACGCGACCGACTTCGGGCCACCGTCGATGTCGGTGTCGTTGGCCAGCACGTCCACCGCCGCGGCCGCCGCGTCCTCGGCCACGGTCGCACTGTCGGCGACCGCCACCGGCGCGTCGTCGACGCACGTGACCGTCATGGCGACCGTCGCCGACGATCCACCGGGCGTCAGCGTGTAGGCGAACGTGTCGGAACCGCAGTAGTCCGGGTCGGGCTGGTAGGTGAGGCCGGTACCACCACCGGTGATCACCACGGTGCCGTTCGCCGGCTGGGTGACCGACGCGACCGAGATCGGGCCACCGTCGACGTCGGTGTCGTTGGCCAGCACGTTCACCGCCGCGGCCGCCGCATCCTCGGAGACCGTCTCACTGTCGGCGACCGCCCCCGGCGCGTCGTCGACGCAGGTCACCGTCATGGCGACCGTCGCCGACGATCCACCGGGCGTGAGGGCGTAGGTGAACGTGTCGAGCGTCGTGCCGGGCGGGGCGTTGCAGTAGTCCGCGTCGGGCTCGTAGGTGAGACCGGTGCCGCCACCGGTGATCACCACGGTGCCGTTCGCCGGCTGGGTGACCGACGCGACCGAGATCGGGCCACCGTCGACGTCGGTGTCGTTGGCCAGCACGTCCACCGCCGTCGCCGCCGCGTCCTCGGAGACCGTCGCACTGTCCGCGACTGCCCCGGGGTCGTCGTCGCCACAGGTGACGGAGACCGAGACGGTGGTCGACGAGCTGCCGGGCGTGAGGGTGTAGGTGAACGTGTCGAGCGTCGTGCCGGGCGGGGCGTTGCAGTAGTCCGCGTCGGGCTGGTACGTGACGCCGGTACCACCACCGGTGATCACCACGGTGCCGTTCGCCGGCTGCGTCACCGACGCGACCGACTTCGGGCCACCGTCGATGTCGGTGTCGTTGGCCAGCACGTCCACCGCCGCGGCCGCCGCGTCCTCGGCCACGGTCGCACTGTCGGCGACCGCCACCGGCGCGTCGTCGACGCACGTGACCGTCATGGTCACCGTCGCCGTCGAACCGCCGTTGACCGTGTAGGTGAACGTGTCGAACACCGCACCGGGCGGGTCGTTGCAGTAGTCCTGGGCGGGGGTGTAGCTGACGGCCATCCCGCTGCCGACGATCGCCACCGTCCCGTTGACGGGCTGCGTGATCGATTCGACCGCCATCAGCCCGCCGTCGAAGTCGGCGTCGTTGGCGAGTACGTCGACGTTCGTCGCGGCGGCGTCCTCGGCGACCGTTGCGCTGTCGTTGAGCGCGACGGGCGGGTCGTCGCCGCAGTCGACCGTGACCGCCACGGTGGCCGCGGACCCACCGTTGAGGGTGTAGGAGAAGTCGTCGGTCGAGGTACCCGGCGGGGTGTTGCAGTAGTCGGCGTCGGGTTGATAGGTCAGTCCGGTGCCGCCGCCGGTGATCACCACGGTGCCGTCGGCCGGCTGGGTGACCGACGCGATCGAGATCGGGCCACCGTCGACGTCGGTGTCGTTGGCCAGCACGT
>CAZMGD010000132.1:0-2138 GCA_964565705.1 uncultured Ilumatobacteraceae bacterium | reverse complement strand
CGACCGCCGTGGCCGCCGCGTCCTCGGTGACGGTGGCGCTGTCGCCGACCGCGACAGGTGGGTCGTCGATGCAGGTTACCGTCATGCTCACCGTGGCGGCGGAGCCGCCGTTGAGCGTGTACGTGAACGTGTCGGAGCCGCAGTGGTCGGCGTCGGGTTCGTAGGTGAGGCCGGTGCCGCCGCCGGTGATCACGACGGTGCCGTTGGCCGGCTGGGTGATCGACGCGATCGAGATCGGGCCGCCGTCGACGTCGGTGTCGTTGGCCAGCACGTCGACCGCCGTGGCCGCCGCGTCCTCGGTGACGGTGGCGCTGTCGCCGACCGCGACGGGTGGGTCGTCGAGGCAGGTGACCGTCATCGACACCGTCGCGGTGGTGCCGCTGGCGAGGGTGTAGGTGAAGGTGTCGAGCGTGGTGGCCGGTGGGGCGTTGCAGTAGCCGGCGGCGGGGCGATAGGTGAGGCCGGTGCCCGCACCGGTGATCGCCACCGATCCGTGGGCCGGTTGGGTGACCGAGCCGAGTCGCGCCGGGCCGCCGTCGAGGTCGGGGTCGTTGGCCAGCACGGCGAGTGGGTTGGGGCCGGAGTCCTGCACGACCGTGAACGCGTCGTCGACGGCCTGCACGTTGGAGGGCAGCCAGCCGACCACGTCGATCAGCACGTCGACCGTGCCGGCGTCGTTGTAGATGTCGATGCTGCCGTCGGGCCCGAGCTTGGCGTAGATCTGGTTGGCGAACACGCGGCCGGGCCGCGGGTTGAGATCGGAGGCGACCGGGCGGGACGCGCCGTGCGGGTACAGCGTGAGGTAGCTCTGTGCCGTCGCGTTGAGGGCCGTGAGGTTGATGACGACCGATCCGGCGCCGGCGGGCGGCACACCGGCGATCGACGCGATCGGCACGTTGGTCGTAGTGCCCGCGCCGAGCGGTGCGGTCGGGCGCGTGTCGAAGATGCGGACGGGGGGCAGCGGGACGTAGTCGGGGCCGTCGGTGAACCAGCCCATCACGTCGACGATCACCTGGGTCGTGCCGGTGTCGTTGTAGATCGACACCTTCCCGGTCGGGCTCAGTTCGGCCATCACGAGGTTGGCGACAGTGACGCCGGGGATCGGGTTGACCGTCGACGTGCCGGGCTGGGTGGTTCCCTGCGGGAAGAGCGTGAGGAACGTGGGTGCCGTCGAGTCGGTGGCGGTGAAGTTCAGTGCCACTGCGCTCGCGCCCGAGGCGGGAACCGACCCGGTGCCGCCGACCTGCAGGTCGATCGTCTGGCCCGGCCCGACCGGGGTGCCGGTGAGCCGGGTGTCGAGGATGCGATCGGGAGTGACGGCGTGGAACGAGGAGCCGGTCGGGAACCACCCTGCGACGTCGACGATCAGGTTGGTCGAGCCGAGCTCGTTGAACAGCGACACCTTGCCGCCCGGCCCGAGCCCGACGAGCACGAGGTTGCTCTCCGGCCCGCCCGGGGCGGCATTGAGCGACGACGTCGGTGGCTTGGGGAGCTCGCTGCCCCACGCGGTGATGTAGGTGTTGGCGGTCTGGTCGGCGGCCGTGAGGTGTAGGACGACGGCTTCCACGCCGGTGGCCGGCACGCCGCCGCGACCTGTCACCTGGAAGCTGCGGGTGGTGTTCGGTCCGAAGGGTCCGGCGCCGAGTTGTTGACCGTCGATGGTGAACGCGCCGGGCCGCGTGTCGAGGA
This sequence comes from uncultured Ilumatobacteraceae bacterium, assembly GCA_964565705.1. GTDB lineage: Bacteria > Actinomycetota > Acidimicrobiia > Acidimicrobiales > Ilumatobacteraceae > CAZMGD01. The sequence goes on along the minus strand of CAZMGD010000132.1, from coordinate 449 downwards.
GGCGGGCCGGAGTGATCGACACGTAGCTGTTCGCGCCGAGCGCGGCGACCACCGTGGCGTCGTCGACCGCCGGCGTCGGTGCCGGGTCGGTCGGTTCAGGGGCCGCGACCGCCGGGTTCGCGCCCGGCAACGACACCACCAGGGCGAGCGCAGCGAGACACGCCCACAATTGTCGACTCGCCCCGCGCCGCACGACCACATTCGTACCACAACCGGATTCACGGCGCTATCCCCGATGCACGCCGACGTCACCGCCGACCAGTCCCGGTCGGTCAGCGCGTTCCGAGTGATCGTGATGTCGCTGAGGTCGGCCGTCGTCGACTCGACGATGACCGCCGCGCCGTCGGCGGCGACGAGGTCGTTGTGGTCGATCTGCACCCGGCCAGCGCGACGGGAAAACGACAACAGCGCCACCCGACCGGGTGGCGCTGTTGGTCCGGAAAGGAACG
>CAZMGD010000131.1:0-10062 GCA_964565705.1 uncultured Ilumatobacteraceae bacterium | reverse complement strand
ACGCCGACAACCACTACTACGAGGCGCTCGACGCCTTCACCCGCCACATCGAGCCGCAGTACCGGAAGCGGGCGATGGAGTGGGCCGATGTCAACGGCAAGCGCCGGCTGCTCGTCGGCGGCCGAGTGAACCGGTTCATCCCGAACCCGACGTTCGACCCGGTCTCCAAGCCGGGCCAGCTCGACGAGTACTTCCGTGGCCGCAACCCCAAGCAGCAGGGTGTGCGGGAGCTGTTCGGCGAGCTCGACCCGATCGCGTCGCGCCCCGAGTACCGCAACCGCGACGTCCGGCTGGAGGTGATGGACGAGCAGGGCCTGGAAGCAGCGTTCTTCTTCCCGACCCTCGGCGTCGGCATGGAGCAGGCGCTGATCAACGACGTGCCGGCGCTGCAGGCGGCGTTCCGGGCGTTCAACCGCTGGCTCGACGAGGACTGGGGCCTCAACTACCGCGACCGGATCTACTCGGCGGCGTTCATGTCGCTGACCGATCTCGACTCGGCGGTGGCCGAACTGGAGTGGGCGCTCGCCAACGACGCCCGGATCGTCATCATCGGCGTCGGGCCGGTCGTCACCGCGTCCGGTGGCCGCGCGCCGTCCGATCCGTACTACGACCCGTTCTGGGCCAGGGTCAACGAAGCCGGCGTGACGCTCGGCCTCCACGGTGGCGACTCCGCCTACAGCCGCTACCTGGAGCACTGGGGCGAGTCGTCGGAGATGGAGGCGTTCCGCCAGAGCCCGCTGCGCGGCCTGCTGTCGCACGATCCGATCCATGACACGGTGGCTGGGATGCTCGCCGACGGCTTCTTCCTGCGCCACCCGAACATCCGTGTGGCGTCGATCGAGCTCGGCAGCGAGTGGGTGTTCCACCTCCACAAGAAGCTGAAGAAGTCGTTCGGCATGACCCCGTTCATGTACCAGGAAGATCCCGTCGACACGCTGAAGCGCCACGTGTGGGTGTCGCCGTACTACGAGGACGACCTGAGCGCGCTGCGCGAGCTGATGGGTGCCGACCGGATCCTGATGGGCAGCGACTGGCCCCACGCCGAAGGCCTCGCCAACCCGACCGACTACATCTTCGACCTCCGCCGCGCCGGTTACACAGACGGCGACGCGGAGAAGATCATGCGCACCAACGGCCTCCAGCTGGCCCAGCGCCAGACGGTCGCCGTCGGGTAGGTGGGCCACGCCCCGCGTTCTCGGTCGGTTTCTGGTCGCAGGAACGACCAGAAACCGACCGAGAACCAATGGGGTCAGGTGGGTTTGTGGGCGAGGGCGTCGAGGCGGACGAAGGTCTGGTCGTAGGTGCCGTCGTGGCGTCGGAGGTGATCGACCGACGCGAGCGTCTCGGCGCGGAACGCGTCGAACGCGTCGGCGGGCATCCCTGCTCGGAACGCCTCGACGCACTGGCTGGACAGCCAGCCGAGCAGCGAGTCGCGGGTGAAGTGGCGGCGCTGTGCCACCGTGTGCACGTAGCCCGATACCTCCGTGGTCGCGTCGAGCCCGGAGCGCTCGAACAGGTCGAGGTACTGCGCAGCATCGGGAAAGGCCCACGGTGCGGGGCCACCGCCATGAGCGATCGAGATCTCACCGACGAGCTCTGCGATGCGTGCGATGTTGCCGTGACCACCCATCTCGACCCGGATCCAGCCACCGGGACGCACGAGCGAGGCCATCGACTCGACGACACCGGGATGCTCGTGCCACGGAACCCACTGCAGCGTGGCACGGGTGTAGACGGCGTCGAACACGGCATCGGGTGGCAGCGCTTCGCGCAAGCCTTGCGCGGTGCCGAGCACGAACGACTGGTTGGGCCGAGCGAGCCGTGCTGCCTCCTGGAGCATCGTGGGTTGCGGGTCGAGCCCGACGACGGTCCCGTCGGGCACGAGCGCGGCGACGATCGCGGTGAAGTCGCCCGAGCCGCACCCGACGTCGAGCAGCCGATCGGCGGGACGGACCGGGAAGTGTTCGAGGTACCAGGCGTCGTTGGCCCGGTGGTGCCCGGTGTTGGCGGCGTACGCGGCGCCGTCCCACGCCGGCAGCCAATGCTCAGAATATGGGAGTGAAGTCTCGTCCATTGGAAACGCACGTTAGCGCGACCGCCGAGGGTCGCGCTCGATGCTTCGTGCGACGGCGTCGCGGGCCGAGCGCACGAACGCGGTGACGTCGAACTGTCCGACGTGCTCGGTGAACGCATCGGGCAGCGGCGGTAGCAGGGCGTGCACCTGCGCAGCGGCGGGGGAGTCGTCAGCGGTGCCGAGGTACTCCTGCCAGGCAGGCTGCTGCCACGGTTCCGCGCGTGGGGGTGGCTCGACAGCGGGCCGACGCTGCGGTGCGTCCTTGGCGGCGCCGACGCGAGCGCGCTCGGTCGCGCCCACCCGCCACAGCCGGAGCAGGTCGGGGCGGTCGCCGACTTCGGCGGCGAACGCGAGCAGCGCGGCCACCGCGTGCTTGCACGCGTCTGACTGGTCCGGGCACGTGCAGCTGAAGCGCAGGTCGTCGGGCTCGGGGACGAGTTGGATGATCGCGGCCGGGGTGTTCGACGGTTCGGGTGTGCCCCTGGCGAGCACCACGTCGATCGTGACCTCGTACTCGCTGGAGCGGCTGCCGGCGACCTCGGCCTCGAGGCGGCCCGTGCTGACGTGGATCACGACGACGGCCCCATCACGTGCGTAGGCGCGCCCTCGACTGAAGCGAGCGCCGTCCGCCGAACCGGCGGTGACGACCTCCAGCATCGTCGTCGCCAGCTTGGCCGGCGCGGCGGCCATCTCGTCGCGGCTGCGGTAGCGGGGGCTGACGGTCACTGTCGTCACCCGTCCTCTCCTCGGGCGGAGGCGTCGAGCACGATCAGCTCGCGCAGCTCGTCGGTGGACAGCTCGCTCAGCCAGCTCTCGCCGGTGGTGCCGACCACGGCGTCGGCCAGAGCCCGCTTGTCGTCGATCAGGGCGGACACCTTCTCCTCGATCGTGCCCTGGCACACCAGCTTGTGCACGAACACCGAGCGGGTCTGGCCGATGCGCCACGCCCGGTCCGTCGCCTGATCCTCCACCGCCGGGTTCCACCATCGGTCGTAGTGCACGACCCGAGATGCTGCGGTCAGGTTCAACCCGGTCCCACCGGCCTTCAGCGAGACGAGCAGCAGGGGAGCGCCGAGGCCTTCCTGGAAGCGGTCGACCATCGCATCGCGGCGCGCCTTGCTCACACCGCCGTGGAGGAACGGCACGTGCAGCTCGCTGCGCTCCTGCAGGTGCCGCACCAGCAGGTCGCCCATCGCCTTGAACTGGGTGAACACCAGCGCCCGTTCATCGGCCTCGAGGAGGTCGTCGACGAGCTCGTCGAAGCGGGCCAGCTTGCCGGAACGGTTGGCGAGCGCCGAGCCGTCGGCGAGCGCGTTGACCGGGTGGTTGCAGATCTGCTTGAGCCGGGTGAGGGAGGCGAGCACCAGCCCCCGGCGCCGCATGCCGGACTCCTGCTGGGCGTCGTTCAGCAGCTGGTCGACGACGCCCTGGTACATCGCCGCCTGCTCGCGCGTGAGCGGGGCCCAGGCGATCTGCTCGATCTTGTCGGGCAGCTCCGGCACCAGGCTCTTGTCGGCCTTGGTGCGGCGGAGGATGAACGGCGACGTGAGCGTTCGCAGCGCAGCGACCGCCGCCGCGTCGCGCTCGCGCTCGATCGGTTGGGCGAAGCGCTCCTTGAAGCTGCGCTCGCTGCCGAGCAGGCCCGGCGTCGTCACGTCGAGGATCGACCACAGTTCGCCGAGCCGGTTCTCGACGGGCGTGCCGGTGAGCGCGACGACCTGATCCGCACGGAGGTGACGGGACGCACGCGCCGCCTTGGTGTGCGCGTTCTTGATCGTCTGCGCCTCGTCGAGCACGACCGTGCCCCAGGCGACGCTCGCCAGCGTCTCCAGGTCGCGGGCCAGCAGCTGGTAGGTCGTGATCACGACGTCGGCCTCGGCGATCGCGTGCACCAGTCGGTCGTCCTTCACCCGCCCCGCTCCGTGGTGCACGAGCACGCGCTGCAACGGTGTGAACCGGGCCGCCTCGCGCTGCCAGTTGCGCACGACCGACAGCGGACACACCACGAGGTGCGGCCCGTCCCGCCCGGCGAGGTGCGCGAGGGCCGTCGGGGTTTTCCCGAGCCCCATGTCGTCGGCGAGGCAGCCACCGAGTCCGACGCGGTCGAGGAACTGGAGCCAACCGAGGCCGCGCTGCTGGTAGTGGCGCAAGGTGCCGCTGAACGAATCCGGCACGTCACCGTCGGCCAGGCTCTCGTCCGGCAGGCCGGCGAGCAGCGGGCCGAGCCATGCGGTGCCCCGGACCGGAGGCGGCTGGTGGATCAGGGCGTCGGACCGCTCGAAAGCGCGCTCGGCCTCTGCGTCCAGTTCGGCGGCGAGGCGCAGCAGTTCGACCGTGCTCAGCTCGCCGTGCACAGCGCGGTGCTCGGCGACCGCGGCGAGCGCCCGGCGCGCCGCGGCGGCGTCGAGTCGCACCCAGCGACCACCGACCTGGACGAGCGAGCTGCCCGCCTGGAGGGCACGGTGGATCACGCCCTCGTCGACCGGCGCGCCGTCCACGTCGACGTTCCATGACACGAGCGCGGTGCGCCCCAGTCGTCCGCTCGGCGTGTGATCCGAAGGGCTCGCGGTGGCGGACACCGACGGGGAGCGGCGAGCCAGCGACGCCGGCACGAGCACCTCGACCGACGCGTCGGCCAGTTCGTCCATCGCCTCGAGCATGGCCGCGGCGGCGTCCACGTGCAGCCTGGCGACACCGTGGGTCCAGTCGGGCGCGGCCTCGCCGAGCACGGCCGACACGGCGTCGAGCACCCGGTCGATCTCGGCGGCGAGCAGCGGCAGGTGGGAGGCATCGCCGGCGAGCGCGAGCGCCTCGCCGGACGCGGACGTCATCTGCTCGGCCGTACACCAGTGGTCGGGCGCGCCCACCTCGACGAGCTCGACCTCGAGTGGCCACGCGCCCGCGGGATCGTCGGGCAGGGAGAGCCGCACGCGGCCGGCGACCACGGGCTCGCCACGGTCGCGCGCCGCGATCCGCTCGAACGCGATCGCGAACTCGCGGGCCACCTTGAGCTCGTTCGGATCGTGCAGATTGGCGAGCGGTTGACGGCCGTCGAGCAGCTTGCGCACCACCCTCGCCACACGAGCGACGGCATCGCGGTTCGTGGGCAGGTCGACCCGCCAGGAGGCGTCGCGCAGCAACGGCTCGACCACCTGCTCGACGATCGTCGAGCAGATGTCGACCGCCGCAGCCGATCGGTCGCTGCCGATCGCCACCGGCGGGCACCAGTCGTCGAGCCGGCCCAGCGCGGCGGCGGCCGGCGGGTCGAGCACGGGGGTCCATCGCGTCCGGACGTCGCCGCGGCCCAGATCGACGACCGGGCCGAACCGTCCGGACCTGAGCATGCCGCGGACGACGTCGGCGAGGGCCGCGAACCAGCGGACGGACGGCGACCCATCCGGTCGTGCCGGCAGCTCGAGCAGGACCGATGGGGGAAGGAGGTAGCCGTGCACCGTGACGGGGCCGTCAGGGGTGCGCAGCAGCCGCGAGGCGAGGTACCCGCCCGACGGGTAGATGCCCGTGGTGACGGCGAGAGCGGTGGCCAACTGGTTCCACCGCGCAGGACTGGCGCCGGGTTGCCAGGCGAACGCTTCGTGCCCGAGCCAGGTGATCTGCAGCGGCCCCTCCGCCACCCGTGGCCGGGACGTGGAAGCGCGGGTGAGCTGCACGATCGGGAGACTACGAGCGGGGTGTCACGCGAACGCGTCGAACAGGGCGCCGGTCGCGGCCCGCACGGTCGCCGCAGCTACGGTCGGGCCACTGTGTCGACCGACTCGATGCTGCGCATCGCCCTCGTGTGCCCCTACAGCTTGACCATCCCCGGTGGTGTGCAGGCGCAGGTGATGGGCCTCGCTCGCGAACTGCGGTCGCTCGGTCACGAGGCGCGGGTGCTCGGCCCCTGCGACGGGGCGCCGCCGGCAACGTTCGTGACGCCGCTCGGCAACAGCCTGCCCACAGCGGCCAACGGCTCGATCGCACCGTTGGCCCCGGATCCATCCGCTGCGCTGCGCACGATCAGGGCGCTGCGCGACGAGGCCTTCGACGTGGTGCACCTGCACGAACCGATCGCCCCCGGGCCGCCGATGACCGCGTTGATCCTCCGCTCGTCACCGGCGATCGGCACGTTCCACATGGCGGGCGATTCGGCCAGCTACCGGTACCTCGGCCCCTTGGTCCGGCTCGCCGCGAGCTACCTCGACGAGCGAGTCGTGGTGTCCAAGGATGCACTCGCGATCGTGCAGCAGTACGTGCCGGGGGACTACGAGGTGCTGTTCAACGGCGTCGAGATCGACCGCTTCCGCGATCTTCCGGCCCATCCGGGCGGGGAGCGGACGGTCTTCTTCTGCGGGCGGCACGAACCGCGCAAGGGCCTCGACGTGCTGCTTGCCGCCCACGCCCGGATGCCGCGCGACGTCCGGCTCTGGATCGCGTCCGACGGACCCGACACGGCGAGGCTGCGCCAGGAGTACGCGGGCGATCCCCGCATCGAGTGGCTGGGCCGGGTGAGCGACGAGGAGAAGATCGCCCGACTCAACGGCGCCGCTGTGTTCTGCGCGCCGTCGTTGCACGGCGAGAGCTTCGGCGTGGTGCTGATCGAGGCGATGGCCGCGGGCACGACGGTCGTCGCCAGCGCGCTGGACGGCTACCGCAACGTCGCCACCGACGGCGTCGACGCGCTGCTGGTGCCGCCCGGCGACGTCGACGCGCTGATCGCAGCGCTCGCTGCCGCGCTCGACGACGAGGCGTTGGTCGCGCCGCTGCGCGGCGCTGGCGCCGCGCGCGCCGAGAAGTTCTCGATGCGCACGCTCGCCGAGCTCTACCTGGCGAGGTATCGAGCGCTGATCGAGGCGTCCGCCGCCGACGACGCGGCGCCGTCGCGCGGTCACCGATGGCGGGCCCGGCTGGCGCATATGCTGGCCCGGTGATCGTGACCCTGATCGTCATCGCCCTCATCGTGCTGCTGGTGCTGTACGTGATCTACGCGTACAACGGGCTGGTCCGGTCGCGCAACGGCGTCGACAACTCCTGGGCACAGATCGACGTGCAGCTCAAGCGGCGCATCGATCTCATCCCCAACCTGATCGAGACGGTCAAGGGCTACGCCGCCCACGAGCGCCAGACCCTCGAGGCAGTGATCGAGGCCCGCAACGCGGCGATGACCGCTGGCGGTTCCCCCCACGACCAGGCCGCAGCGGACAACCTGCTGACCGGCGCGCTGCGCCAGGTGTTCGCGCTGTCGGAGGCCTACCCGGACCTCAAGGCCAACCAGAACTTCCTCGCCTTGCAGGAGGAACTGACCGCGACCGAGGGACGCATCGGATACGCGCGCCAGTTCTACAACGACAGTGTCCTCAAGTACAACAACAAGCTGCAGGTCTTCCCGACGGTCGTCCTCGCCAAGATGATGAACTTCCAGGACCGGGAGTACTTCGAGGCGGACGAGGCCGATCGCAGCGTGCCGCAGGTCAGCTTCGACCAGGCGCCGCCCGTGAACTTCGGCACACCCTCGACCATGCCGCCGCCCCCTCCGCCTGCGCCGCCTGCGCCGCCGGCGGCCCCGCCGGGTACCTGAGCACCCTCAGCGAGAGCGCATCCGCGCCACGGCCTGATCGGGCCCGTAGCCTGACCCGCCGTCATGTTCGAGCAGATCGCCGCCAACAAGCGCCGCACGGTGCTCATGATCGTCGCCTTCGTGCTGATCCTGGTCGCGGTCGGTGCTGCCGTCGGCTACCTGATCGGGTACGGCGTCTACGGCACGGTGATCGCGCTCGCCGTCGCCGGTGCGATGGCGTTCGGCTCCTACTGGAAGGCGGACTCGATCGCACTCGCGGTCAGCCGGGCCAAGCCCGCCGATCCGGAGCAGTACAAGCGCCTCCACAACCTGGTCGAAGGCCTGTGCATCGCCGGCGGCTTGCCCAAGCCCCGGATCTACATCGTGGACGACCCGGCGCCGAACGCCTTCGCCACGGGGCGCAACCCGCAGCACGCCGCAGTGGCGGTCACGACCGGGCTGCTCGAGATGATGAACCGGGTCGAGCTCGAAGGCGTGCTGGCCCACGAGCTGTCGCACATCCGCAACTACGACATCCTCGTGTCCACGATCGCCGTCACGTTGGTGGGTGCCGTCGCGCTGCTGACCGACATGGCCATCCGGATGATGTGGTGGAACGGCGGGCGGGCGCGCCGCGACGGCGACCACAACGGCGGGAACAACCCGCTGGCGCTCGTCGGCTTCGCCCTGTTGATCTTCGCGCCGTTCGTCGCCAAGGCGATGCAGGCCGCGATCAGCCGCCGTCGCGAGACGCTCGCCGACGTGTCGGCGTGCCAACTCACCCGGTATCCCCCCGGGCTGATCTCTGCCCTCGAGAAGCTGCGCGATGACACGACGGTGACGCACTCGGCCACGACGGCCACCGCCCACCTGTGGATCGAGCAGCCCATGAGCGGTGTCGGCGACGACGGTCGTCTCGGCAAGACCCACGGGATGTTCGACACGCACCCGCCGCTCGAGGAGCGCATCGCCCTGCTGAGAGAGCTGTGATCCATACCCCCCGAATCCCTGTGAGGGGAGCCCCCATGACACGAACCACCCGACGCCGCCGCCTCGTCGCCATCAGCCTCGCTGCCACCTTCGCCCTTGCCGCCTGCGGTGGCGGCGACGACAGCGCCGAGACGACGACCACCGCCGCGACCACCACCGTCGCGCCGACCACGACGAAGGCCACCACGACCACCTCGACCGAACCGGCCACGACCACCTCGACCGAACCGGCCCCGACCACGACCGCCGCGCCGGCCCCGACCTGGCCGTTGACCGGCCTGCCGGTCGCCGACCCAGCCGACCTGACCCCGCTGCGGCGCGCGGTCGTCGTGAAGATCGACAACGTGCCCGCCGCGCAGCCCCAGTCCGGCCTGAACCAGGCCGACATCGTGTACGAGGAGAACATCAAGGGCTGGACGCGCTTCGCCGCCGTGTTCCATTCGCAGGCGCCTGAGCCGGTCGGGCCGATCCGCTCGGGCCGCACCCAGGACCCCTACGTGCTCGAGTCGCTCGACCACCCACTGTTCCTGTGGAGCGGTGGCAACCCTGGGGTGACGAAGGCGATCGACGCGAGCGAGCTGGTGGCGTTCAACGAGTCGAAGGCCAAGCCGCTCGGCATCACGTTCCGCCGCAGCGATCGCAAGTCACCCCACAACCTCTACGGACACCTCGACGTGCTCTGGGCCAACTCACCCGAGGAGCTCTCGCCACCGCCACCGCAGTTCAGCTACGCCGCCGCCGGCGTCGCGGCGACCGGCGATCCGGCGACGATGGCCAACGTGTCGATGGAAGGTGGGGTCCGGGTGAACTGGGAATACGACCCGGCCAGCGGCCGCTGGTTCCGGTCGCAGCAGGGCAAGCCGCACGTAGACGCCGACGGCGTGCAGATCTCCACCGAGAACGTCGTCGTGGCCTACGTCGAGTACCGGCCGAGCCCGGTGGACGCGACCAGTCCGGATGCCCAGCCGTTCGGCTCGGGGGAGGCGTTCGTGTTCCGCGACGGCGTCGTCGCCCATGGCACGTGGAACCGGCCCGACGAGCACTCACCGTGGACGTTCGTCGACGATGCCGGCAACTCGATCCTGCTCAACCCCGGCAACACCTGGATGGAGCTCACCGAGGTCGGCACGCTCACCGTGTCCTGACGTGCCCGGAAGTCGTACCGGCCGACGGGGTGCTCGACCGGTACGATTTCGACCATGACTGAACAGCCCTCCTCGTCTGCACGCACCACCGGCGGCTATCCGGTGAAGCGAGGGCTCGCCGAGATGCTCAAGGGCGGCGTGATCATGGACGTGGTCACCCCTGAGCAGGCGACGATCGCCGAGGATGCCGGCGCCTGCGCGGTCATGGCGCTCGAACGGGTGCCCGCGGACATCCGCCGCGACGGCGGTGTCGCGCGGATGAGCGACCCGGAGATGATCGAGGGCATCAAGGCCGCGGTGTC
>CAZMGD010000130.1:0-10214 GCA_964565705.1 uncultured Ilumatobacteraceae bacterium | reverse complement strand
CTTTTTGCGTGACGTCGAGGCGCTGCAGGCGTACCTTTGACGCGGGGCGCGCACGGTTGCCTGCAAGGGGGCAGGCGGTGGAGTGGCACAGATGGGCATGTGTCGGGAAGCGCCGCGATGGTCGTACGACCCTCGAGCCGTGGGCAATCGTCGACGTTGGACAGGCCCGGACCGGTCACGCCCGTGCGCGCTGACCCGGAAAGGACACCTGATGACCCAGAGCAATCCGATGGAGGCGACGGCGTCGCTTGACGCCCTGCTGACCGAGGAGATGTTGGCCCGCTTCGACCAGCGGGCACCCGAGTACGACCGCGCCAACCGGTTCTTCGACGAGGACTTCGCCGAGTTGCGCGAGTCGGGCTATCTGTCGTGTGCACTGCCGACGGAGTACGGCGGCGCCGGGCTGGGGCTCCACGGCTACATCCAGCTGGCCCAGCGATTGGGCTACGTCGCACCAGCGACGGCGCTGGCCGTGAACATGCACATCTACTGGACGGGCCTCGCCGCCGACCTGTTGAAGATGGGGGACGAGTCCTGCCGCTTCATCCTCGAGCGGGCGGCCGAGGGGGAGGTGTTCGCGGCGATCCACGGCGAGGCGGGCAACGATATGCCCCTGCTGCTGTCGACCACGACTGCTGAGCGTGTCGACGGCGGCTGGTCGATCAGCGGTCACAAGATCTTCGGCAGCCTGACCCCGGTGTGGACGTACGCCGGCTTCCACGCCATGGACACCTCGGACCCGGCCGGCCCCAGGATCGTGCACGGGTTCCTGCCGCGCGACACCCCGGGGCTCGAGATCGTCGACACGTGGGACACGCTGGGGATGCGCGCCACGCAGAGTCAGGACACCGTCCTCGACAAGGCGTTCTGTCCCGACGAGCTGTGCCCGGTGGTGTGCCCCGCCGGGTTCGCCGGCGCCGGGCCGTTCCACGTCGGGATCTTCGCCTGGGCGCTCACCGGCTTCGCCGCCATCTACCACGGTGCTGGACGCCGCGCGTTCGACATCACGGTGGCCAAGATGCCGACGCGGAGGTCGATCGCCCTCACCCACTCGATGGCCCACCACCCCGAAGTGCAACACCACGTGGCCAGAATGCGCATGGCCTACGACGCCGCCGACGCGCTCCTCGACCGCACGGCCACCGACTGGGAAGCCGGCGTGCAGCACGAGGACTGGCCCGTGCGCCTCGTTGCCACCCGCCAGGTCGTCATCAACACCGCGTACGACATCGTCGACCGGGCACTCGATCTCTCCGGTGGCGCCGGAGCGTTCCGCGCCAACCGGCTCGAGCAGCTGTTCCGAGACATCCGCATGGGCCGGTTCCACCCAGGCAACCGGCTGCTGGCACCGGAGCTCATCGGCAAGCTGTGTCTCGGGATCGACCCCGACAGCCCGCAACGTTGGGGCTGACGACGACGTACATCCATTGAGGTGGCCGTCAGGCAGCACCTGATCGCGCGTGTGCCGCGCGATGGGGGATGCTGGAACACATGACGTTCCAAGGGTTCAGTGCAGAGGAGCGGTCGTGGCTGACGAGCCAGCGTCTCGGACGCCTGGCGACGGTCGCGACCGACGGTACGGTCGGCAACGCCCCGGTGACCTACTTCGTCCGGGCGGACGACACCGTCGACATCGGCGGGATGAGGATGGGACAGACGAAGAAGTTCCGCAACGTCGAGGCCGGCTCACGTGTCGCGTTCGTCGTCGACGTCGTCGACACCTCCGAAGGCTGGCACCCCATCTGCCTCGAGATCCGAGGCACTGCCGAAGCGCTGCGCGACGTCGAGCCGCCAGGGGACGGCTTCAGCCCCGAGATCATCCGGATCCATCCGGATTGGGTGCGCTCCTTCAACCTGCCACCGGCGTGACCCACAGCGCACAGAACGAGCAGGTAACCGGCACAGCAGACCGATCGTCGACGTCGGCATGAGACGTGGACCAGTGCTCGCCGCCATCGCCCTGCTGCTCGTGCTCGCGTCGTGCCGTGGTGGGACGGACACCTACACGACCGAGCGGACGGCGCGGCCAGCCGATGCGGAGGAGACCGATCCAACCGGGCTCGTCGCCGACTTCGAGTTCTCGGTGAAGCTGGACACCACGCGGCCCACGTTCTGCCCGTCGGTGGCGGTCGACTTCACCGACACGTCGACGGGCGGTCCGACGACGTGGCATTGGACCTTCCCGGATGGTTCGGCATCGGACGAGCAGCATCCGACCTACGAACACGGTGTCCACACTGCCGAGGAGGTGACGCTCACCGTCGGCCGCGGGTCCGAGACGGACTCGGTGACCAAGACCGTCCGGAACGACATCGTGTGCTGAGCGACGCCTGCGACCCGAGCCGATGCGTCGATGCCAGCTCGCCGATGAGAGCGACGACCCCGTACCGTCTCATCGAGGTGGCCACCACGTTCGCGTCCGTCGACGACTACATCGCCAGCTTTCCCCAGGAGGCGCGACAGGTCCTCGCTGAGATCCGCCGGACCGTGCACGCAGCCGTGCCCGGGGCAGCCGAGACGATCAGCTACAACATGGCGACCCTGACGCTCGGCGGGCGTCCCGTGGTGCACTTCGCCGGCTGGAAGCACCACGTCAGCGTCTATCCGATCCCCGCCGGCGACGCCGAGTACGAGGCGAAGGTAGCGAGCTACCGCTCGGGTGCGGCCACAGCGAAGTTTCCCCTGGCGGAGCCCGTCCCGTACGAGCTGATCGCGCAGATCGCCAGCCTCCTCACCCAAGCGCGCGGCGCAGCGCCCGAACCGATCGAGGATTGAGCCCGAGGCGTCTGCGACCCGGCGCGAGCGCTGCTCGACGCGGCGTAGGTTGCATGCGTCGCACGCGCGAACAGGGGGCAGACACATGGGACAACTGGACGGACGAGTGGCGTACATCACCGGCGCCGGCCGAGGTCAGGGGCGGTCGCACGCGGTGCGGCTGGCGGCTGAAGGAGCCGACATCGTCGCCGTCGACGTCTGCGGCGACATCCCGGAGGTGCCGTACCCGATGGCGTCGGCGGACGATCTCGCCGAGACCGCGGCGCTCGTCGAGAAGGAGGGACGGCGAGTCATCGCCCGCGAGGCCGACGTCCGTGACTTCCAGCAGCTGAAGGCTGGCGCCGACGCCGCGATGGCCGAGTTCGGCCGGATCGACGTCGTCGTCGCCAACGCCGGCGTCGCCGGCATGATCATGGACTTCGATGACGAGGACCTGCTCGCACGGACCTGGAACGAGGTCATCGCCGTCAACCTCACCGGCGTCTGGAACACCGTCCGAGCCACGGCGCCTGCCATCATCGACGGCGGCAGGGGCGGGTCGATCGTGCTGACGTCGTCGACGGCGGGGCTCAAGGGGCTCGGCGCACGCGGCCAGATCGGCAACGAGGCCTATGGCGCCAGCAAGCACGGCGTCGTCGGGCTGATGCGGTCGTTCGCGAACTCGCTCGCCCATCACAGCATCCGCGTCAACTCGATCCACCCGACCGGGGTGCGAACCACGATGATCGAGAACGAGGCGATGGGGCAGTTCCTCGCGTCGTTCCCGGATGCGGTGAGCTCGCTGACCAACTCGCTCCCCGTCGAAGTGCTCGACGCCAACGACATCTCCGACACCGTCGTGTTCCTCGCGTCCGACGCCGCCAAGTTCATCACCGGCGTCACGCTCCCGGTCGACGCCGGCTTCACCGCCAAGTGATCCGACCGCCGCGGGTCACGTAACGTCGGCCACGAAGGTCTGGTGGGCGTGCAGTGTGTCGTTGTACTCCTTGACCCTGGTGATGAGCCCGGCCCGGAAGACGAACAGCATGTGGTAGTGGTTGTTGTACACACGACCGTCTACGAGGGTCGCGAGGGACTCGACCTCTGCCGCGACGCGGTCTCCCTGAGCGGTCATCTCGCCGAGTTCGAAGGCAATCCCGCCGCCGACGAAGCGCGGGTTCGGGTCGATGATCAACTCGCGCATCTCGTCCACGGTTCGTCCCGGACCACTTCCTCCGGACCATGTTGCGTCCGCCGCGAAGAGCTCCCACATCGCGTCGAAGGATCGGTCGTTCATCAGCTCGTAGAAGCGCTCGACGATTGCTCGATTGTCCGTCAACGTGTCAGCCATCCGGGCGCGTCGTGTGCTCAGACGAGCGCCCCGCGTCGGGCACCGGCCTGGCCACGGAAGGCGTTGCTCATGGGTCGCACCTCCGGCAACGACTCCGGCTCGGTCGTGAGCTCTTCGATGCTCGGCCCGCCGATCTCCGCTGCGACTTGCTCGAGGCGGCTGCGGTCGAGCCGGAGCAGATCGATCGCGTTGTCACTCGCGATCATGCGCGCCTCGTGATGGGGCAGGCCGGCGAGCGCGTGACGGATCGACAGTCGGCTGACCGCTTCGTCGTCGTCACCGACGACGTGGAACGTGCCTTCGGTGTGGGGATAGTCGCGGCCCCACATGAGGTTCTGCGCGTACTCCGCGTGCCATGCCTCGTTCGCCATGTACTTGGACAAGAAGCTGCATCCGAGGAAGACGTGATCGGCCATGTACTCACTCGGCAGCCGCTGCAGGCGGGGCTCGTCGCTGTTGCCGCTGAAGCGGGCGTAGACCGAGTCGAGCTCGGCCATCGTGTTCAGCCACCAGCCCTCGTACTGCTCGGTGATGACGATCTTGATGCCGGGGTGCCGTTCGAAGACACGCCCGTGGATCATCCACCACACGGAACGACGCGCCATCCAGCCACCGCACTCGTAGACGAGGAGATCGCGGGAGCCGGGCCCCTGGAAGTAGTTCATCGGCCCTGCGTTGCCGGAGTGCGTGTGCAGCGTCATGCCCGTCGCTTCGCACGCATCCCAGAATGGCTCCCAGTCCGGATGGTTGTACTCGAGGTGGCCGGGGCGGCCGGGCGGCGGGAAGTTGATCGCCGCGAGCCCGGCCGACGCGGCCCACTCGACCTCGCGAACCGACGCGGGGATGTCCCAGCTCGGGATGTACGCCAGGCCGAGCAACCTGGCCGGGTCGGTCGACACGAAGTCGGCCAGCCACTCGTTGTAGATCCGGTAGCCGACGGCACCGAGCTCCAGGCCGTCCGCAGCGACTGCGGCGAGGCCTCCCGCAGGGTTCGTGACGAACGGCAGCGGCTGGCCGTTCATGCTGAAGTGGTAGATGACCTCGGCCGCGATCCCTTCACGGTCCATGTCGCGCAGTCGGGCATCCGGATCGTGGTGTCCGGCCACCTCCATCTCGGGGAACTCCGGGATCAGCTCGCCGGGTGCTGCGGCATCCATCGCTGCCCGGTGTGCGGCGACGAACTCGTCGAATCGATCGAGGTGCTCGCGCGGGCAGTACGCGCGCAGCTGCTCCTCGAGGAGGGGGCCGGCGTGGCTGTCGCACGAGATCACCGGCACGGGAGCGGACGAGGCGGTCATTGCTTCCTCCCAACGGTTTGGCGTTGGTCCTGCGAACAAACCCCATGTCGTTCGCACGTCAACAGTACCGCTCGCGTGGCGGGTTCTCAGAGTGCAGAGGTCCGGGTGTCCCAACGCCGGCGCGCTGCCTCACCGAGGCGGTTGAACGCGACGACCGTGAAGAACAGCGTGAACGCGGGCACCAGGATCGCGTGTGGATGCTCCGTCAGGACGGTCTGCGCTTCGGCGATCATGTTTCCCCACGAAGGTTGTGGCGCCTCGATCCCCAGGCCGAGGAACGAGAGCGACGCTTCTCCGAGGATCAGCGCGGCCACGATCACCATCGAGAACGAGAGCAGCGGCACCGTCAGGTTGGGCAGCAGTTCGCGGAACAGGATCCGCGCTGGGCGGGCGCCCGCGGCTTGCGCGGCGATTACATACTCGCGTTGAGCCAGCGTCATCGTGTTCGCGCGGGCGAGGCGAACGATGGTCGGAACGCCGAGGATCGAGAACGCCACGAAGATCGTCGACAGGCTCGGGCGCAGCACGGCCACCAGAGCGAGCAGGAAGACGAGTGGTGGAAACGCCAGCAGTGAGTCCGTCAGCACGCTGACGACTCCGTCGAAGCGTCCGCGGAAGTACCCGGCCGCGATCCCGATCGGCGTGCCGATCAGCAAGGCGACCAGTGTGCCCCCGAGGCCGACGACGAGCGAGACGCGGGCGCCGTAGACCAGACGGGACACGAAATCCCGACCGAAGCCGTCCGTGCCGAGCGGATGTTCGCTGAAGAGGTCGGGCCGCAGGTACGTCGGTGTGCGCAGCGGGAGGTCCAGAGGCCCTTCGAACGGGAGGAGCGGCGCGAGCAGCGCGAGCCCTGCGAGCACGACCACCCAGATGGCCGCGGCCCACAGGCCGACGTCGATGCCCGGACCCCAGATCGACGTGACGAGTCGCGATCCGCTGATCCAGAAGAGCATCACTCCTGCGATCGACACCACCCAGCGAGGCCACGCCGTCACGTCCGTCATGCCGGCCGTTCCAAGCACGAGCAGGCCGACGCCCGCGACGGCTCCGACCGTCAGGACTGCTGTTGTGAGCGGATGGTTGGTGGGAGCGTCAGGAACGGGCAGCGTCGCCACCTCGACGACGTCGACGACATCACCGTCCACGGACTCGAATCCTCGGATCGACCCATGCGTACCCCAGATCGACGACCACGTTCACGAGGACGTACGCCGTCGCGACCACGAGCACGATCCCTTGGACCATCGGGTAGTCGCTGGCACCGACGGATTCGACGAGCAGGCGGCCCAGGCCGGGCAGCCCGAAGATCACTTCGACGATGATCGTGCCACCGAGCAGCCGGCCGAGGCTGACCGCGGAGATCGTCAGGAGCGAGATCGAGCTCAAACGCAACGCGTGACCGAACAGGATCGTGTGCGTCGGGAGTCCCTGCGCCCGGGCAGCGGCGATGTGGTCCTGCTTGAGTGTCTGCACCATGTCGGCGCGCAACACTCGTGCGTACACCGCCGCCTCGACCAAGGCGAGCGACAGGGCGGGCAGGAACGCGTGTGAGAGGTTCGACCAGACGCCCTCGTCGGAGGTGAGCCGCACCCATTGCGAACGCGGGAAGATCTGCCACTGCAGTGCGAACAGCATCGCCAGGACCAGGCCGGAGACGAACGTCGGTATCGACAGCAGACCGAAGCTGACCGTCGACGCGAAGCGATCGAAGACGTGGTCCTCCCGATACGCGGAGTAGACGGCGACGGGGATCGCGATGACCAGCGCCATCAGCTCGGCGAGGATCGCGAGTTCGATCGACACCGGGAGCGCCGCTGCGATCCGCGCGCTCACGTCTCCGTAGGGAGGCACCAGCGACTCGCCGAGGTCACCACGCATCGCGTCGGTCAGCCAGTCGAGGTATCGGATCGGCAGCGGTTGATCCAGCCCGAGCTCCTCGTGCACCCGCGCCACGGCCTCGGGAGTCGCTCCCTCGCCCAGGATGGCGATCGCTGGATCTCCCGGCGTGAGCTGCAGCAGCATGAAGCTGCCGAACGAGACCAACAGGAGGACGAGCGCCAGACGTGCGACGCGGTGGGCAACAGGGCGAAGGCTCATGTTGACGTGAGCGAAGTGGCGCTAAGACATCCAGGCCTGCGAGAAGTTCGGACCCGATCCGCCATGGATCACGTCGTGAAGGTTCTCGGAGTAGATGGTGGCGAAGGTGCCCGAGCCCGCGTAGATCGACGGGACGGTCTCGTTCCACACCTCTTGGAACTCGACGAGCAGCGGCTGCAGCTCTTCGGGCGAGCCTGCCTCGCGGAGCTTGTCCAGGATCGCGTCCATCTTCGGGTCGCTGAACTGACCGAAGTTGTTGAAGCCTCCCCCGTACAAGTAGGTGTACAGGTACGGCACCGGGTCGTAGTCCGGGACGGAGATGCCCCAGCAGGCCGCGTCGTAGTCGGGATTGACGATCACCGCGTTGATCAGCGCGCCCTGGTCGAGCGAGTTGTCGACTTCGACCTTGAAGCCGACGGGCTCGAGCATCGCCTTGACGGCCACGGGGTGGTTGACCTGCTGCGGGTTGTTCGAGCACACGAACTTGATGGTCCCGTCCCAGTTCCCCTCGGCCTTCACCTCGTCGACGAGTTCCTTGGCTCGGTCAGGGTCGTAGGGGTTGGCTTCCATCGCCGGATCGAACCACTGCGAGCCGTCGGGGAACAGGGGTGACGTCTCGGGGAACAGCACGGGGGAGTCGTCGCCGAGACCCTGGTTCACGCGGTCGTTCCAGACGGTGATGTCGAACGCGTACGCCATCGCTTGACGAAGCCGCACATCGCTCAGCACGGATCCGGCCGGATCGCTCGCCGGACGGTTGTTCAGCAGCAGCGTGTTGTAGATCACGTTGAACGACGCGTAGTGCGGCACCCCGTCGTCGAACGCCTTCGACACCGTCGGACGATCGTTGATCACCGCCGCCTGCAGTGCGCCGGTCTGGAAGGACTCGTACGTCGCCGGTCCGCCAGGGATGTAGACGAACTTCAGCCCGTCGAGGTGCGGGGCACCCGCGAAGTAGGAGTCGTTGCGGACGAAGCTGATCTCTTCGCCCGGCAGGAACTTGTCGAGCACGAACGGGCCCGCCCCGATCGGCGTCGCGGCCTGGTCACCGCCGTCGACCGCCGCGATGTAGCTCGGCGCCGCGATGTACGTGGGGTAGTTCGACAGGATGAACGGGAACGACGCGAACGGCTTCGTCAGGGTGAACTCGACGGTGAGGTCGTCGAGTGCTGTGACGCTGGCCACCCACGTGGCCATCATCCCGAAGGCGGGCGATCGACGCTCCGGGTCGGCGAAGCGATCCATGTTCGTGACCACGGCGGCCGCATCGAGCGGCGTGCCGTCGCTGAACGCGATCCCGTCGTGCAGTTTGATGGTCCAGACGGACGAATCGTCGTTGGCGCTGAAGGATTCGACGAAGTCGCCTTCATACGTACCGGTGTCGGGGTGGTACGCCATCAGGCGTCCGTACAACGCCTGCATCTCTCCGTTGCTGAGCGCGACCACCGCCGGGTCGAGGGATCGCACGGGGCTGACCTGGCCGATGGTCACCGTTCCACCGTCTTGTGGTTCGCTCTCGGCGGATGCCTCGCTCGATGTGGTGCTCGGACTGACGGCGGTCGTGGCGTCGCCGCCCCCTCCCGTCGTCGTCTCCGAAGCGGCGATCGTGGTGGCGGAGTCCGTGGTATCGCCCGAGTCGTCGCCTCCGCAGGCAACGAGTGTGAGCGTGAGCAAGATCACGCTTGCAAGTGCACGACGACGCTTCACGGTGCAACCTCCCCGGCAGACGCCCCCAAGCGTCTCCCCCACCGAGCGAGGCTAGCCGAACGCGGTGAGTGTCCTCCGCCTCGTGGGCTCACGAGTCCGGCACCCTGGCGCCGAAGACCCCTGACGACGCCCGAGCTCGCACCCCACGCGGAGCTTTGCACCGCGGCTCACCCTCACGTTCCTGTGCGGCAGCGTCGAGAACGACCGCCGACGTGTGGCGATGCTTCGACCGGGTGGTGTGCCTCGTCGCCGATGACGACACGATCCGTCGTCGTCTCGCGACGCGGACGTGCTCGCCGTGGCCCGATCGCTCCACGCCGCGTCCGAACCTCGTCATCGACCTGGGCGGCCACACGTAGACCGGAGCTCAAGAACGACTGAAGGTCGGGCTTCCCACTCGCACCGATCGGTGCAACAGTTCATCCGTGTCCAAGATCAAGACGCATCCGACCGGCGGTGATGTCACAGCGTTCGTCGATTCGGTGCCCAACGAGGGTCGCCGCGCTGACGCGCGGGCCGTGCGATCGCTGTTCGAGCGCGTCACCGGCAAGGAGGCGGCGATGTGGGGCCCATCGATGGTCGGTTTCGGCAGCCGGCCGTACACGAACACCCTGGGGACCAATGACTGGTTCATCGTCGGCTTCTCGCCCCGGAAGAACGCGCTGACCATCTACGGCATCCACGATGGCTACGCCGCGCCGGACCCGCTGCTCGACGCGCTCGGCCCGCACACGACCGGCAAGAGCTGCGTCTACATCAAGCGGCTCGACCAGGTCGACCTCGACGTGTTGGAACAACTCGTCGACAGAGCCTGGCAACGATCCCGCGACGTCAGCTGACTCATGCTGTCCTCACCTCCAGAGCCCGTCCTGTCCCCAACGAACGGCAGCAGGTGATCCTGGCCACCTTGACTCGGTCAGTCGCTCGAGGTCGGTCACAGGATCGGTGATCCGTACATCTCCCCGAGTGGGTCGGAGAGCAGCTCGATGCGCTCGCCGTCGGGC
>CAZMGD010000129.1:5764-10275 GCA_964565705.1 uncultured Ilumatobacteraceae bacterium | reverse complement strand
GGATGCTGACGAAGCTGACCATCTCGCCGGGGTAGCCGCCGAGGTTGTGGGTCAGCGCCAGCGACTTGTCGGTCTCGATCTGGCGGTCGGCCGGAGCCTCGTGGCGGAGCTGCAGCCAGGCCTCGAACATCATCCGCAGGCCGGACGCGCCGACCGGGTGGCCGAAGGACTTGAGGCCGCCGTCGGGGTTGACCGGCAGCTCACCGGCGAGGTCGAACACGCCGTCGAGCGCGTCACGCCAGGCCTCGCCACGCTTGCTGAAGCCCATCTCCTCCATCAGCACCAGCTCGGTGATCGTGAAGCAGTCGTGCACCTCGGCGAGCGCGATCTCCTTGCGCGGATCGACGATGCCGGCCTGCTGGTAAGCGTCGCGCACGCAGGCGCCGATCTCCGGGAAGTGCGTGTAGTCGTACTTGGGGTCGATGAGGCCCGAGCCGTTGCCGGCGATGAAGCTCAGCGCCTTCACGTACAGCGGCTTGTCCGTGTACTTGTGGGCGTCCTCCGCACGGCACACGATCGCCGCCGCCGAGCCGTCGGCGACGCCGGCGCAGTCGAACACGCCGAGGTCGCCGGCCACGCGTGGCGACTTGTTGATCGTCTCGATCGAGACTTCCTTGCGGAACTGGGCCCGGGGGTTGCGGGCCCCGTTGTAGTGGTTCTTCCAGGCCACGCGGGCCATCGCCTCGCGGACCTGCTCGAGCGGCACGCCGTAGCGGTGGGCGTAGGCGGGCGCGACCATCGAGAACATCGCCGCCGCGGTCAGCGTGCGGCCGGTGCCGTCGTTGGGCGGCGCCGCGGCGTTGAGGCCCTGGAACCCGCCGTCCTTGGTCTTCTCGGCGCCGAGCGCCATCGCCACGTCATAGGCGCCCGAGGCCACGGCGTACGCGGCCTGGCGCAGCGCCTCCGAGCCGGTCGCGCAGTAGTTCTCCACTCGGGTGACCGGCTTGTCGACGAGCTGCAGCGGGCGCGCGAGCGTGATGCCGCTCATCCCGCCGTTGGCGGTACCGAGCCAGTACGCGTCGACGTCGGCCTTGGCCACGTTGGCGGCGGCATAGGCCGAGTTGGCGGCGTCGACGATCATGTCGTCGAGCCCGGCGCCCCAGTTCTCGACGAAGGGCGTGCAGCCCATCCCGATGATCGCGACGCGATCCTTGATGCCGTGCGATGCCATGACTCAGGCCTCCTCGCCGGCGGACGGGGTGCGCACCAGCCGGCCCTTCCAGAAGTAGTTGGGCAGACCGTCGGCGGTGAACAGCAGACGGAACGTCATCTCCACGCGGCCGCCGATGGCGACCTCGGACGCGTCGGTGTCGGTGAGCTCGACCGGGAGGCGACCGCCACCGTCGAAGTCGACCACGGCGAACACGATCGGGGGGCTCGGGCTGTAGGCCAGGCGATCGACCGTGAACGTGGCGATCGTGCCCTGCACGTCGGCCATCGGCGCCGCATCCATCTCGTCGGTGCGCAGGCCGTCGGCGGAGACGCGAGCCGGTGGCATGTGCACCATGCCGGTCTCCCGATCGCGCGACGCCACGAACCCGAACTTCCAGTCGTGGGTCCGGGCGGCGACCGTTGCCGAGATGCGCGTCGGCTCGGGCCGGCGCGGCGGTTCGATCGTGAGCTGCCCGCGCCAGGCGAGGAACTTCCCGTACGCCAGAGGAGCGCCGCCCGTGGCCTGCTCGGTGAGCGGCCGGGCGGGGCGGAACGCCGCCGCGGCCGGGGTGAGGCGCAGCACGATCGCGTCGGCGCCGTCGGCGACGCTGACGAGGGCGATGGTCGACGCCCCTTCGGCGATCGCCTGCTCCAGGAGCGCGCCGAGCACCAGCAGCGGCTGCGCGGCACCGGTGAGGCCGACGGTCGTGGCGAACGTGTCGACCACCTTGGCCGCGCCGAGCTTGCCGGCCACGGCGTTGCCGACCCGGGTGGTCGGGGCGCTGACCGCCACCAAGTCGACGGCGGATGCCTCGACGCCTGCCTTCGCCAGGGCTTCCTTCCACACCCGCTGCCCGAGCGGCGTGTAGCTGACCTCGGAGAACTTGTCGTCCCACGTCTTGGTGCGGAAGTCGCCGGGTGTGCGCCAGCGCTCCACGAACTCGGCGGTGACGCTCGCGGTGGCGAGCAGCTCGGCCACGACCGGCGCGTCGGCTGAGTCCTCGCCGACGAGGACGGCCGCACCGGCGTCGCCGCCGTTGGCCTCCTCAGCCGAGCCCGGCAGGCCGTAGCGGATGTCGCCCGCGGTCACCAGCGTGGTCGCGCCGCCGGCCAGGCCGAGCAGCACACCGCCGAGCGCCGAGCGCGCCGACAGCCCGAGGTCGAACGCCGGCGCGTCGTCGTCGAGGCGCAGCGCGGCGTGCACCACCGTGGCGTTGGTCTTGTCGGCGTAGGCCGGCGAGATCGCGCCGAACAGCAGCTGCTGCGGGTGCGCCGCCGGCACCGGTCGCAGCGCCAGGCGTCCCGCCTCGACGGCGAGGGTCACGGGATCCTCGTCGAAGGACGCCACGGTGCGAGTACCCTTGCCGCCGCCCTGACCGGCCACGGCCGCGATCGTCGAGCGGTCGAGCCGTCGGTAGGGCAGGTAGACGCCCCACGAGATGATCCCCTTCATGGGGGCGATGGTATCTGACGGGTCGTCAGAAACCGGTGGCCAGCCCTCGGCTACCACTCGGTAACACCCGCTTTGTAACCTGCGTCACATGACCGAACTCACCGCCGAGCAGGTTCGCAAGGAAGTCGCCGACTGGGTCGAGGGCGCGTGGGATCCCGACCTGACGCTCGGCGAGTGGTGGAAGCGACTCGCCGCCTCCGGCTACGCCCACCCGATGCTGCCCGAGGACTGTGGCGGCCGCGGCTACCCCCGCGACCTGTCGCAGGTGGTGAGCCGCGAGCTCGCCGCCCACCAGGTCGTCGGGCCCCCCGGGGGTCTCGGTGTGATGCTCGCCGCGCCGACGATCGCGGTGCACGGCGACGACCACCAGAAGTCGACGTTCATCCCCCGGATCCTCGACGGCACCGACGCCTGGTGCCAGCTGTTCAGCGAGCCGGCGGCCGGCAGCGACCTCGCCGGGCTGCAGTGCAAGGCGGAGCTCGACGGTGACGAGTACGTGATCACCGGGCAGAAGGTCTGGACGTCCGGCGGGCAGGTCGCCGACTGGGGCATGCTGCTGGCCCGCACCGACCCTGACGCCACGAAGCACGCTGGCATCTCGTACTTCGCGTTCGACATGCACCAACCCGGCGTCGACGTCCGCCCGTTGCGGGAGATGACCGGTCGAGCGATGTTCAACGAGGTCTTCATCGACGAGGCGCGCGTGCCCGTCGTCAACCTGATCGGTGGTCTCAACAACGGCTGGGCGGTCGCCAACACGACGCTCGCGGTGGAGCGAGCGTCGCTCGGCAGCTCGGGCGGTGCGGCGCTCGCGACGGTGATGCCGGGTTCGGTCACCAACCAGTTCGACAAGCGCGCCGGCGACCTGCTGAAGAGCGAGGACGCGGTCGAGGCGGCCACCGGGGTCGGCAGCGACACGCTCTCGATGCTGCGTGCGCTGGCCGCCGACCGGGGTCTCGACACCGACCCGGTCGTGCGCCAGGGACTCGCCGAGATCTACACGCTCAGCCAGCTCAACCGCTGGAACGTGGCCCGGGCCCGTTCCAAGCAGCGCAGCACCGGCGTCGAGCCGAACCTGGCCAAGCTGCTCGGCAACATCACGCTGCGCCACACCCGTGACATCGCCAACCACATCATCGGCGCCGAAGGCACGCTGTGGGGACCTGACGCCCTGTCGGGCGGGGCGATCCAGGAGATGACCGTGTTCTCCCCGGGCCCGTCGATCTACGGTGGCAGCGACCAGATCCAGCGCAACATCATCAGCGAGCGAGGGCTCGGCCTCCCCAAGGAACCGGGCGGCCTCAAGGGCGTCGCGTTCAAGGACCTCCCGAAGAACGTGTAGCCGGACCGGTGCCGCCGTCGTCTGTGGCCCCAGACGAAAGGGGACCGGCACCGTGGGCGTGTTCGACCATCAGATCGGCAATCGAGTGAACGACGACAACGACAACCTGACCGACTGGCTCCGATCTCGCATCCACCCGTCGGAGACCAAGCTGGCGGTCTGCCGCGCCGGTGAGGTCGCGTCGCTCCACTACCGCACGTACGTGCTCGGTCTGACCTCTGTTCGCCTGATCCTCCAGGCGACCGATCGCCGGGGTGCCCTGGTCGGGTCGGCCCGCAACCTGTTCCCGCACGACATCGGCAACGCCGCGGTGTGGACGTCGGGTTCCACCCGCCGGGCGCTGCTGTCCGGCTCGGAGAACCAGGTCCGGGCGACGTTGACGAGCGGCCAGCCGTTCCGCTTCGTGCCGTTGCACGGCGTGTCGTTCGAGGAGAACCTCGCTGCCGATCCGCAGCTCGCGGTCGTCTGGTCGCTCGTCGACTGGCTGATGCGGGCCGAGGGCGCGGCAGCCCGCCTCGACGAGACGTGTTGATGGCTCGCTGCGCTCGCTGTCTGCGCCTGGGC
>CAZMGD010000129.1:1388-5664 GCA_964565705.1 uncultured Ilumatobacteraceae bacterium | reverse complement strand
TCGCTGCGTTGCGTCCGCTCGCGACCCATCGTGACCCTCCATTACCCTCGGCGGGATGCGCCTTGGGGACATCGCCAACGACGGACAGCTCGCCAACGGGAAGCCGCTCGAGGGGGTGCGGGTGCTGGCCCTCGAGCAGATGCAGTCGCTGCCCTACGCGACGATGATGCTGTCGCGCCTCGGCGCCGAGGTGGTCAAGATCGAGAACCCGGGTTCGGGCGACATCGGCCGCGGCTCACTGCCGGCGTTCAAAGACCCCGAGGGACGTCTGGTCGGGGCGACGTTCACACGCAACAACTTCAACAAGCGCAGCATCGCGGTCGACCTGAAGAACCCCGAGGGACGTGCGCTCGTGCTGCAGCTCGCGCCGAAGTTCGATGTCGTCGCCGAGAACTTCAAGGGCGGTACGGCCGAGCGCCTCGGTCTCGGCTTCGCCGACATCGCTGCCGTACACCCGTCGGTCGTGTACCTGTCGATCAGCGGCTTCGGTCACGGCACCGGCGAGGCCGGCAGCGATTGGACGTCGCCGTACGGGCACTGGCCCGCGTACGCGGCGGTCGCCGAAGCGATGAGCGGGCTGTACGAGTGGTCCCGGCGGGCGAACGAGCCGCCCGACGTCAGCCCGATGGGAGCGATCGGCGACATCGGTTCTGCCCTGTTCGGGATCATCGGCGTGCTCGCCGCGTTGCGCCAGCGCGACCGCACCGGCCAGGGCCAATACGTCGACATCGCGATGTTCGACGCGATGATCGCCTTCTCCGACGTGGTCACGAACTTCGCCAGCATGGGACAGCGCAAGGTGCCCGGCGAGAAGATGAACCAGATCATCGACGGCTTCCATGCCGCCGATGGTTGGTACATCGTGCAGGTCGGCCGCGAGCCGGACTTCGCCAAGCTCGCCAACCTGATCGGCAAGCCCGAGTGGATCGAAGATCCGCGCTTCGCCACTCGGGCCGGCTGGCGCGAGCACATGGACGTGATCCGCGAGGGCATGGCCGAGTGGTCGGGATCGATGACGTCGGTCGAGGCCTGCCAGGTGCTGGCGACCGCTGGGATCGCCGCCGCGCCGAGCTTCGACGCCGACCAGGTGATGGCCGACCCACACGCCGCGGCGCGCCACATGTTCGTCGAGATGGAGCGCCCCGACGGCGTGCCCGACCCGGTGGTCGTGCCGGGCAACCCGGTGAAGATCTCGGGCATGGCCGATGGGCCCGACACGCGGTTGCCGTGGCTCGGCGAGCACACCGACGAGGTGCTCGCCGCCGAGCTCGCTCTCGACGCAGCCGAGATCGCCCACCTGCGCGATGCAAAGGTGATCGCGTGAGCGACATCGTCCTGCTCGACCGCGACCTCTACCAGACCGGGCCCGACGAGGCGTTCACCTGGCTGCGGGCCAACGCACCGGTGTACTGCGACCCCGAGGGGACGTGGGGCCTGTTCCTCCACGAGGACGTGACGTGGGCGGAGCGCCAGCCGACGGTCTTCACCAACGCTCGCGGTTCGCGGTTCCGAGGCCAGCCCCAGCCGTCGATGATCGACACCGACGACCCGTTTCACGCCGCCCAGCGCCGGCTCGTGGCCAAGGGGTTCGGCCCGCGGCAGATGGCGCAGTACGAGACGCACGTGCAGGAGGTGGCGCGCACGCTCGTCGACCGGATTGCCCCGCTCGGCCGCTGCGACGTCGTCGAGGACATCGCCAAGCCGCTGCCGATGACGCTGATCGGCGAGCTGCTCGGCGCCGACGAGTCCGACCACGACCGGCTGCAGCACTGGAGCGACGTGATGCTGACCGGCAGCGACCTCGGTGGCGACCCCGACGCCGAGGTGATGCAGGCCGCGTTCGACTACTACGAGTACGCGGCAGCGGCGATCGCCTCACGACGCGAGCACCCGCGCGACGACCTGATCACGACGCTCGTCCACGGCGACGTCGACGGCGAGCCGATGGAGTACGGCCGCGTGGTCGGCAACACGTTGCTGCTGCTCGTCGGCGGCAACGAGACGACCCGCAACGTGATCACCGGCGGGGTCGACGCGCTGCTGCGCCATCCCGACCAGCGCGACGTGCTGCTGGCCGGTCTCGACGACGTCACCGGCGCGGTCGAGGAGTGCCTGCGCTGGGTCACCCCGATCGTCAACATGCAGCGCTACACGACCGAGGACGTCGAGGTGCGCGGCGTCACGATCCCGGCCGACTCGCCGGTGATGCTGAGCTACACGTCGGCCAACCGTGACGAGCGGGTGTTCGACGACCCGTTCCGGTTCGACATCACCCGCAGCCCCAACCGCCACATCGCGTTCGGCTTCGGCCCGCACCTGTGCCTCGGCGCCAGCCTGGCCCGGCTGGAGATCCGCACGATGCTCACCGAGCTGTTCCGCCGCCTCCCCGACCTCCGTCTCGCCGACCCCGAGCAGGTGCCCGAGTACAGCCACAGCACCTTCGTCCGCGGCATCCAGCACCTCCCCGTCGAGTTCACGCCCGCCTGATTGGTCGCGCAAACCGCCGAGATCCGGCAGCGAGCGCGCCCAAGCGAGTTGCATGGGCGCGAAGGCTTCCGCGATCTGATGGGTCACGCGCCCAAGCGGTCGGTGAGCTTCGACCCGAGCTGGGCGCTACAGGCGGCCGATGCCGGCGGCGACGCCCATGCCGACGGCGATGGCGCTCGCCATGGCGCTCACGATCCAGATCGTCTGCTGGCGCATCCGGTCGGCGATGTCGGCCCGCAGCTCACCCATCTCGGCCCGCAGCTCACCCATCTCGGCGCGCACGAACTCCTTCGTCGCCGGGGTGTCGAGGTCGTTGGAGGGGAACTCGGAGAGCAAGGCCTCGGCCTCCTCGGCCCCGATGACCGGGGCGAGCTTCTGGTAGATCGTGCTGCGGTGTCTCTGGCTCAGTGCCATGCGAGACCTCCCCTGAGCGGGTGACGTCGTGCGGGGAAGCGGGGCCAGCGTAGCTCTACGTGGGGAGGCCGGGGGCGTTGAGGAGCTCTTCGGTGTACTCGGGCTCCTCGAGGATGCCCTCGACGTCCAGGAGGCGGAGGCGCCCGGACGCGATGAGGAAGACGGTGAACGTGAGGAGCAGTCCGGCGTCGAAGATCAGCGCCTGGCGCATGCCGATCGCGTCGGCGACGCGGCCGATCACGAACGCACCGCTCGGGATGCCGGCCAGCAGGCCGAGCATGTAGAAGCTGGTGCTGCGGCCGCGCACCTGGTCGGGCACGCTGCCCTGCATCAGGGTGCTCAGCGACATGGCCAGCTGGAGGTGGGCGAGGCCGTTGATCATGTAGCCGAGCACGCCGACCGGGTAGAGGCCGGTCGCACCGATCGTGACGATGCTCCCCGTGTACAGGAAGAGCGTGGTGCCCACCCGGGTCGAGCGGCGGATGCGGTCGAACGTCCAGACGAAGAAGCCCCACGACAGGATCGCTCCGGCGCCGAGCCCGACCAGCAGGCCGGCGTTGTCGGTGGACTCGTGGTGGAACACCCGCTCCGAGATCGCCGGCGCCATGTATTGCATCGCCTGACCGCAGAACGCACCGACGAAGCCGATCTGCGTCGCCAGCCGCAGCGGCTTGTGGTGCCAGACGTACCGGGCGCCGTCGCGCATGATGTTCCACACCTTGCCCGTCGGCCGGACCCCGCCGCCGATGCGCGGGTGGCACAGGATGAGCGCGCCGAGCACGAGCACGTACGTCAACGCATCCACGAACAGCGCCAGCCCGGCTCCGCTGAGCTTGACGATCACGCCGGCGAACGCGGGCCCGAGGGCGCGCGCGAGCGTGTACTGCGCCGAGTTGAGCTGCACGGCGTCGAGCAGCAGGTGCTGCGGCACGAGGAGCGGCACGAAGCTCTGCCACGCCGAGGTCTGGATGCCCGTCGCGCAACCGGCGAGGAACCCGAGCGAGATGATGCCGTTGGGCGTCAGGGCGTCGGCGTGGAACAGGAAGAACATCGCGAAGGCGACGGTCATCTGGACGGTCTGCGTGGCCAGCAGGATGTTGCGCCGTGACACCCGGTCGGCGAGCACCCCAGCGTAGGGGGTGAGGACGACGGCGGGCAGCAGCGTCGCCATCGAGGAGATGCCCAGCCACGTGGCCGAGTTCGTCATCTCGAACAGGATCGCCGGGAGGGCCACCAGCTGCATCCAGTTGCCGGCGTTGGAGATCGCCGCCGCCGAGAAGAACAGTGCGAAGTCGCGGTGCCGCAGCGCCTCGATCGCACTCATCGGTGCTCGCTGCGCTGCGCGCCGATGAGTGGCTCGCTGCGCTCACTCATC
>CAZMGD010000129.1:0-1288 GCA_964565705.1 uncultured Ilumatobacteraceae bacterium | reverse complement strand
GGCTCGCTGCGCTCACTCATCGTGTAGGTGCGATCAGTGCAGCCAGCGGCTCAGGGCGTCGACGACGCAGGCCGGCTTCTCACTGCCCTCGATCTCGACGGTGATGCGGATCAGGGTCTGCACGCCGCCCTTGACGTCGGTGACCTCCACCAGCTCGCCACCGCCACGGACCCGTGAGCCGACGACGACGGGGGAGGGGAAGCGGGCCTTGTCGAGGCCGTAGTTCACGCCCATCGAGAAGCCGTGCACCTCGACGATCTGTGGCATGAACAGGTTGGTCAGCGACAGCGTGAGGTAGCCGTGGGCGATCGGCGCGCCGAACGGCCCGTCCTTCGCCTTCTCGACGTCGACGTGGATCCACTGGTGATCACCAGTTGCATCTGCAAACAGGTTGATGCGGTCCTGATCGATCTGCACCCAGTCGCTGTATCCGAGGTGCGTCCCGACCGCGGCGCGGATCGCGTCCTCGCCGTCGAGCACTGTGGTCATAGCGGAGACCCCAGGTCCTTCAACACGGCGTCGGCCTGGTCGATGATGCGAGCGATCAGCTCGGCGACGGTGGGGAGGTCGTCGATCACGCCGACGGCCTGGCCGCTGGCCATCACCCCGGCCTCGACCTCGCCGTCGACGAGCGCCTTCTTCAGCAGCATCGGCGTGTTCGCGGCCATCAGCATCTGGCTGTAGGAGAGGTTGCCCGACTTCTTCATCGCCAGGCCCTCGTCCACCATGTCGCGGTAGCCGACGCCGGTCAGCTTGTGGAACGCGTGGGCGTTGCGCATCGCCCGCGGCCACGCGGTGAACGGCGTGCCGCTCTCCAGCTTGTCGACCAGCTCGGTGCGCAGCACCCGGTGGGGCACGCCGTCGACCTTGGTGGACACCACCGTGTCGTTGACGTTCTTGGACAGGTAGTACCGCTTGACCTCGTCGGGCACGGCGCTGTCGGCGGTCAACAGGAAGCGAGTCCCCATCGCGATGCCGGAGGCCCCGTAGGCGAGCGCGGCGACGAGGCCACGGCCGTCGAAGAACCCGCCGGCGGCGATCACCGGCACCTTGCCGGCGACGGCGTCGACGACCTGCGGCAGCAGCAGCGTGGTCGGCACCGATCCGGTGTGGCCGCCGCCCTCACCACCCTGCACGAGCACCGCGTCGACACCCCACTGCAGCACCTTCTCGGCGTGGCGCTTGGCGCCGATCGAGGGGATGACGACGACGCCGGCGTCCTTGAGTCGCGAGATCAGCGCTTCCTTCGGCGCCTGGGCGAAGCTGGCCACCTTGACGCCCTCGTCGA
>CAZMGD010000128.1:6838-10470 GCA_964565705.1 uncultured Ilumatobacteraceae bacterium | reverse complement strand
GACGACTCGTCGTCCTCGTCGGGCGGATACTCCGTGGCAGACGGCCTGGAGCAGCTGCCCGAATCGACGCTCGAGGATGGCTACCTGATCCAGACCGCCGACCTCGACCGAGCGTCGGAGCTGGCGGGGCTCGACCGGCCGGACCCCGACGCCGACGCCGACGACCTCGCCGACTGGGCGATCCAGATCACCGGGTTCCGCGGCGACGGCGACGACGTGGCGATCGTCGCCGCGGTGCTGCCCCAAGCGGCCAACCCGCAGCAGCTCTACGACGTCGACGACTTCCGCGACGAGGCAGGGTGGTCGATCGCGGAGGTCGACAGCTACATCGAGGTCAACCTGCCGCCCGACCGGTTCACGGTCCTCGAGGGCGAGTTCGACACGGACGCGTTGGACGACGCGTTGGGCGACGCCGACGACGGGATCTGGTCACTCGGCGACGGCGACGACTACGACATCGATATCACCGAGCGCAGTCCAGCACGTCCGCTCGGCGAGACGCTCCGGATCGCCGAGCAAGACGGGCATCTCGCCGTGTCGAAGTCCACGGACCAGATCGAGGACTGGCTGGAGGGCGACGGCGACACCGCCGCCGACGACGACGATCTGCGCGCGGTCGGCGAGGCGCTCGACGACCAGGACGTGTACTCGGCGATGATCCTCGACGGCGAGGATCTGACGGTCGGCGGACCAGGCCTCACGCCCGAACAGCTGGACGAGATCGACGATCTGGCTCTCGACGAGTTCGAGGTGCTCGGCGTCGGCCTCACGATGGAGGACGACGAGCCCCGGGCGGTGTTCGTCTACCAGTATGACGACGAAGCAGCCGCCGAAGACGCTGCCGAGCAGCTCGAGGACATCTTCGAGGACGGCACGTCCCTCCGCACGGCAACGCCGATCAGCGACTACTTCACCGACGTCGAGATCACCGTCGACGGCTCGACCGTCACCGCGGTCGCCGAGTTCGCTCGCGACAGCCCCGCCGCCCGCATCTGGAACTTCGCGTTCAGCCGAGACCTCATCACCGCCCACCGCTGACGGCCGGCCGCCGGTCAGGTGTCAGAAGTTCCACGTTCACCGCCCCAGCTCCCCGGGCGAGCGGTTCTGACACCTCCCCACGGGGTCGCGGTGGTGTCAGAAACCCGCTGACGATGAACCAGGTGGACGAGGTCGTTCTTCTGACACCTCGCCTCCGGCGAGGTGTCAGAAGAAGCTCCGCAAGACGTCGCGCGTGGCCGCGCGGTCGTCGGGGTTGGCCGAGACCTCGACGGTCGCCAGGTCGGTGACGCCCATGTCCGCCAGCGCGCCGACCCGGTCGGCCACCTCGGCCGCGGAGCCGATGATCATCACGTCGGCGGCGGTCTCGGCGCCCTCGCGGTCGAGCATCGAGCGGTAGCTCGGCAGCGTGCCGTAGACCTGGAACACGTGCGCAGCGCGCTCGCGCGTGGCGACGACGTCGTCGGTGACGGCGACTCCGAGCCCGGCGATCACCCGTGGCACGTCGCGACCGGCGGCCTCGGCCGCGGCATTGATCGTGGGCAGCACGTAGGTGCGCAGCGTCTCGGCACCGGTGCACCACGTCAGCGTGCCGTCGGCGACGGAACCGGCGAGCTGGAGCATCTTCGGGCCGAGCGCGGCGAGCACGACCCCGTAGGGCATGGACCCGGCGGCGTTCAACGCCAGATGGGCGTGGTAGTCCTGGCCGTCGAAGTCGGCGGGCTCACCGCGGCTGAGCGGCAGCAGTACCGACAGGTACTCGCGCATGTGGCGCAGCGGCTTGGAGTAGTCCATGCCGAACATGCCCTCGATCACGATCTGGTGGCTGAGGCCGATGCCGAGCGTCAACCGGCCGCCGGAGATCGCGTTGACCGTGCCGGCCTGCTGGGCGATCGCCGCGGGGTGGCGCGGGTACGTCGGCACGACCGCGGTGCCGAGCGCGATCCTCGGTACCTCGCGGCCGATGACGGCGAGGATCGTGAGCGCGTCGTGACCGAAGATGTTCGACTCCCAATAGGCGGCGAACCCGTCCGCCTCGGCCTCCCGCGCGGACTGCACGGCGTCATCCACCGTGCCGATGCTGGTGACTCCCCCGAAGATCCCGATGCGCATGGCCGGAACCTACCCCTCACCCCGTGACCGTGCCGCCGTTGACGTTCATGATCTCGCCGGTGACATAGCTCGACTCGTCGCTCGCCAGGAACAGCGCAGCCGCAGCGATCTCACCGGCCACGGCACGCCGGCCGATCGGGATCGACGGGCCGACGCCCGTCGGGGTACGCGCCGCCATCGGCGTGTCGACGGCCCCCGGCGCGAGCGCGTTCACGCGGATCCCGCGGCCGGCGACCTCCTTGGCGACCGATCGGGTGAGGGCGATCACCCCGGCCTTCGACGCGCAGTAGTGCGCCAGGCCGGCCGGTGGGTCGACCCCGGCCGACGAGGCGATCGTCACGATCGAGCCCCGACGGGCGGGCAGCATCAGCCCCAGCGCGGCACGCAAGCAGAAGAACGTGCCGTCGAGGTTGACGCTCAGCATGCGCCGCCACTGGGCGTCGGTCATCGTCGACGTGATGTCGAGCGGTTCGCCCGCTCCGATCTGGCGGGCCAGCTCCGCCTTCAGCGGCGGATCGTCGACGCCGGCGCTCGTCACCAGCACGTCGAGTCGGGCGAGGCCTGCGATCTCCCGTTCGACCGCGGCGGCGTCGGTCACGTCCATCTCGACCGCCCGCGCCGCGGGCAGCGCCGACGCCACCCGATCCGCGGCGTCGCCGACGAGGTCGGCGACGACCACCCACGCACCTTCGGCGGCGAAGCGCTCGCAGATCGCAGCGCCGATCCCCGAGCCGCCACCGGTCACGAACGCGACCCGTCCCTCCAGCTGCATCGGGCCAGCCTGCCCGACGTCGGGGTCAGGCCAGCGACACCAGCTCCAGCCAGTCGTCGTTGAAGTAGTCGAGCTCGCCGTCGGGCAGCAGCAGCACCTTCGTCGGTTCCAACGCCTGGACGAACTCGGTGTCGTGGCTGACGAGGATCATCGATCCCTTCCACGAGGACAGCGCGGTCGCCACCGACGCTCGGCTGGCCGGATCGAGGTTGTTGGTCGGCTCGTCGAGCAGCAGGAGGTTGTTGCGCCCGGTCATCAGCATCGCCAGAGCCAACTTGGTCTTCTCCCCACCCGACAGCGTGCCCGACGCCTGGAACACCTTGTCGCCGGCGAGCCCCATCATGCCGAGCAGGCCGCGCAGCTGGGTCTCGGTCAGCACGATGCCCGGCGGCACCGAGTCGCGGATGTTGTCGAGCAACGTCGCGTTCTGGCGCAGGTTGTCGTGCTCCTGCGCGTAGTAGCCGACGTTCACCTGGTGGCCGAAGCGGAAGTCGCCGATCGTCGCCTCCGACTGGCCGGCGAGGATCCGCAGGAGGCTGGTCTTGCCCGCGCCGTTCAGACCGAGCACGAGCAGGCGCTCGCCGCGGCCGAGGTCGAACGCGACGTCCTCGAACACCGACGGGCCGCCGTAGGCCTTGGACAACCCGGTGGCCTCGACGACGGTCACTCCGCTCGCCGGTGGATCGGGGAACCTCACCTGCAACGTGCGGCCCTTGCGCGGAGCGTCGACCTTCTCGGCGTCGAGGCGGCC